>NZ_JBPAOE010000007.1:0-115560 GCF_054051265.1 Vibrio sp. C8
GCCGGACTTGAACCGGCACGACTCGAAAGTCGAGGGATTTTAAATCCCTTGTGTCTACCAATTTCACCACCAGGGCAACGCATAATGCGATGGCGACACCATCTGCTCACCACATTGCTGTGTGAACGAGGCGTACTGTAGCGGATTATTTTATCCGGTCAACAAAAAACTTTATCTTTATGAATTGAATGCTTAGAAAGCGAACCACACAGTATAATTGATGTTCAGTTGCTAAAATTTATGCCTAAAAATCGCTCCACCGAAATCTTAAAGATAAAACCGTAAATTAAAAGTAATCACTCAAATACCGCACAGTGATTGATGAAGTTGGTAAAAAGCCCTAGTTCAAAATGTACAACGAGTTATTTGTCTTTGTCTTCACTACCTTTTGATGGTGGCTTGAAGAGGCCCTCCATCATAGAAGTTGGCATAGGGAACAAAATAGTCGAACTTTTTTCGGCGGCGATTTCCGTCAATGTTTGCAAGTAACGCAATAATATCGCATTAGGCTCTTCAGCTAAACGATTCGCAGCTTCAACCAGCTTTTCTGATGCTTCCATCTCACCAGAAGCATGAATAACTTTTGCCCGACGAGTCCTTTCCGCTTCAGCTTGACGCGCTATGGCTCTCACCATTGACTCATTCAGATCCACATGTTTAATTTCAACATTGGAAACTTTGATCCCCCAGCCATCCGTTCGAGAATCAAGGATCTCTTGTATATCGGCATTTAGCATTTCTCGATTCGCCAGCATCTCGTCCAATTCATGTTGACCTAACACAGAACGCAATGTCGTTTGGGCAAGTTGCGATGTGGCCTGTAGATAATTTTCTACATTGATGATCGCTTTTTGAGAATCGACCACGCGAAAATAGATAACAGCATTGACCTTTACTGACACATTATCGCGGCTAATAACATCTTGGCTGGGTACATCCATAACTACCGTCCGCAAATCGACACGTACCATTTGTTGGATCACCGGAATAACAATGATCAA
The DNA here is from genome assembly GCF_054051265.1 of Vibrio sp. C8. Classification (NCBI taxonomy): domain Bacteria; kingdom Pseudomonadati; phylum Pseudomonadota; class Gammaproteobacteria; order Vibrionales; family Vibrionaceae; genus Vibrio; species Vibrio sp. C8. Next base: position 1,002 of record NZ_JBPAOE010000007.1, read on the forward strand.
ACCCGGACCTTTCACCTTTTGAAATCGACCAAGAAAAAAAACCACGCCACGTTCATATTCGCGCAGAATACGGAATAGACGCACCGCGATGACTATCACCAACACCGCAAGTAATACTGGAGTCAGTAGTTCAGTGTTTACTGGAATATCAGGCATTATCTTCACTCCTTGACACTTTTTTCACTTTTAACGTCAGTCCATCTACCGATTCAATACTGACGATTTCGCCCTTATTGAGTGGATGGTCACATATAGCCTTCCAACGCTCACCCTCAATGTTAACGTATCCGTGGCGTGCAAAGTCCTGCGATACAATAGCGTTATGACCAACTAACGCTTCCTCACCACTCACAACCTTCTTGTGTCGCAGTTTCATGAGCATTTTAAGCACGAAAATAATCAAAGCCGCGGAAGACAAAGCTATCGCATAAATCAGAGATGCCGACACCCTTAGCTCAGGTAAATCACTATCAATTAAGAATACTGAGCCAAGAACAAACGCGGCAATTCCCCCAGCCCCAAGAATGCCAAAACTTGGGATCAATGATTCAGCGATTAGTAACGCCATCCCAAGTAGCATCAGCCCAAGACCAGCGTAGCTAACTGGCAACAACTGGAAGGCATACAAAGCAACAAATAAACAGATTGCACCAGTAACGCCAGCCACCCCAAAACTTGGACTAAAGAACTCTAGTATCAAGCCATATATACCAATCATCATCAGAATATAGGCCACGTTGGGGTCAGTAATTGTAGATAGAAATTTATTACGTAAATCAGGCTCTCGAGACTCCAATATTGCTCCAGAAAGGTCCAATACCACATTTTGATCATCAACTTTTACTTCAACACCATTCAGTTTGAGCAGTAAATCCTCAGGAGACTCCGCCATCACATTAATGACGTTGAGTGCTAACGCTTCCGTGGCTGAAAGCGTTTCAGCATTGAGTACCGCTTTCTCTGCCCACTCTACATTGCGTCCACGTAACTGAGCCAACGAGCGAATGTAAGCAACCGAATCATTGAGAATTTTCTTTTCCATATTCGTTGGCTCATTGGATTGATCTTTCTTATCTTCTCCTGGAGTGGCTCCCCCAATTTGTACCGGTGTCGCGGCCCCTAGAGTCGTCGCAGTAGACATTGCCGCAATATGACAAGCATAAAGAATGTAAGTACCAGCGCTGGCAGCACGGGCTCCAGGAGGATAAACCAAACATAATATCGGGATCTTTGACGCTAAAATATGCTGATTGATGCTTCTAAGGCTTGAGACAAGTCCACCTGGGGTGTCAATAGAGATAATGATTGCAGGTGAGAGTTTGCTGAAATTGGCTCGCTGGATTTCTTTGATCACATAATCCCCAACAGCAGGGCCTATTGCTCCACTGATAGAGATGACTGGAACGGTTGAAGAAGACACCTTCTTTTCATCTATCGGTTCAGCCGTCGCCAATGCAAAAAAGCTTAGTAGTCCCCAAATGAGCCCTACTATCACCCGATGATACATAGTTTATTCCAGCTTTGGATGTACTTGTAAGTGTAGTTGGAAATTAAGCCGTGAGGAGTTGAATAATAGTTTAAAGTCGCAGAACAACAGAAGAGTGAATCGATATCAAAGGGACTGGATGTCCATTCTATCAATTTCGAATAAAACCAGCATAAGCTGGGAAGGAAAATGGAGGCGCGTACCGGAATCGAACCGATGTACACGGATTTGCAATCCGGTGCATAACCACTCTGCTAACGCGCCTTATTGGGAAGTTGATGGTGCCCCGGGCCGGACTTGAACCGGCACGACTCGAAAGTCGAGGGATTTTAAATCCCTTGTGTCTACCAATTTCACCACCAGGGCAACGCATACTGCGATGGTGACACCATCTGTTCACCACATTGCTGTGTGAACGAGGCGTACTTTAACGGATTCATTTCGTTGGTCAACAACAAATTCTATATTTTTCAACCAAATGGCTAAGAAGCCGCCATAGCGAATAGATCATAGACAACTCGAACCGTTGCTGATCAAACTTATACGCTGTTAAGTAGGAAAAATGACTAAAAATCGCCTACTTTTTAATTGATGCTATTCTCAATAATAAACATTTAATGTCTTTACGATATCGGCAACATCAGTTTAAAAGAGTGGGATTTTTCGTCGCTTTGCAGGTACTTATCTGATGGGCAACGGAACTGCGCAAGGGTAGATGGAATGATGAAAAAAACATTTGGATTAAAACAGCTGTTATTAATTTCAGTGATGTTGCTTGTGGGTGCGTCAGTCTCCATCACCAGTTACATTGCCTATATCAAACAGTCTTCAATGATCACCAATATGATCAATGATTCGGGAGAACAATACACCGCGGGCAAAGCGCAACTTGTAAAAACATTCTTGGACGAAAAAATCAATGGTGTCGAGGGCATAGGTCGATTGTACAAAGAGGCGTCCTTCCCCGGTAGTAGTGCTGATGATTACGTAGCCTTAGCGGAACTTTTTGCAACCGCTTTGGCAACAGGAAGCTCATTTATCGGCTTTGAATCGAATGGTGATGCATATTGGAACCAAGAATCTGAAGCTTGGCCAAACCACAAGCTCAACGGAGATGTTCGCACACGGAGTTATTATAAAGATGGTCGCCAAGCTATCTCTCCAGCCATTACCGACCCCTACCCTGATGAATCGAATCCTAACATCTACTGGATTAGTATCGTCCAAAAGGCGAAAGACGGCATGATAGGTGTCGATATGCAGCTCGGTTTCCTTAATGAACTGGTTGATAACTCTACAGCGCTGAAAGGCTCAAGTGCCATGATACTCAACCACGATGGCACGGTCATAGCAGCCTCTAAAAGTGCAACAATGAAAGCAGGCGACATCGCTTCCCAAGTAGACGCTTATAAAGATGTCGCTCAACAAATTGGTAAAGTGGAACATTCAATATTGACGTATATGAATAATGGGCAAGAAAAAATCCTGTTTTCTCGAAAAATCAATATTGCCAACAAGAGTTGGTTCTATGTTATCGAACAGAATAAAGACATGGCGTATGAAGAACTCACGGCATCAAAGCAATCCGCCATCATTATTTCTGTCACTGCGACAATATTGAGCGTTGTGATCGCGTTTATTGTTATCCAGGCTCTTTACCGACCTATATTAAGTTTGAAAAAAACCATATTAAATCTTGCCAGCGGTGAAGGTGACTTAACTCAACGTCTTGATGTTCATTCTAAAGACGATCTTGGTCAGATTGCTGAGGGCGTGAACCATTTCATCAGCCATGTACAAAACATAATGCTAGAAATTCAAAGCTCTTCTCAGGCATTACAAGAAAATGTGGAACAGATGAAGACGCTTTCTGAGCATAATTCCGCCATGCTTCATAACCATGTGGTAGAAACAGAACAAATCGTGACGGCACTTGAGCAAATGAATTCTACCGCCAGCTCAACCGCTTCTGATGCTTCAAACACGTCGAATCTAACTCAGCAAGCACAAGACAGCAGTATCGAAGCACGAAATATTGTGGGTCGTTCTCAAGCTACTGTATCGGCATTGATTGAAGGTGTTGAAGCCTCTTCTGTGCATGTACAAAACATGAGTGATGAGACTCATAACATTCACTCCGTCCTCAATGTTATCAGTGACATTGCTGAACAAACTAACCTACTGGCACTAAACGCCGCTATAGAAGCAGCGCGTGCAGGAGAACAAGGACGAGGCTTTGCTGTCGTTGCTGATGAAGTGCGTAAACTTGCCAGCAGAACGAAAGACAGCACCGCAGAAATAGAAAACGCGATTTCTAAATTACTTCAAGGCAACGAAGTGGTCGTAAGCTCAATGACTGACACAAAACAACGCTGTCAGGATACTGCCGAAACATCGGAGCATGTCTCTTCCAGCCTAGATGTCATGAGCAACTACATTAATGAAATTAATGACTTGAGCATGCAAATCGCTACCGCAGCAGAAGAACAAAGCAGCGTGACTCACGGCGTAAGTAAAAGCATGAGCGAACTCAATGAAATCGTGAGTGAACTTGATATGACAGGCAAAAAGACGTTACAAGGTATGAGCGATATTAACAACATAAATAAACGTCTGGTTGAAGTCATCAGCCGTTTCAAACTTTAAACATGCCAATTCAATTGCTCTATAGCCACCTTCATCAAGGTGGCTTTTTTAGAATATTTCCTTCGAAAAGTCATGGTTTTTATTGGACTCGGAAAGGTGCATAGTGTGAGCATGATTTTACAGCAAGAATAAGTACGTGATGTCTCTACCTAAGCTCTCAATTTTAGATTTGGCGCCTGTTTCTGAAGGCGCAGATTTCCACACAACGTTTCAACATACCGTTTCACTTGCACAACATGCCGAAAAATTAGGCTACGAGAGATTCTGGATGGCGGAACACCATAACATGCCCGATATAGCGAGCGCAGCGACTTCTGTTTTGCTTAGCCATGTTGGCGCACATACCAAATCTATTCGTCTAGGTTCTGGCGGGATCATGCTACCTAACCATGCTCCATTGGTTATTGCTGAGCAATTTGGTACTTTGGAAGCGCTCTACCCGAATCGTATTGATTTAGGTTTAGGCCGTGCTCCGGGAACAGACCACTCAACCATGCATGCTCTACGAAGAGAACCAGATCGAATGGATCCCGATTTCGATGAACTGCTGGAAGAGTTGCAGTTTTTTATGGGACCAATTTCTGACCACCAGCCAGTAAAAGCTTATCCAGGCAACAATTCTAAAGTGCCAATTTGGTTGTTGGGCTCTAGTACCTACAGTGCTCGTCTAGCGGGAATAAAAGGACTACCCTTTGCGTTCGCCGCGCATTTCGCCCCTGACGCTATATTGCGAGCCATCGAAATTTATCGTGATAACTTCCGACCTTCAGATCAACTTGATAAGCCTTATGTCATGATCGGTGTAAACATCATAGTGGCGGAGACAGATGCGGAGGCCCAGTATTTGGGTACTACTGAAAAGCAGAAGTTTCTTTCCATGATCAGAGGTGGGCGAACCAAACTTGCGCCTCCGGTGAAAAATATGGAACCGCTTTGGCTACCCCATGAGAAACATCATATTCAAACTCAACTGCGCGAATCCATTCATGGAAGTGCTGATACAGTGAAAAGCCGAGTAATGGACTTAGTCGCCAGAACCCAAGCTGATGAGATTATGGTCAATGCAATGATTTTTGATCATGAAGCTAAGCTACGCTCTTACGAGTTACTGGCGAACATCGATTAAAAGTACTGAATAAATCGTCTTAGATACAACAAAGGGAGGTGACAACCTCCCTTATCTTTTTCGGATTTTACTAGCGTTAGTTGTTGCAGCTAAGTGGCATTACTGCTGAATATCGGTTACCACTGCTTTGCTATACGTCCAAAGATATTCGGATGATAACGCCAGCAATGGTCAAACATACTCATTAATTCAGGGTTACCATAGCGTGACAAACTGATGGCATGAAAGCGATTTTTCGCGGCCTTTAATCCATTAACCTGAGCGAGAATTTCTTCATTCTGCTTAGGTGCAATAAAGTCTGAGATCACCACTAAGTCGGCATTCTTGTATGTGCCGTCAGCCATTAATTCCACTGACTTTTTCAGCACAGGCTCTAAGTCTGTACCACCGTGGAAGGAGTAACTCAAAAAGTCACTCACTTCTCGCAATCCATCTTGCTTGGTCAATTCATAAGTGATGTGCTCTGTGGAAAACAGCATAACATAACAATCACGATCTTCGGCTAAAGCAATTTGCATCAGTGCGTAAGCCATCGCTTTGGCACACTGCTCAGGAAAACCATGCATCGAACCAGAAGCATCTACACAAACGATGAAAGGCCCTTTTTCGATATCCGCTTTTTTGTTGTCTGGCTTATGCGCCCGAACTTTTCGAAGTGTGCGTGACTTGCCCTGCATTCGGTAGTTCATCAAACGCTTATCAACTAAGTGTTTATAGAAAACCACTTCAAGCTCTGGGTAAGCAAGAAAAAGCGTTTCATTTGGCAGCATCTTATTGAGATCGTCGCTCTCATGAATTCCGACGATATCGTCGGTTGCTTCATCGGACTTTTCCTCTACCATTTGTGGCTCTTCGGTAGGCGCGCGATTTAGATCAGGATCGTCAACATCACTTGCCATCCGACCTAGCTTTTCAGCTATCTCTTGCAACGCTTGATGCTTTTTCAAAAACTCGGCATGACGCTTCATTACCATAAGATCACTGCGGCTTAACTTGGCAGATGCCATATCCCACAGTTTGCCAACACTACTCTCATCGCCCGATTCAGTAATCTTGTCCATATTACGCATGGTTTCCATGCGTTGATATAGATCCGTCAGAAGCTTTTCTTTGTTCGCTTCCAGCTCCATCACCTGAGCTTGCTTAATCGCATCGCTAAGTGATTTATACCATTGGTCACAGAAGAAATGAGGAAACATAGGATTGTGAATACCTTTGTTTTTCTCCATCAAACGTCGTGCTTGTAAATAGAAAGCGGAGTGCCATTCAAGCTTTTTGATTACATCATCAATGCGGTCAAAGAATGTCTCTTCGTCCCAATGAATCACCTCTTGATAGTAACCAAGCTCTTGCTGAAAACGCTCTGTTTCGCAAACACGTGTGATGCGTTTCTTGACGCTACCACGCCATTTCAATAAGTGATTTTTTACCGTTGAGCGAACACCACGATCTTCCGCCATCATCATCACTTGTGAGCGAGCAAGAAGATCGTTAACAGCGGTATCAATAATGCCGCTGTCTGCAATCATAAGAGCGAGGTTTAATCCATCAGCGCCAAGCATGATGCCTCCTATTCAAAAAACTGAGTGAGGTTTCGATAACGCTGTGCACTTTTCTCACATTCAATTTGTGTCGCTTCCAACTGCTGTTGAAGCATTTGTAATGTTGCTTCCATCGCTGTTGGTAATGTTGGATCGATAAAGTTATGTGGTAGAGCTCCATGGAATGTTGAGCGTACTTTACGTAAATGATGTTCAGCGTGTTTTAGCTGCGCCATCGCTTGCTCTGTTTTTGCCAACCAGTCTTGGTACAGTCCTTCGTCCAATCCCTCTTTTGTCACTAATGACACCATGACAGAGCGGTTGGCGATATCTTTAATCACCAGATTGTTTGCTGCATCTACATCGAATTTGATTCGGCACATGTTGGTGTTTTGGTTGACGTAACCATAGACATCACCTTCACCATCTTTAATGACTCTTTCTAAATCACTCTTTGGAACATACACCCAACGGCTGTCCCCTTTTTCTGACTCAGACACCGACATGTTGCTTTGCAATAGAACCAGCTTAACGAGATCATAAGCCGCACCGACTTTATAGCTCTTGGCACCCTTAATATCGTATTGATTGGTGACTTTTTTCTTAATCAAGCCAGTAGCTGTCTCAAGCGACAACATCATGCCAAATTCCGATTCCAGCTCGTCCTGAACCGCTGCTAATTCTTCACGGCAAAGCGAAATTTGATGCTCAACTTCCATTTGATCAAACGCATAACGCAGTGCGAACTCTTTTACCACACCATGAACCACTTCACGTGATTCAGGGCTGTTCCATAAACAATCTTGCAGTAACAAAATATCCAAAGGATTAATCGCATCACGACCATTGAAGAAGGCACTCGCCTTCAGCAACTTAACCGCCTTCTTCCAACGTCGGTCAGAGACATACATGTCATGGGTAGACAACTTGCTGTCTTCTACCGCTGATTCCAACATGTTCTTAAGTTGATAGAGTTTTTCAAATACATCATCGCTAAGAGTGAGACTGTCTAACTGTTGCTGCCACAGATGATATTCTTGGTCTGTGATCGCCAAACCTTCAGGAATACGCGCTTCTTGTGGCGTACCAACTGTGAGCATGGATTTGAAATTCTGTTTGTTCTGAATTCGGTTGACGAACACTCGCACTAGCATCCGGTCATACAAAGCTTCAAGACCGCTGTCTTCATCAGGCAATTCGTTGGATGCAGAGATCAACAAACGCATTGGTACACGTTCAATATCACTGCCATTTTTAAATGTTTTTTCGTTAACGACCGTAAGAAGCGTATTGAGAATGGCTGGGCCTGCTTTCCAAATTTCGTCAAGAAAGACAACCTGCGCGGTAGGAAGGTAACCCTTGGTTAAGCGAACATATCGACCATTATCTTTCAGTTCTTGGATACTGAGTGGGCCGAAAACTTCTTCAGGCGTGGAGAAACGGGTCATCAAATACTCAAAATAACTGCTGTTATCAAAAGCTTGAATGAGTCGTTTCGCAATAAGACTTTTTGCAATACCAGGAGGACCTAAAAGGAAGACACTTTCACCAGCGAGTGCAGCCAGCAAGCAAAGTTTAATGGTACTTTCTCTTTCGTAAACCCCATCAGAAAGAGCTTTGGAGAGCTTATTAATGCGTTCTGACAATAACGCTTTTTGTCCATGAGAGGCTTGAGTTGGACTGATCATGCTTGCGCTCCTAAGCAATACCTAAATTCGTTCTTATATAAAAGTTTATACATTTGTTATCATTTAGTTACAACTATAATCCGAATTTGGACGGACTGTTATATCAGATCTGCCTTATGTGCAAAATGATGCAATCATAGTTTGCACTTATGCGACGCACACCTCATAACGACCTTATGAATTTTCAACGTTAAATTTATTTCCGATTGAGATTCTGCAATCAAATACGATATGGTAGGCGTACTACGCCAAAGTGGCTCTCCTCCACCGATAAGAACTATTTGTATGAGCATTACCATACACACGTGGAAACGCATTTCTCTTGTTGAAGAGAATGTCGCTCTTCCCAACGGCAATAACGTCAAACACACAACCATTGTGCACCCCGGTGCCGCAGTTATTCTTCCGGTCACAGAAGACAACCAGATTGTCATGATCAATCAGTTCCGACCTTCGTTAAAAAAGTGGCTACTTGAGCTACCTGCGGGAACAATTGAGAACCAAGAATCGCCTCTTGTTTGCGCTCAACGAGAACTCGAAGAAGAAACCGGCTACAGTAGCGATTCCTTTATTAGTTTAGGTCAATTCACTCCTTTAGCGGGTTTCTGCGACGAAATTCAGCATCTATTTATCGCAAAAAACCTTGTCAAAACGTCAAGGTATAGCTGCGATGATGATGAAGTGATTGATGTCATTACTTTCTCTGTGGCAGAAATAGAGCAAAAGATCATAAGTGGCGAGATTACAGACTCCAAAACTATCGCTTGCCTGAGCAAAGCGAAGCTATGTGGATATTTACAATAAGTTAAGTTGGTTATAAGGAAATAAGATGGATTTTCGTTCTGATACTGTTACTAAACCTACTCAAGCCATGCGCGATGCAATGGCTCGTGCCGAAGTCGGCGATGATGTTTATGGTGATGACCCTACTGTTAACGAACTTGAAACATGGGCAGCAGAAAGACACGGCTTTGAAGCTGCACTGTTTACCACGTCAGGAACGCAAGCAAACTTGCTGGGTTTAATGTCTCATTGCGATCGTGGCGATGAGTATCTATGTGGTCAACAAGCGCATAACTATAAATTTGAAGCCGGTGGCGCTGCGGTATTAGGCTCAATCCAACCTCAACCAATCGAAAACAATCCTGATGGCACGATTGATTTTGCCAAGCTAAAAGCAGCAATTAAGCCCGACGATTTTCATTTCGCCCGCACTCGCCTATTGAGCTTAGAAAACACCATTAACGGTAAAGTCTTGCCAATGGAGTATTTAAAGCAAGCGAGAGAGTTTGTTGATCAGCATAATCTAAAACTGCATTTAGACGGAGCGCGCGTTTATAACGCAGCAGTGGCATTAGATACTGACGTAAAGAACATTGCCCAGTATTTTGATTCTATGACCGTTTGCCTTTCTAAAGGTTTATGTGCACCTGTCGGATCTTTGCTTTTAGGCAGCAAAGAATACATTGCTAAAGCAAGACGTATTCGAAAAATGCTCGGCGGTGGTATGCGTCAAGCGGGTATTTTAGCAGCGGCTGGTAAACTTGCTCTCACTGAACAAGTAGCTCAGCTTAAAGTCGATCATGACAATGCAAAACACTTAGCCTATGGTCTTGCTCAACTACCGGGATTCTCATTAAACCCAGAGTGGGTTCAGACGAACATTGTGTTTGCAAAAGTTGATGAAAATATCGATATCAATACCATTGCTAAGCAACTCAAGCAGGACAATATTGTTGTATCTCCGAGCAATCCAATTCGATTTGTTACTCACCAAGATGTTAGCCGTGAAGACATTGATCTGCTGCTCAACAAACTAAGTTCTTTACTTTAGGCTTTTCTTATCAATAATCCTCTTATGTTGCGTATCAGCGCACAATTGGATTATTGATAACTCTCTTTTCCGTGAAAACTTCCCAGTATTCTGGTAAAAAGTCGCCCATATACAGCAATCTTTGAATAGGGCCTGTTACCGTTTTACGATGGTTATTACAGCTATTTTTGAGTGATTTATACATGGCCACGATGACGCTCTGAAACACTCTTAACATCTAAGTAATAACGCAAAAGAAACGACTCAGTAATGCTACCCGAAGGTTCGGTTAAAAGGCTTTAATCGAACAAAGTTTAACCTTACAAGGTCTACAGACCATAATATGACTGATAAAAAACAAGGGCGTCGAAGCGCAGGTGATGCCCATAAAACTCGACTGCATATTCTCCGGGAAGCCACCAATTTATTTTGCGAACTAGGCTATGCTCGTGTTTCTTTACGTAATATCAGTGAGAAAGCGGGTATATCACACAGCCTGATACGTCACCACTTTGGCAGCAAAGAAAAAATATGGCGTTACATTAGTGATGGTATGCACAGTTATATGGAATTTTACTTACGTAAAGTGTTGTCTGAAATACCTGATGACACACCTGTAAACGTAAAACTCTATCGCTTTACAATGCATCTGCTGGCTCACAGCCTAATCATTAAACAACCGATCCAATTTATAGCTGACGCAGTACGTCAAGAAGGAACCTTGTTTGATTACTTTATTGATACCGCTGGCGAACTAGAAGAAATTATTGAAGGCTTAGCCGATCTGTACAACAAAGAGTACCCAAACGCGCCGATTAAAGTATGGGAGATAAAGTGGCAAATGATCATGTTTAGCCACGGTGCAGCAAGCTTAACTCCATTTATGAAAGAAACATGGGCAGATGAAACGCGCGATTTAGACGTTTGCCTGTTGAAACATTGGTCATTATTCAACGACATCATGATTCACAAATTCAGCATCACCGAGCAAGATGTTATGCGTCCAAACAGCGTAAAAGAACTGGTGTATGAAGTCCGTTATGACTGGGAAGAAGAGTGCGAAAAACGCATTAGCGCGAATCAATAGTATAAGGGCTGAGTTATGCAGCCCTTATGGTTATACTCGGAGTTGATTTAGCTTCCTAACTGTCTACTTTTTCTTGCCTCTGCTGGCATGTATTTTCAACTTCGCTTTCATTTTACGTTTCTCCGCCGAGCGACTGTTGCGCTTTGCAGGTTGGCTATCATCAAAAATTGGTTCAATACTCGGCTCAAATCCCTGCAACCACTCTTGCGGCAACCTTTCATCTAATAAACGTTCAATCGCGTGCAATAACGGCTCTTCGTCTTGACTCATCAACGATACTGCTAAGCCTTCTTTACCTGCTCGACCAGTACGACCAATTCGGTGTACGTAATCTTCAGCTTTAAAAGGCATGTCGTAGTTCACCACTTGCTCTAGCTGTTCAATATCTAAGCCTCGGGCAGCAACGTCTGTCGCAATCAGTGCACGTATTTTACCTGCTTTAAAGTCATCAAGCGCTTTCTGTCTTGCTCCTTGGCTCTTATCACCGTTGATAGATGCTGCTTTTATGCCGTCAAGCTTTAACTCTGCAGCAAGCGCATCACTGCCCTGCCTTGTTTTTGTGAACACTAGGACTTGTTGCCAGTTTCTTGAACCAATTATATAAGCAAGCAACTCTCTCTTGCGCTTTTTGTTCACTGGATAAACCATCTGCTTAACCGTCGCCGCTGTTGAATTACTTGGCGATACCTGTACTTCAACAGGTTCCAACATCATTCGGTAAGCGAGTTCTTTGATCTTTTTATCAAATGTTGCGGAAAAGAACAGCGTTTGACGAGCACGATTCAGCTTACGAAGCACTCTTTGAATATCTGGCATGAACCCCATATCCAACATACGATCGGCTTCATCCAGAACCAAAACTTCAACCGTACCCAGATACAGCGTTTTAACATGGGCATGATCCAACAGACGACCCGGCGTAGCGATAAGAATATCTGCACCGCCACGGAGATTATCAACCTGTACTTTCATACTTGTGCCGCCATAGGCAGTCACAATTTTGATGTTTTGACCTTTGGCATAAGCGGTCAAATTATCAAAAACTTGTTGCGCTAACTCACGGGTTGGTACCAACACCAATGAACGAATGTCTTTACCTTTTCTTTCAGGATCAGAAGGATTATTAATAAAACGCTGTATGAGAGGCAAACCGAACGCAGCAGTTTTACCCGTTCCCGTTTGAGCACCAGCCAACACATCACGCCCTTCTAATACCTGAGGAATTGCCTGCGCTTGAATAGCCGTAGGAATTTCTATACCAATACTGGCTAGTGTTGTCACTAAGGCAGGTTGAATACCTAATTCTTGAAAGGTAGGAGTTTGTTCAGACATCGGATACCAATTAATTAGCTTTATAATTTTCATTACCTAGCAAGCACCAAGGGTGTCTTGAGAAACACATAAAAACATTGCTGCTAGGATGGGCGGCGGATTGTATCAAAAGCGAATGCTTTTGGCTTTCTCTAATACTTGTGGATAGAGTGAAAAGAAAAGCGATTCTAGCTCATGATAGGAACCTTCAAGGCTGGCATAACATTCCGAAAGAGGTTTCATTCTTTCTCTTCGCAATGACATACGTTGCAAAGCAAAATGAATATTTTCAAAATCAGCGTATGACTCTAACCAGCGCCCTTGCCACATTTTGTCGCTCACCAGCATATATCGCTCGGGCAAGGACGAAAAATGGTAACTTTTAACGGTCTTCTCCGCGTCCAGTACAAACTGTCGTAAAGAGTGTGAGTGAAACCGCTGCCAATGTTTAGCTAAACAATGATCCCAAAACATATCTAATGCGATGGGTGAGAAACGACGAGTCGTTGATGGGAACAATGCTTTAGCGATATTCATAACCTCATGGCTATCTGTATAGGCATCGACCCATCTATGAAGTCGGATTCCTTGCACAATTTCTGCTGAATACTGTTCACTCGGATTACCTTTGACAAAATCCCCCAACAGATTTCCGAGTAAATTGCTGTCAGATGCTTCTGCTATATGTAAATGAGCAAGATAGTTCATATTAAAAACTTGGACTCTTTCTTTGATTGTTCGTTTGATTATAAGTGTATTCATATTTAGTGGTTGAATTTAAAACCAAACACATACTCCATGACATTCACAACCAAAGACAGTGTAAATAATAACTTACACTAATGGAGTTTAATCTGTACAAATTGATTGACGTTTACAGATAAGTTCTACAAAATATCGAAAAACCAGCGAATACAACCAGTTTAACCGGTTAAAATTCGAACATAATCTTAAGCAACACAACTACAGTAAAAATAAGTTTACAAAATGATGAAATCAAAGCTTTTAGGCAGTACTTTGATTATTGCGGGCACCACAATTGGTGCAGGTATGCTTGCTCTGCCACTTGCATCCGCAGGAATTGGGTTTTCAACCTCTCTTTTTATCATGCTTGGTCTTTGGGCATTGATGTCATTTACAGCATTACTCATGGTGGAGATCCATCAATATGCTGATAAGGATGCGACATTACATACCCTAGCGAAACAAATTTTAGGCGATAAAGGGAAATGGGTGGCGACTTTTGCCATGTTATTCTTGTTTTACGCTTTATGTGCAGCCTATATCGCTGGTGGTGGCGCTCAGTTTACTCATCGCATCGCAAGTTTTACTGGTGCTGAAATCGATGGTCAAATCGGCACTCTGGTTTTCACTTTAGTCGTTGCTGCTGTTGTTACTATCGGTACAGCTACAGTTGATAAAGTTAACCGCCTTTTGTTTGCAGGAAAAATCATTGCAATGGTTGTGGTGCTGACGTTCCTTGCACCTAACGTAACACAATCATACTTACTCAGTATGCCTGTTGGCCAAGGATTGATTGTTGCTTCTATCCCTGTGATTTTTACATCATTTGGTTTTCACGGCAGCATTCCAGCAATCGTGAACTACTTAGATGGACATACACCTTCATTACGTAAAGCGATCATTGTTGGCTCAGCAATTCCCTTGGTCATCTACATCTTCTGGCAAGTGGTCACTCTTGGTGTAGTTAGTCAACCTGACCTTATTGGCAATGCTGGTTTGAGTGCTTTAATCTCAACGCTTTCTCAAACAGTTCATCAATCAAATCTGGGCAATATCATTGGTATCTTTGCCGATCTCGCACTGCTTACTTCGTTTTTGGGTGTAAGTTTAGGTCTGTTTGAATTCATGGGTGACACGATTCGTAAGAAAAACGGCGGCATGAATCGAATTGCGGCATCGCTTGTAACTTTCACGCCTCCTCTGATCTTTGCTTTGTACTACCCTCAAGGTTTTATCATGGCTCTAGGATACGCAGCTATTGCTCTTGCGGTTCTAGCTATCTTCCTGCCATTAGTCATGGTGGTTCGTGTTCGCCAAACGGCAACAGAAAACCATTACCAAGTTGGCGGCGGTAACATCGCTCTAGTAGCCACGGGCGTGGTCGGAATAATGATCATCGGTTCACAACTACTGATTACAGCAGGCGTGCTCCCATCACTGGGTTAAATAATCAATAAAATCGCACAGGGGCAAATACAGATGTATTTGCCCCTTTTTTAATTACGGAATAAGAGCCGATCTAAATCTCATTTCTAAAATTTATATTACATTTATTGCAAATTTAAATACGACGTATAGCACATAAATAGTAGGATACTAGCTACACCAGAATCTCTTAAATTTGCCTCTCGGAGTAACCATGAAAGAAGTTGAGTTCCGAACGATAGACCGTGTGTTTATCAAAATGTCTATCAACGATAAAATGTGGGTTGTCTTCACACTGTTTCTATTAGCGATCGCTAGCATCTCGGGCGCTCGCTATTTCGATACTTTGAATAACATTGAACAGCAATCAAAACACGCTGTTGAATACAAACTGCAAGGTATTGTCTCTCAATCAAATATCAACACAGTTGCTGGTTTGGAAGTTCGCTCATCACTGAGCGACACTCGATATAACAACGGTGTTGTAACAGCGACTGCAAAAGCATCCGATGGCAAAATTTATGCGCTTACCGATGATTTTGCTAAACGTGAGCAAAATGCCCGCTCGGAAGCCTTCACTACGTTCTTACTTTCATTTTTATGGGTGATTCCGTTCGCTATTTTTATCTATTGGGTTGCGACATTTATCGGTGGGGCTCTTTGGGTTCTTTACACTACGACGCAAAAAATTGCTGAAGGCGACTTAACTTCGCGTTTAGGATTCCACGCTGGCCGTGATGAGTTTGGTACTATCGGCTGTGCATTAGATAACGCAATGGATACCTTGACGGATCTGGTTGTCGCAGTAAAAGACAACTCTACAACCTTAAGCGAAACATCGGCTTCTTTTGCTGAAGAGATGCGCGAAAGCGAAACACAAATCCAGAGACAGTACTCTTCTTTAGATTCTGTAGCGACGGCAATGGAAGAGATGACGGCGTCAGCGCACGAAGTTTCAAACATTGCTCTAAAAGCGACGCAGCAAACTGAAAACGATTCTGAACAAGTTAGTAATAGTCACAATAGAGTTCAGCAGGCTATCAGTGAAATTGAACAGTTAACAGGCTACATTGCCCAAACGTCTTCTTCTGTAACGACGCTGAATGAAAATGCCATCAAGATTAACGATGTCATCACCACTATCAATGCGATTTCTGAACAAACCAACCTTCTTGCTCTTAATGCGGCAATCGAAGCGGCACGTGCTGGAGAACAGGGACGAGGTTTTGCTGTCGTCGCTGATGAGGTTCGGACATTGGCAAGCCGCACTCAAGCTGCAACGGTAGAAATTCAAACCATGATAGGTAAGTTGCAAAGTGAAACGCAGAACATTGCAAAAATTACCGATCAAACCGTCAGCCAAGCGCAAACCAGCAGTCTGTTAGTGACAGAGATCGGTAACGATGTAAACCTCATTGCTGAATCTGCAAACCTGATTAACGACCTGAGTATTCAGATTTCAACATCAGCAGATGAGCAAAGCTCAGTTGCAAATGACATCGCTTCTGAACTGAGTGATATTCGCAATCAATCAAATACCATTCGTGGCGTAGCAGAGCAGTCTTCTATTGGTATTCGTAACATTGCTCAAGCCACTCGTAACTTAGTAGAGACCTTGAGCCGCTACCGCACCAATTAATACAAAAAGATATTGTTTTGGAACTGCCCCAGCCTAAATTGGGGGCAGTTCTCTATACAAATAAAAAGCGGCCCGAAGGCCGCTTTTTATTTGTATACACCATTAGGCTGAAGGATAACCTTGCGGATTATTCGACTGCCAGCGCCACGTATCTTGAGTCATCTCTTCAAGTGTACGCAAAGCTTTCCAGCCCAACTCTTGCTCTGCTTTCGCAGGATCAGCCCAGCATTCCGCTATGTCACCTGGTCGTCTATCCACCAGCTTGTATGGCACTTGTTTGTTTGAAGCCAACTCAAACGCTTTCACCATATCCAACACGCTATAGCCTATGCCTGTGCCTAAGTTGTAGATATGTAAGCCCTCTCTATTACCTACTTTCTGAAGTGCTGCAATATGACCATCGGCCAAATCCATCACGTGAATGTAATCACGGACACCCGTACCATCTTTAGTTGGATAGTCGCTCCCAAACACAGAAAGAAACTCTCTACGCCCTACTGCAACCTGAGAGACAAATGGCATTAGGTTGTTAGGGATCCCTTGTGGATCTTCACCCAGTTCGCCTGACGGATGCGAGCCCACAGGATTAAAATAACGCAGTAGCGTAATGCTCCAATCAGGGTTTGCCTTCTGAAAGTCAGTCAGACACTCTTCCACCATGAGTTTACTGCGGCCATATGGATTCGTTGCACTGGTTGGGAAATCTTCTGTGATAGGTACAGATGCTGGATCTCCATAAACCGTGGCGGAAGAACTAAAAACCAATGACTTAACACCGGCTTCTCGCATCGCTGAAACCAAAACTAGAGTCCCATTAACGTTGTTATCATAGTATTCCAGTGGTTTCTGAACCGATTCTCCCACTGCTTTTAAACCCGCAAAATGAATTACAGCGTCAATTTTGTGCTCTGTGAGTAATTCCACCATCAAGGCTTTGTTACGAATATCACCTTCAACAAACTTAGGTTTGACCCCAGCTACTTTCTCGATGCGATCAAGCACTGTTGATTTACTATTGTATAAGTTATCCAAGATCACTGGTGTCATACCTGCGTGAATCATCTGGATGCATGTATGGCTACCGATATACCCCATGCCACCAGTCACTAATACGTTCATTATTCTCTCCATAAGAGCAGCCTCACGCTGCTTACCTAACCATTTATAAAATTTGTTGCCAACTGTACTGTATTTACATCAATTCTTGAGTTGATTTTTCAGCAAGCACAAATTGGCCTTTACCTAAATTCTTTGCCTTGTACATCGCGTTATCAGCCACTTTGATCATCGCGTCTAAACTATCTTCTCTGCTGTCAATGAAGTATACGCCAATGCTTGCCCCAACATTAACACTGTGTTGTTTGTATTGAATATCTTGCTCAATCAGCTTAATCAGTCGTTGTGACATTAGCTCGACACTTTGTCGCTCACTTGGATTAATCACAATGACAAATTCATCACCAGACAATCGGGCGACAAGGTCCTGACTGCGAACCTGAGAAAGCAATCGCTCAGACACCTGTTTTAGCACTTCATCTCCAGCCGCGTGGCCATAGGTATCATTAATCTGCTTAAACCCATCTAAGTCTAGGTAAAGCAAAGAGAATGGACGAAACGACACTTGGTTCTCGGCAATGATGTCATTTAGTACTCGATACAACTTAGAGCGATTAGCCAAACCTGTTAGTGAGTCATGATGGGCGAGGTATTCCAAACGCTCCATCTCTTTCACATTGGAAAGATCTGAAATAATGATGACCATATCCTGTCCTTTAGACAGATCAGATTTAGCAATGCGATTAACTTTGGCAAACAGCGGCACAAGATGACCATCCGTATGCCTTTCCCATACCTCTCCTTGCCATTGTCCAAAATCCGCCAACGACTGTTCGATACTTGGCAGCAAAGAGCTGAATTGATTCCAGGCCAAGACTTCATCAATCGGTTTGTTGACTACATCTTCGTTGCTGTAGCCAAGCAATTCGGTCACCTTAGGGTTAATCACTGTAATCACACCTTGGTGGTTGAGCAGAATTATTCCGTCTTGGCTGTTTTCAAACACGCCAGCCGCTAATCTTTGACGACGAAGAGCAACTTCAATTTCCGTCACATCTTCAATCGCGAACAAAGTTTGATCCGGTCTGGATAGCGGACGGCTGCTGACTCTCAGTAACTGCTGAGTATTATTGCCGTTTTGCCTGACTATGAGTTCTTCATCTAGCTGCTTATGTTCATTTAACGCTGAATCGATGATGGAATCGTTATCTACTTGTAAAATATCACTAAGATTTTGCCCTATTAGACCCAAAGATGAATGGTGAAAAACCCGACTAGCTTCGCCGTTTGACATGATAATTTCGCCATTACTGTTCACCACAATTAAACCATGTTGGACAGTATCGACCACCTCATTGGCAAACGACTTCTCTTGCTCCAACTTAGCGAGCGTATACCTGTCTTGTTCTTCGTGAGCCTCAATAGTGTCTAGCATGGTATTAAATGCACTCACCAAATCACCAATTTCATCTTTGGATTTGCAATCGATATCTACGTTTCGCTCTCGGTTATCAATGTATGCCTTCATCGCATGATTCAGCGAGTACACAGGCTTAACGATTAGCTTTTGAACTAACTGATAAAGTGCGATACCAGAAAGCGTCAATACAGTAAAAAAGAACAATGCATCATTAAGTGCTGTCTCATATATTTCACGTAAAGACTTTGCCGAAACCGTTACGCTTAAAGAAGCAACAGTCTGTCCTTCTATTTCAATTGGAACGGTAAGGTAAATATATTGGTCAGAGATAGCATACTCATTCTGCAGTACTTTCTTGCGTAGAGTCTCGTTGGGAATCGGTGCATCACTGCCCGCTTTCTCATACAAGGCAAACAACTGGTTTTCTTGATCAAACAGTTTAACCCGCACAACATCTTCGTCGACCGCAAAAGCGGACAGAATATCTTGAGCAATAAGTTGATCATCAAACAAAATGGCCGCTTGTAAGTTATAGGATACGCCTTTCGATAGCACATGAACGCGTTCGATTAGACTTTCCTCTTTCTGCTCAATGTCTTTTTGAAAACTAAACCACTGTGCAATACAGAAAATGGACGACATCAGAAAGAAAATCGGAAGGATGAGTTTGAATCTTAAAGATAGCGAGTTCATATTTTCTCCCCATCTTCAATGATAGCTATGCGTAACAAGCTGGAAGAGATTGAGTACGCACCAATATTGGTCATATAGACTTTCGGTTTAACTTTACCCTCTAGCGTCGCTAGTTCTATTGTTCCACCTCGCGCGCTAATTGATTGACTGTCACTAATGACAACCGTATGTGGTTTAACAACATCAAGATTTAACTCGCTCTGAGCGTCCACAAAGAGAATGTCACACTGTTCCCTATAAAAAGGAGTAACAGAAAGAGGGAGATGACGAACAGTTTTATCGAGCGTAATTTTCTTCAGCGTCGATACGATTTTATCGTTACCAACAATGCAGAACTCTATGTTTGTCATCTCACTTTCACTGTTCCAGTGGATGAAATTTGAAATACGGAAAATATAAACCGCTTTAATATCTGTTGGGTCATAAGCAGCATAAGATACGCTTGAAATGAACATGGATATCAATACAAAAGCGCGGCGTAAATTAAAACTCATAAGAAGCCTTTAGCACTCCAGTTTCTTCATTGATGGTGCTAATCCAATCGGTTCTATATCCATCTTTCTCCCCAATATTTTGCAAAATAAGTTCTAACCTCGGAGCCTTCGAATGTGCCCGCCACGCTAAGCGAGCATCAAAAGCAATATAATTTGGGATTTGCGGGTAATAATCATCGTACTTAATCGAGTGACCACGAACGATAAAATCTAACTTCCATTGAGGAGAAATATCCCAGAGTGTCTGTAAACTTGTATTGTGCTGAGCATCAATGTCATACCAGTTCTCAAAACTGCCACTGGAATAAGTCCCACCATTCCAGTCACCCTTAGCATGCAAGTAACTGTAACTCAGGTAGAAACGCAAATTCTCTAAAGCTAAATACCCTGCACTTAACTCCACGCCATGAGTATCAAGAGAATAGTCATCAGTTACTACTAAGCCAACCACCTGATCAGGGACGCCAGATATAGCAATATTGTCTCGTCCTCGCACATATTTATGTTGGCTTAGGAAAGCTATTGCATCAAATTCAAAGCCAGTGGCTGAATCATAACGATAACCTGCTTCATATGTACTCACGTTCTCGGGTTTCATATTGTTTTCTGCGAACATCACTTCC
Organism: Vibrio sp. C8; assembly: GCF_054051265.1. Taxonomy (NCBI): domain Bacteria; kingdom Pseudomonadati; phylum Pseudomonadota; class Gammaproteobacteria; order Vibrionales; family Vibrionaceae; genus Vibrio; species Vibrio sp. C8. Next base: position 21,794 of record NZ_JBPAOE010000007.1, read on the forward strand.
GCAAAGTATCTATCTTGATTGGCGTCATAGTAATTTGAGATGAGATAAGTGTTAGAAGTCAAATATGAAGGAGCAACAGAAGCACGCCCATAGCCTATCCATGCCGTTTGATTAGCATCTATTGTTAGCAGGGCTCGCAATTGAGGTGATACTTCAAACTGTTCCGAAAGCTCAAAGTATTCCAATTTAACGCCAGCTACTGTCTTCCATTTACTATTCCATGTTTTTTCAGACTGTAAGTATAAATTTGCAATACTATCCACATCTCTTTGCTCAAAAGCATAGCGTTGATAGTTCGGCAAATTATTAAAATCTATGCTTTCATATGGGTGAAAAAACTCGACTTCGACGAGACGATAACCGCCACCATAAGTGAGTAGATGTTCGTCATTTATCTGATAGTTATAGTTAAAATCCAAATCAAAGGTATTGGACAGTCCAGCATCATCTGCCATTTCATTCGAGTTACGTTCAAACCAAACCTGATAGTTTCCGACCAGTTTGTCAGAATGCTGTTTATCGTAACTGAGCTGCGTATAAAAGGAGTAGCTATCAACATGTTGTTCAGCAAGATCAACAGAATCTAAATAGCCGTTTAAGTAATGTAGCTGATACCAATCATGGCTATAAGTTAGACGTTCACCTCCAAGACGAAAAGCCCAAGCATCGCTATCATCATCTGATTGAGTGACAATACCCGCCGTCTCTAGAGTCCAGTCAGGGTAGGATTTCTTTCGGTCATTGCGAAGCTGACGTCTCTTGTAAAACGCTCTTGCGCTAACATCGTCGTTCAAATGCAGCCCATGTCTCACACTTGCATCATAGTCACCACCTTCTGCCCATTCAGCAGCTACATAAGTTCCTTGAGTCTCTTTTGCCGACTTTGTGATGATATTAACAACGCCATTCACCGCGTTACCGCCCCACAACGCTGCACTCGGTCCGCGAAGCACTTCGATTCTGTCTATATCTTCCAGTACATAATCGATGTCTGCCCAATAAACTCCTCCATAGAGAGGACTGTAAACACTGCGCCCGTCAATCATGACAAGCTGCTTGTTGAAAAGCCCATCGTGAAAGCCTCGTGCGGAAACGATCCATTCGGTATCTGAGAACTTGGAAACATGTAAACCCGGAACCAGTGCTAGAGCATCGGGGATAGTACGCGCACCACTTCGAATGATACGTTCATTACTCAACACATAAACTGAAGACGGGATATCCGCTAATCGCCGTGACGATTTAGTGGCTGTTTCCATTTGAACATTCAACATTGAGAGCTCTTCAATTGAGAGACTCATAAGATGCTCAAGAACATTGTCGTCAGCGTATCCTGCTGCTGAAATAAAAACTAACGTTGTATAAACACACGTCGCTTTTTTCATTTACGATCTCTTCCATGTGTAGGACGTTCAGTAGGGATTAATTTATTGGCTAAGCCAGTTATCAGCTAAGCAAGCTATCATCGTGTAATACATGCAATAAACGATGAGCTTTATCGCTGTTTATTTATAATTAATTCTGTATTTTATAGTAGCTTAAATACTAAGGAACGATGATTCACGTGAAAAGACGGACTATCACTCTTAACTGCGACATGGGCGAAAGTTTCGGTCATTGGCGCATGGGCAATGACGAAGCGGTTATGCCATGGGTCGATATGGCCAATATTGCATGCGGCTTTCATGCTTCCGATCCACATGTCATGAGCCGCACCATTGATTACGCGATTCAACATGATGTTCAGATTGGTGCGCATCCCGGCTACCCGGATTTACAAGGATTTGGACGACGTTCAATGTCGTTTTCAGAAGAAGAAATTTGCGAGATTCTTATCTATCAAATTGGCGCACTAAAAGCGCTATGTGAAAGCAAGAATACTGAAGTCACATATGTTAAGCCCCATGGCGCCTTGTACAATGACATGATGAAAAATGAAGATGTATTTCGGGCAGTTACTGATGCTGTTTCATGTTTCAATATCCCTTTAATGATATTGGCTTCAGGAAACAATCAACGTTATTTAGATATTGCAGACAGTTACGACGTACCACTGCTGTTTGAAGCTTTTGCCGATAGAACCTACTTATCAAACGGGCTGTTGACACCTCGCTCTTTGCCTAATGCTGTTTTAACAAGCGAAGACGCTATCTTGAGTCAAATCAAACAGATTGCAGAATATGGCAAAGTCAGTACATCTGACGGGGCGATAATCCCAATTGAAGCCGACACGATTTGTGTTCATGGTGATAATGAGGCCGCTATTGAGCTTATAGCTAAAATTAGAGCTCAACTTGATGCCTAGGCTAGATTTCTAAAATCAGCCCCACAGTCGTTAAACTCTGGGGCTAATACATATCAGGTTATTTCATACCAACAAACTTGGCTAAAGCTTGAGGGTATCCTCGCTCTTGCGCTAATCGCTTCGCTCTCGATTCAATATCGTTGGGCGTCAAAGAGATGCTGATCGGGTGTTGTTCTTCAATTGACTTGTCCGATGGTACTTTCACGAGTTGCCAATTAGAGACTATCTTTCTCACCGCCTCTAACGCAGATGACCCTTTCACCACTTCCATTCGAGCATAGTTGTTGTCTTCAAACGTCACATCTGCAGCTCGTAGTGTCGCATCATATCCAGGAATTTGCTGGGCACCGTACAACGGTTTACCACCGACCTGCGCACTCTCAAATTCAGGCATAAACTGACTGATATGTTGGATAGCTTTATGTGTTCTTTCATTAAGAGCATCACTCTGCCAACCTTCGAGTATTTTCCGCTCCAGATATTTAGGTAGAACTGGCTGAGAAGAATTGTCCTCAGAGGTTACCAAACCATCTTTAAACAACGTGATATCTTCCGTCATACCATGTAACTGAAACACACCATCAGCATAAGGCGTTAACTGCGCCATGCCTCTTGGAGTACCTCGCTCACCGTGAAATACAACTTCAGGCCATTCATGGTGGCACTGAGGCCAATGGGTAACATAGGCCGCTTTAAATTCCACCATACGCTTACGTTGATAACGCGTCATGTCATCGACTTTACCCGTCTCATAACCACAAGCATTAATCAGATAGTCGGCTTCTACTTGGTAATGTTGACCATCAATATCCACATAAGTAAGCTGCCAGCAATGCCCGTTGTATTCCGCACTCACTAAAGTTGCGTGAGTCTTTACCTGACAGTTAGCCATTGCGCTTAACGCCAGCTCTGCACTCGCGGCGAGTCGAAATACACTCCAGCCATACTCTTGGACAACCACTACAGGGTATTTAATCGAATTCAGGTCTGTGTATTTGGCAAACGGAATCAACCAATCTTCGCTGCTTAGCGGTTCTTTCGGTTGAGTTTGGTTAGCTAAGATCTCTAACTGCTCACGGTGGTAAATTGAATAATACTGCTTAGGATCCCCCATAATCTGATTACGAGGGTCTTCATCGACCAACTGTTGATAACATACCTGAATGGTATCCAAACGAGGAATGATATCTTGTGGCTCTCCTGAATCGGTATCCGGAATAGCAATCACTGTTGGGCGCTTATTCAAGGTATGTGGATACAGACGAATCGTTTCAACCGACTGACGCAACAATTCAATACATTGTTGCTCTGAAATTTCTCTGTATAAGTTACCCCCAGCATGGAGGTGACAAATTGGTGGTCCGTTCACTAAGCTCGGACCTTTTTCCAGTAATAGTACATTCACGCCTAGTTCACCTAAATGAACCGCAGCCGTTGCACCAGCAACGCCTCCGCCAATAATGGCAACGTTGGGTGACTGAAAGTTTGCTATATTCTGTGACATGTCGCTACCGATAGTCATTCAAACTAGCTCTATTCTAAAGCTAATAAAGTGTTATTAAAATCACATTTTTTACGTGGCTATAGATCGACAAGCTGAAAGTTGCAATACAAAAAATTGAAATAAATATCTTGACTCAATATTCTGTGATCGACGTTTTTTTAACCTTGTGCATAACGCTCTGTCTGCAGCCAAAGGTTCTACGGGGTTAACGCCGAAATACACTGCATCAATGCTCTTAGTTATCCCAACATTTATCCACTGTTTTTGTGGATAACTCTCGCACTTACTCAAGGAATCACTAATTAAATGCTTTATTTATAGGAACTAACAAACGCTTAATTAAACTGTTCACAACCGCAGCTAATGTGCAAAAAGTGACAATTGGCAGCACCAGCCACATGCTCAGATGTAGCGAAGGTGACAAGTCAAAACCGAACTTCATAACACTTGCTACTACCACGTCTGCACTTAAAGCGGCAACGATACCAGCAACCAAAGCCATAAGCCCAAACTCTGACCAAATCGTCTGAGTCACACGACGGCGGCTCGCGCCTAAAGTTCTATACAGCCTTATCTCTTGCTGACGTTGGCTCAGACTTAATCGTAATAACGTAAAAATCAAGAGTATACCAGCCACTACGCCCATCAAAGCAAGTACTGTTATCGACCAAACAATTTGTGTAAGCAGATCTTGGATTTTCGCTCCCATAGCTCGGATATCCATCAAACTCACTGTCGGGTGATTACGTGACAGTTCTGTGAGTAGCCCATCATGTTGTTGTTCTATTCGAAAGCTAACCAACCAAGAGCTAGGAATGTCCTGTAATAAATCCGGTGTAAAAATGAAGTAGAAGTTAGGCTTCATAGCACGCCATTCAACATGACGAATAGTATTTACCGTAGCTTCGATAGGTTGGCTGTTAATAGAGAAAGTCAGTTTGTCACCTATTTTCAGACCGAGATCTTCTGCAACATCTTGCTCAACTGACACCCCTTTGCTTTGCGTCCACTCTCCAGCAATCAGATCGTTATAGGTTGGTAGGCTATCACCCCAGGTGAAGTTAAGTTCACGTCTTAAAGCATCACTACGCCCTTCCCCTTGTGCATAAGTTTTCGCTTCAACACCGTTGATTTCAGTTAATCGTCCACGAATGATTGGATAGGCAGCCGAACGTTCAATTCCAGCTTTGTCTATGGTTTCCAAGTACGTGTCTTTTTCATAAGTGGCAATATTGAAAGCAAACGCATTCGCCGCATTGGCTGGTAATGTTTTCTGCCAATCAGACAAGAGGTCTGTTCGAACCAACCACATTACAGCCAATAGCATTAATGAGAGCGACAATGCTCCAAATTGAATGCCCGTAGCGACAGAGGAACGATTGATCCGGCTAAGAGCCAGCTTCATTGCAGTATTAAGTGGTAACTTTGCCAAAGAACGTGTCACCACAACACTGATTAAAGCAAGAATCAAAAAAAGCACAGTTATTCCTGCGAGTACGATCCAGACTAATTTGTTTTGCCAATAGAAAGCAAGCATGGGCAGTAAAGGCACAAGCGCTAGAGCGATATTCCAACGCATACGGCTCTGCTTTTGTGTGCTCTGCATAACACTGGCAGCATTCACATTCAGTAGATGGCCTAGCGGGATTCCCAAAGCCGGTACAGCAATTAACACACTTGAAGTTAGCGCTACCAACGCAGGTTTATAACCATAACTTGGAAGCGGCGTAGGCAGCAGATCGACCAAAGGAACTCGCAACAGATATTCCAGTCCCATTCCTATGACAATACCACTCACGGCGGCAAAACCGAGCAGTAACGCCACCTGAATGGATAACCAACGCCCTACCCATTGTTTACTGGCACCCAAGCTTTTAAGCATTGCAATCGTGCGCTGGCGAGTAGAAACATAATGCTGACAGGTCAAAACCAATGTGGTCGCAGCCATGATGATCACGATAGCCACAGTCAAAGACAGATATTGCTGAGTTCTTTCAAACACTTCGTTGGTTCTGCTACCGCTGTCTTGGTCTCTCCATCGCTCACTCGGGGACAAAGTTACTGCATTTTTCAGTTGTTCAATGATTGGCTCTTCAGCATTGATGAAAAGCTGGTATTGAACCCTGCTACCGATTTGGATAGCACCGGTGCGCTCAACATCTGATAAGTGAATAAAAACAGACGGCATTTGCTGAAATGGGTTGAAGCTTAAACCGGGTTCTTGAACGACTCTACCTGATACGACAAAGTCAGCATCGCCAATCGTGACGCTGTCACCCACATTAACATTCAGTTCGTTAAAAATTCGTTCGTCTAGCCATAACTCATTTGGCTGGATCTGATGCTTGATGATGTTTCCATCCGACAGTTCCATTTCGCCACGCAATGGATATTGGCTGTCTACGGCTTTAACCGTGACTAACTTCATACCATTGTCACTGAACGCCATGGTGGAAAAACGAGTCATGTTGGAAGTGGTTAAGTTTTTTTCCTTGGTGAGTTGCAACAACGTTGAAGGCAAAAGATTTGCCGAAACAAATACACTGTCTGCCGTCAATGCGTCTTTGCCCTGCTTAACAACCACCTGCTCCATACGGTCAGCCAATGCAGTTAACGCAAACACACAAGCAATGATGAGAGTTAGAGCTACGGAAATCGGCCACAATTGACCATGTCTAATCTCGCTAAAGCTCCATCGAAACAGACGTTTATTTAAAGATGGGGCAACATTCATACTCGCTCCTCCAACATGCCTGCCGTCATATGAAAGCGTCTTTGGCATCTTGCAGCAAGAACAGGATCATGAGTGACAAGAACCAATGTTGTTCCATGTTGCGAGTTCAACTCAAAAAGTAAATCGATAACCTTCGCAGCAGTTTCCTGATCTAAGTTGCCTGTTGGTTCATCAGCAAATAACACTTGAGGGCTGATCATAAACGCCCGCGCCAGAGCAACCCGCTGCTGCTCCCCACCCGAGAGCTGACTCGGCGAGTGATGAATACGATGCTCTAACCCGACAGATTTTAATAACGCTTCTGCACGCTGTTTATCTTCGGCTTCACCCTTTAACAAACACGGCAGAGTGACATTTTCTAATGCGGATAAGCTTGGAATGAGCAAAAAGCTTTGGAATACGAACCCTACCGATTGACTGCGAATCGCGGCTCTAGCTTCATCATCAAGCTCTGTCAGTGATTTCCCCAACAGATGAACTTCTCCGCTGGTCGGCGTGTCCAATCCTGCAAGCAGTGTCATCAATGTCGATTTACCTGCACCAGAAGTACCGACGATGGCCACACTTTCGCCCTGGCGAATATCAAGATTCACCTCTTTGAGGATTGTTAATTGCTCCTGATTGGTGGAGACTACTTTAGATAAAGACTGAGCTGAAATAACGGATGATTGCATGACTAGACTACTTTCCTTGCTTCTTGTTGTATTTTTCTCGACCAACGCTAGTAGTAACACACTCTTAGTGTTGGGTGATAGTTTGAGCGCCGGCTATAACATGTCTATAGAACAAGCTTGGCCTAATTTGCTTGGTGATGCTTTAAAAAACAAAGGGAAATCTGTAACAGTAATTAACGGAAGTATATCAGGCGATACGACAGGCAATGGATTATCGCGTTTACCGTCATTACTCAAACAGCACCAACCGGACACCGTTTTGATTGAACTCGGCGCCAACGATGGGCTACGTGGCTTTCCCCCTCAGCTTGTTGAAAACAATCTGAAAACCATGATTGACACTATTCACGCACAAAACAGCCAAGTAATCTTGATGCAAATCCGCATCCCGCCTAATTATGGCAAGCGCTACAGCGATGCGTTCTCGCAACTTTATCCCAACATCGCCAGCGAAAAATCCGTACCGCTGGTGCCATTTTTTCTAGAGCAAGTCATCATCAAACCTGAATGGATGATGCAAGACGGGCTGCACCCAAAATCGGATGCTCAACCATGGATAGCCGATTTCATGGCAGAACAACTAGAGCCTCTGCTTTAGGATGTTTTCCTACATTATGACCAACTAACTGTAGGTCTGTTGCCTCAGCTCAATAAACTTTACCTAACTTTACGCTATTGTTACTGTCCCACAGAACCAGAAGGTACCAATAATGCTCATAGACCCCGTAATTCAGGGTGTGGTTGCTCGTACCGCACATCCTTTCGGTTGCGAACAAGCCATTCTAAAGCAAATTCAATACGTTAAATCAGCAAACCCAATTAAGCATGGTCCTAAACGTGTCTTAATTTTAGGTTCATCATCCGGATTTGGGCTTGCCGCTCGTATCGCGTTAACATTCGGTGGTGCGAATGCTGACACTATTGGCGTTTCTATGGAACGCGGGCCATCTGAAAAAGGTGTGGGTAGTGCTGGATTCTACAACAACCATTTCTTTAAAAAGTACGCAGAACAAAATGGTAATATAGCCGTTAATATTGACGGTGATGTGTTCTCAAAAGAAATTAGAGAACAAGTTATCGAAGCGATCGAAACCTACTTCGAAGGTGAAGTCGACCTAGTTATCTACAGCATCGCCAGTGGTATGCGCCGAAAAGGCGACAGTGATGAGTTCTGGCGTTCCGCCATCAAACCTATTGGTGATGCAGTATCAGGCTCTACCATCATTTTGGAAAACGACAGTTGGGTAAATAGCACACTAGAGCCAGCAACAGATGAAGAGATTGCTAGCACCATTAAGGTCATGGGCGGAGAAGACTGGGAGAACTGGATTGATACTTTGATCAACTCAGACTCCATCGCTGACGGCTGTAAAACCGTTGCTTTCTCATACATTGGTCCTGAAATCACTCACCCTATCTATCTTGATGGTACCTTAGGTTATGCAAAAGTTGATTTGCACCAAACCAGTCACTCTCTTAATTTGAAGTTAGCGAATTACAATGGTGGCGCTTATGCTTCGGTTTGTAAGGCGTTAGTCACAAAAGCGAGTGTGTTTATTCCAGGTTTAAGTCCATACATCTTAGCGCTTTACCGAGTAATGAAAGAGAAAGGCACCCATGAAGGCTGTATTGAACAGATGCAACGTTTATTCAGTGAAAAACTGTATCTGGGAGAGAATGTCACCACGCCAGTTGATAACGAACGTTTGATCCGAATGGATGATCTGGAACTTAACCAAGACACTCAGAAAAAAGTATTGGCGATTCTTGACGAAATGAATGCCGATAACTTTAAACAACTGGGCGATTACCAAGGATTCAAGCAAGAGTTTCTCAATCTCAATGGGTTTGGTTTTGAAAACATCGACTACTCAAAGGATGTCGACTTAAAGCCATTCTTAACGCAAGAAGATTAATCAATTCAACCGCTGGTGGGAATCAGATTATCTTGTCTGAACCCGCCTCTTTGTTGACAAATACCCTACTGCCACTAAAACTGTACTCCTAAATAGAGTACAGTTTTTGTTTATCCCACAAGGATTAAGCAACACATGGCTTTACTCCCTTGATAGGGCTACCTATAATCGCCCCCTTTTCTTTATTCCAAGAGCAGTCGTGATGGATGTATTAACAGCAAAACTGAAAAAACTCGAAAAACAGAATTATCGCGCATATCAGCAAATCAAAGGCGAATATGATTTCGGCGACTACAATCTGTACATCGATTATGTTCAGTCAGATCCGTTCGCGTCAGCTTCGCGCTTGCGTGCGACAAGAGCATGGTCACTCACTGGCTTAGCATGGTTGAAAGATAAGTCTGCGGCTTATCAAATGGCTGCCCGAGACTTTATCGCTCGCTCATTCGCAGAATTCGCCAAGCAAGAAAACTCCGTAACTATCCATATCACCGGCCAAACCGTAATGGATAGCACCGCCGTATTATTTACTGAACACGGCATTGAGTTGCGTTTCCGTATGTCTCTGCCTGCTGAAGGGCGTGACATTCTCGCGAAGAAAGCACTCAACACGCTTACATTTCATATGCCTAAATTCATTCGTAAAGCAACTAATGCTCGTGAATTGGATATTGAGGCGCTGACTCATCACTGTGAAACCATCGAAGACCAAGAATCATTGCGTTCTCAACTTGATGAGAAAAACTTGGTTGCTTTTGTTGCAAACGGAAGTGTGCTGCCACGTATTGCTGGTAACTGCGATTTACCGATGAAAGATGCTGTTGCATTCCAGTCACCAAAAGAATTGGAAACCATTTTGCTGGCACCGAATAAAGGTGAAGTACGCGGAATGGGCATCCCAAAAGGTATCACTTTGATTGTCGGCGGCGGTTTCCACGGTAAATCGACCCTGCTTACGGCAATTGAGCGTTCAATCTACAACCATATTCCAGGTGATGGCCGTGAAAGTATTGTCGCTGATGTCAACGCCATAAAAATTCGCGCTGAAGATGGTCGCTGCGTGCACAATCTCAATCTTTCTAACTACATCAATCACTTGCCTCTAGGCCGAGATACTCGTGACTTTAGTACTCAAGATGCCTCTGGTTCTACCTCACAAGCGGCTTGGCTTCAGGAATCAATAGAAGCTGGCGCTAGCACCTTGCTGATTGATGAAGACACCTCGGCAACTAACTTCATGATACGTGACGAACGCATGCAAGCTTTGGTAAGCAAAGGTGATGAACCTATCACTCCGTTAGTCGATCGCATTGGTCAACTGCGAGATGAAATGGGGATATCCAGCTTAGTTGTCATGGGTGGTTCTGGAGATTACCTTGATGTGGCTGACACTGTGATTCAAATGCATGATTTCCAGCCGATTGACGTGACTGAAAAAGCACAGCAAGTAATTGCGCTCCATCCTACTGAGCGTAAAAACGAATGTGAAACACCTTTGGAAAACATTGCGCCTCGTTCCTTAAACTGTATGGCATTACAAACCATACTAGCGGAAGGCAAGTTCCGAGTATCTGCAAAAGGCACGGATTCACTTCGCTTTGGCAAAGAGTTTACTGATTTAAGCGCTCTTGAGCAGATAGAGTCACCTTCTGAAATAAATGCTATCGGTTGGCTTTGGTTCCAGCTCGCACAGATACCAGGTTGGTCGAAAAACCCAGCTAAAAATTTCGAAACCTTTCTTAACGACAATTGGCACGAGAACATGCCAAACCATGGCGATTTGGCGAAACCTCGCATACTGGATGCGATGGCAGCACTGAACCGTATGCGCAAAGCTAAGTTCAAGAATTAAGAGTTATCGAGACAAAAAAACAGCGCAAATTTGCGCTGTTTTTTCTGGTCAAAGATTTCTATGCCTCTTGGCGAAGAATATTCCATGCCTCACATAAAATCCTAAATTTTTCTGCATTGCCATTATCTCTGTCCGGATGCCATCTTAAAGCGAGCTTTCGCCATGTTTTGCGGATTTCAAAGTGTGTAGCATCATCGTGGAGTTCGAATAAGCGTAAGGCTTGTTGTCGATTTAAGTCTTTGCTACTACCACCAACAAACTTACGATAGCGAGTCCAAAACTCATTGAGAAGGCGTTTAACTTCCCCTTCGCTCGCTTCATAGTGCTCCCACTGTGAATAATATTCGCGCAAAGGATCTTCAACATCAATTACGTGGGAGGCATTACGAAACATCGGCATCAAAATAATATCCATCGCCTCTACTTGGAGCCATTGCTTCGGATAGAGAGTCTCTTGCAGTTGGTAGAGCGCATTCATGATAAGAAAATTACGTTTGAACAAATCTTTTTCTGGAGCTTCATCCAGTGTCGGCATCAGTTCCAACTCACCCAAATGCGCGGCAAGCGTATGAACTTTCCAACCGGATGGCTGCCGTTTCAACACTTCCAAAATTGGCCACAATAAAGGATTCTCAACATAGTTGCGAAACGTTGCGGACACTTGCTGTGCTTCAGTCATATAGTTTCTCTCAATTTTCCCTTCTTTTATTCAAAGCCATGAGCGACTTTTTGTCGAGTAAGAATAGGACGAAACTATTAAGGCTTTGACCTTTATTCAACTTTTCATCCCGAGAATACGAGAAATTCCAAATAACTTCTAAGTTCAATCAACTCAATTTTTAACATAACTTAATTGAACACTGTTTCAAATAGTGTAAACATGCTTTAGAAAATTGAGTAAAGGATATTTCAACTATGACAGTACCAAGAAGCCTGACATTATTGAGTCTGGCATATGCAGCCGTGTTTATCTTTTCCGCCATATCGCCAACATCGCGAGCAGTATGGCTTGCCGAAATTATACCTGCACTACTGATTCTTTTGATTGTGTGGCTGGTTTCAATGAGACAGAAATTGAGTACAACTTCTTATACTCTCTTTTTCATCTGGCTGACTCTTCATACGATTGGCGCGAAATATACCTTCTCAGAAGTGCCTTTTGATTGGTTCAACACCCTCATTGGTTCAGAGCGCAATAACTTCGACCGTGTCGCACACTTTTCCATAGGCTTGTATGCATACCCAATCGCCGAACTGCTTATACGAAACAAACTGGCTAAGCCATTGTTTGCAAGCAGCTACGCTCTGTTTTGCATTATGAGTATCGCCGCAGGCTACGAAATTGTTGAATGGTGGTATGCGGATTTGGCTGGCGGAGACGAAGGTATCGCATTCTTAGGTTCTCAAGGTGATATCTGGGATGCCCAAAAAGACATGCTGTGCGATACCCTAGGCGCATTAGCCTCATTGTTGTTACTCGCAGTGCAGATTCGAATTAACCCCATTCGATTAACCGCCTAATTGGTATTGGCTTCGATCCATTGCAAGTAAGGGTTGAAGCCATCAGTAATAGGCACCTGAACAATTTGTGGAACTTCATAGTTATGAAATTGTTCAATCGCTTCCGTGATTTGCTCAAACAATTTGGATTGGGTTTTTATCACTAGAAGGATCTCTTCGTCGTTACAAACTTCACCTTCCCAAATGTAGTGGCTATTGATAGGTAATGTTTGAACACAAGCCGCCAGTTGATTTGATAGTAGGTATCGAATCAATTGCTGTGTTACGTCTTGGCTGTTTGTTGTGGTTAAAACGATACAGAATTTATCATCCATTTCTTCGACCCCACTTATTGTTTTTCTCTTATGCATCTTTTAAGTTTCTATCAAAATCACTGAGTTCGTTAATTGAGGTTTAGAATTCAACAAGCTCAATTCATGGATTTATGAAATGAATCTCAAAAAATGAAAGAATAATGTAATTATAACAATCACCGACCGACATTCCGTTTATTCTGAGCATAAAAGCAGCAATAGCTAAAACTAAATAATAAAAACAATTTGAAGAGAATGTGTGATGAAAATGATCGAGTGTTGTCCGCTTTGTCAAAGCGATGAATATTTGCTCTCTGAGAGCGGTGAAAAATTTCTATGTGGCAAGTGTGGTTTTCACACGGAAGAGTTGAGTAACATTGAACCAACGATTTTGGCTGCCAACTTAGTGTTAACCCCGTACATCCATGTGCCGGAGAATACACTTCATTAATTGAAATCGAATATCACGACTTAAACTAAATACAGAGTTAGCTGTTCTAAACTCTCTAGCACTGTAACTTTGGGGTGAGAGACTCTATTTTGCCAAGTCAGAGGCGTGATTTGAAAGGTGGTGACTCCAGCGTTAAGACCTGCTTTCACGCCCTTATGGGTATCATCAACATAAACGCATTCATCTAACATAAAGCCCATATTCATGGCGCAATAGCGGATTAAATCCGGTTCTGGTTTCCAACTATTTGCTTCGAATGCAGAAAATATTTTTCCTTGAAAATAGTTGTATAAACCTGCCGATTTTAGAATCGATTCAATACGGTCTTTGGGCGCGTTCGATGTAACGCAAAATTCAGTCTCTGTTTCTCTAAGCCAATCTAATAATTCAATTGCACCGCGCATTGGCGTGAGTTTCTTCAAGAACAGAGGTTCCAACACTTCACGATATCGCTGTTCTAACACATCAATATCTGCAGTTTTCTCTGCAAGTTGTAAAGTGGAATGCATAATGTCGGCAATTTTGCCACCTTCAAAGTTATCAATAATATCTTCGATAGATAGCTCTGCCCCAATTTCATTAAAGACTTGCACAAGGGCTTCACAACACAAGCGTTCACTGTCGACCAATGTACCTTCACAATCGAAAATAACGCAGTTCGTTTTTTTGCCAACCATAATATTTCTCCTTTCTATGCAGTTTAATTACAAACAAAATAGGAAAAATGATTCAGTTAACAATTTGAAATCTGCTTACTCAGCAATGTCGATATTTTGTAGCACCGTCACTGTTTAAAACAAACCGGAAATTTCTGACTCCATTTGCCGCTATATATTAGCGTTCAATATAGAAAGAGCCTGAAAATTCGTTACTTTTTAACCACTTTTGCGTTGCTGCCAGAGCGAATTGCTCAGCAGAACTATAGGAAAGGTCTTTTACAACAATATCAGAAACCAAAAGTTCGTTTTCAGATTGTGTAATTAAAGCAGCAGCTACGGGTTCAGCTTGCTTAAATCCTACATAAAGATAGCAAGGCTCTGAGAAGATAATTTGGGTGAAAAACTCCAACAGATAATTTTGCTCTTGTTCATCACGTCCACGCGATGCTTGAAGCAATGAAAACATCACGGTCAAACGATGAAAGTCAACCAGATATATCTCATCTAAATTGATGCCTGTTTCTTGGGCACATTGAATCAACGGAGTCACAGTATTCTCTTCACAAAGAGACTGATAAATGGCTCTGCCTTTTAGACTTTCAGGCGTCGGAAACTCCACCTCAACTTGATCAAAAAGCCACTGATTTTTCACTTTAACGACGTTTGGATAGGAATCTGTCATGAAATTTTCTTCTATTGAAGTACTTACGCTAAAACCACATTTAGCAGTAATGAATAAGCGAAGGATACTTAGGTACACTTAATCTCACAAGTCTTGATATCTCATCTGCACATCTTTCTTTATTTACAGTTAGATATTTGCTTCTGCATCTGTTTGCAACTTGGGTTATGATTAGCTCAGTTTTGTATGCGGCACCATAGGACAAGCAATGAAAAAATTACTTTTGATGGTAGGACTGTCTACCCTACTAATCGGATGTTCAGATAACGAAGTTGGTGATGTGTCCCTAGGCGTATTTACCATGAAGGACATTAAGATTGCGTCACTTCATGATGACAAAATACAAGGGGTAACTTGCCATATAGCCTCTATTGAAGCGAACTTGAGCCTTTCCGACCCGAGCGACAGCTCAATCTCGTGTCGACAAACAGGCGATATCACACCAAACATGCTTGAATCAATCGATAAGAGTAAATCTGGTGAGGTGGTGTTTAAGCAGTCAAAGAGTATTTTCTTTAAAACGATGAAAGTCAGACGTATTTTTGACCCCGAGAATCAAACACTTCTTTATTTGTCTTATACGACGAAGGAAACAGATGGTAGTTTTAAACACAGTCTGTCAACTGTTCCGCTTTGGGGCACAAAAGCCTATAACGCTTTTCCAGACAATCAAACCACTACTCAACAATGAGTCAGACGCACGGAAAGTGGTGTTCACAAAAGCCATTTTCCGTGTAATAAAATGAAAATATAAAAATATATTTGTGATATTATGCACGAAATATTTCTTTCCCCTAATACTCAAGATGAAGTTTCCCGGACAGCGTAAATCTAAGCACTACTTTCCGACACATGCTCGAGATCCATTACTCAACCACATTCAGCAGGCGCCAAAGCTACATCGTCCAATAATCATCGGCGTTGGACAGACAATTGTTGATATAGAAACTCGAGTAGATAACGACTTCTTAACCAAATACAATTTAAGCAAGGGGCATTCTCTTGTCCTTGAAGAGACGAAAGCAGATGCCTTATACAAAGAGTTGGTTGAGCTGAATCTGATTACCCATCAACATCCGGGTGACACTATTGGTAATACGCTACATAACTATTCTGTGCTGGCGGATAGCAAATCTGTGCTTCTTGGTGTTATGTCTAAAAACATCGAAGTCGGTTCATTTGCCTATCGTTACTTATGTCGAACTTCTTCGCGTATGAACCTGAACCATCTTCAAACCGTTGATGGTCCTATAGGTCGTTGCTATACGTTAATCACAGAAGATGGCGAACGTACCTTTGCGATAAACGAAGGCCATATGAATAAATTGCGTCCGGATAGCATTCCTGAGCAAGTATTCGAAAAAGCATCTGCATTGGTTGTTTCGTCCTATCTTATGCGTGGAAAGCCTGAAGACCCTATGCCTCAAGCGGTTCAACGAGCAATTGAATTAGCCAAAGCAAACAACATTCCTGTAGTGCTAACTCTGGGCACCAAGTACGTCATTGAAGGTAATGAGAAATGGTGGCAAGAATTTCTAAAGGAAAACGTCACTGTCGTTGCGATGAATGAAGAAGAAGGTGAAGCATTGACGGGACATAAAGATCCGCTTCTTGCATCAGACACTGCTCTCCAATGGGTTGATTTAGTTCTCTGTACCGCAGGACCAATCGGCTTGTTTATGGCTGGTTATACTGACGAATCCAGTAAGCGTGAAACAGAACTACCACTACTTCCGGGCAACATTCCAGAGTTTAATAAGTACGAATTCAGCCGTGCAATGCGCAAAAATGATTGTACAAACCCAGTAAAAATCTATTCACATATCGGACCTTACCTGGGAGGTCCACTAGAAATAAAGAATACCAACGGAGCAGGTGACGGTGCTTTATCTGCGCTATTGCATGATATGGCGGCCAACGCCTTCCATCTGATTAATGTGCCAAATTCCGTTAAGCACGATCAGCCATATCTGACTTATTCGTCTCTCTCTCAGGTATGTAAATACGCGAACCGTGTCAGTTATGAAGTGTTGACTCAGCACTCCCCTCGTTTGTCTCGATCGTTGCCAGAGCGTGAAGACAGTTTGGAAGAAGCATATTGGGAGCGTTAAGCTCGTATCTTAGAAAACAAAAATGCGGCGTTTAGCCGCATTTTAATAGGTCCATTATTTTAAACATCAACAAGATGCGCTATTAAAAAGGAACGTTTTTGTTATTAAAGCTTGCGCTATAGCACGATTAACAACAATTACTATTATCAATAATTGAATCGTTATTCATTTAGATTTAAATTGAAACATTGTTTAGGTTTAATACTCTAAAGCTCTAGAAACAACAGATGTTTTAGATTCATATTTCTTTCATCCATATTTCGCATTATGGTTAGCAGTTGTTAGAGTTGGTATGCGGTTATGTCGTTTAAACAAGACAAGTTATCTGTTATAGAGAATGCTCTGGATGACACATATTTGAAGCGCTTAGTACACATTTTTGACGTGTTCAAACACGGTGTTTTCTATATGGATGAGCAGGGTTTAATGACATTTTATAACCCTGAGTTTTATCATCAGTTCGGATTTGAATCGAAGACCATCGAACTATCAGACTGGTTTAACATTGTTCACCCTTTAGATTCTACTTTGCTTGATAGCCGGATCGGTCAACATATTGACGAAGGTGGGAATATCGTTACCCAGTATCGTTTAAGAAAAGCCAACGGACAGTACATATGGGTTGAAGGTGTCGCAACGACAAAAACCATATGCGGGCATACTTTTATGGTTGGAAGTCATCGTGATATATCCGATCAAAAGTTGATGGAATCCTATCTCCACCAAGCGGCCTTTTTTGATAATGCCACAGGTCTTTCAAACAGAACCAAACTGATTCACGACATTGAAGCTCTCGTTAAAAAACCGCAAGTTAACGCTACGCTTATCTATATTCAAATTGACGACATCAAGTCTTACCTCAATCAATATGGCACAGATGTTTTTCAACAGATTATCGAACACTTGACGGGTGCGTTACGTGTACTTCCTGATAGTGATTGCGAGCACTATAGGGTACGTTCTGACGACTTTGCAGTATTGCTTTACGGTGACTACACCACTGGAGAACTTCAGCGACTTTGCCAAAATATCCTTAAGCATTATGCAGAGTCTACTCTTGAATATGGCAAGTTATATGGGGATAAAATTAGTATCGGTGTTTATCCTTACATAGACACGAACTTAACCGCGACGGAATGCCTGAGTATAGCTTCAAGAACTTGTCAGTTCGCTGGCGAAAATAACTGCTCTCGTATAGAGATCTATAACGGTAGAACTCAGCACAATGTCGATCGTTTCTTTTTTATTGAGAAAGAACTTAAAGAAGCGATCCATTCTCGTTCTTTGAGCGTTAAGTTCCAACCCATAATCAATGCAAGTGATGGGAAGGTTGCCAGTTTTGAAGCCTTAGTAAGGTGGCGTTCTAAAGGATACGGTGAAATATATCCCGATGAATTTATTCCTATTGCTGAAAAAAAGGGACTGATTAATGAGCTGGGGTATTTGGTTTTTTCTAAAGCCTGTAATTTCATCAGCCGCTATAACCAACTAAACAAAGCCAACATACGCGTCAACGTAAACGTCTCTGTGTTGCAACTCCTAGACACTAACTTCCCCTCAAACCTTTATACACTCGCTGTAAATTCTAACGTCGAACCAAAAAACATCGTTCTCGAACTAACAGAGACCGTCATGCTCGACGGTAACAAGAATGCACTAAACCAGATTTATATTCTAAGCAGTATGGGATTTTCGTTGTCTCTTGATGACTTTGGATCCGGTTTCAGCTCAATTCACAGCTTCTTAGGTTTGCCGTTAAAGCAAATTAAGATAGATAGAGTGATGACAACGAAGTCGATGACCAATGATGCTTACGAGCAGTACTTACAGTTTATTACTCAGTTATGCCTTTCAAAAGGGATTGATATTGTGTTTGAAGGGATTGAAGACCAAGCCATGTTCCAAAAATACAAAGACATGGGCGCATCTTATTTTCAAGGTTATTGGTTTTCTAAACCGCTGTCTGTTGCTAGCGCTAGTCGTTATACCCTGCTTCGAAGTGATGTTATTCCTCAAGCAGCGTCAAACACCACTGCTTGAGGAAATTCTTCTTACTGACTCACAGCGTAGCTTTTTTGAGCCGTATAGTAATTGTTGTCAAACGCCAAATTACCCCACATGGCGTTAGCGTGAGCTTTAATAACAGTCGCTTCACTGAGCGATGCAGCTGTTAAAGAGTCCTCACTAGGATTATAGGTATAAGTTGAGATCCCCTTCTCTGGTTGAATTACCACAACCTCATTATCTGCTGTCATCCAAGCAAAATTCTTATCTCGTTGCATCATCGCACGTTGCTTTTCTACGGGAACTTCATGTGTCAAATCATGCCCTATCATCGGGTTTTGGCTGCTGATACCAGCTAACGATAACAATGTCGGTACCAAATCAATTTGACTCACCAAACGATCATCTACTTGAGGTTCAATACCACCTCCAAAGATCACAGCGGGAATTTTAAAGTGTCCAATCGGTACTGGAAGTGTGCCTGTCGCGCGAGCATCATGATCTGCAATCACGGCGAAAACAGTGTTGTTCCAATACTTAGATTTTTTCGCCTTTTCGACAAATTCACCTAAAGCATAATCCGCATACTTAACTGCATTTTCTACAGTTTGTTTAGGTTCATTGTAAGGCTCAATCACGCCATTTGGATATTCAAATGGACTGTGGTTTGAAGAGGTAAAAACTAAACTGAAAAATGGCTGTTCTGTTTGTGCTAGCTGTGTAAATTGTTCATCGGCCTTAGCAAAGAGATCTTGGTCAGACGCCCCCCAAGAGCCAACAAATCTTGGAGAAGAAAACGTTGGAAAATCTTGCATATCAACAAAGCCATTTCCTAGGAAGAAGCTCTTCATGTTGTCGAAATGACTTTCTCCACCATAGATAAATTGAGTGTGGTATTGATTTGCTTTCAACAAATTAGCAATGGTAAAGAAGTTCGTCTGGCTCTTACCCAGTTTAACCACAGCTCTGGCTGGTGTCGGGGAAAAGCCTGTTGTTACTGCTTCGATACCGCGAACTGAGCGAGTACCTGTGGCATACATTCTTGTAAATGCCCAACCTTCTTGGATCAGTTTGTCCAGATTTGGAGAGGCATCAATACCCCCCAAACTTTTAACGTAACGTGCCCCATGGCTCTCCAATAAAAGAATCACAACGTTCTTTCTTGGGCCGTTATAAGACGCTACATGATTAGCGAGAGTCGGCTTTTGATTATCAGTGAAGGCTCCCGGATCAATATTCATTGAGCCTTTGATCTGTTCCACAATCAGTTGCTTATCCATTTTTGGATAAAACTCGAATGCACTCGCTTCTGATCCCATTTGTTTAGCTGCAAATATTACGGAATAAGAGGAGTTTAACGTCAAGTCATTCACTAAAGGGTCAGCAGCAAATGCTACCATCGCAGGGTTTAATGGACGGTGTCCAAGTGAAGAACGAGCCCCCATCAAGCATATAGCAACCACAGCAACAGCAATAAATGGACGCCAGTACCAACGTGGGTATGTTAATGATTTAACGAGAGATGCTGACCATTTCCAACCAACAATAAGCGTTATGACACTTACAGCGAGCCCAAAAAATAGCTCAAGCTTGTAGCCGGACCAAAGCATGCCAAACACTTCTTTTGGATAAATCAGGTATTCAACAAACAATCGATTCGGTCGTAAGTCATACTCGATGATAAAAGGCGGGGTAGCAGCTTCCATGTAAACGACTAACCACAAACCCGCCGTTATCCAAATCCTAAGAATCCAGTTCCACACACGACCAATAAAGTGATCACCAGATAGAAATGAAGCTAATAACGCTGGAAGAATAAAAAGATAAGAGACAGACGCGAAATCAACACGCAATCCACTCAGTAGGATATCTCCCCACCCATTAACATCCGATACACGGTCGAAATGCCATAAGGACAATCCTATGCGTGAAAGAGTAAACAAGACAATCATCGCAACGGAAGCTGCTGCTAAGGGATAAATAGGCCCTAATATTGATTTAAATTTATTCAAGAAATTCTCATTATAATTAATCATATATACAGATAACTATATCAGTAGTTTAAATAACATTTTGCATGTAAACGTTATGTAAACAAGTTTAAGCTAATAAACTATAGAACTAGATCCCAGTAATTAGAAAGCGGATGAATTGTGCATTACACGATGTGAAAAAAAAGTCGTCGTGCAGGTGTATGACAACGACTTGGAGGAATAGTTGAAAGGTAGTTGAATATTTTATTGAGCGTTACGCCTTACGAACGCCAAAAGAGTCATAAACAATAGCGACATAAAACCAAATGCCCCTCCGCCAGAATCTCCCGAGCTAGAAGATTCTTGTCCAATACGGTCGACGTATGACTGCCTTTTGGCATCGGTCGCGATATATTTTGCTGTCTAGGTGCCGGCTAGTACGCTGTCTATCCATGTTCGGTAGTCATAAACTTCTGTAAAAACTGAAGTAGCCCCAAACTTTGAGCTGGCATCGCCACAAAATGTAGAAGGGCCAAAACTGGTTAATCCCACTTGAATATAACTGCCACCGGAGTACCAATACAAAGGGCCTCCAGAATCCCCTTGGCAAGTGCTGGCCTCTAAGCCATTTGATGGATTAACCGCTCCCTCCATACATAGTTTGGTGTCTGTCATATTGCTGTAGTTACAAGAACTATTATCCACATACGTTAATGAGGCCATTTGTAAATCATCATTATCATCAACACCAGTTTTGGTATTACCATGCCCGACCGCATAAAAAGTCTCTGAAGCGTTACGGTAAGTAGTACCTGTCGAAGGTCTATTCGCATAATGACTAGAGTTAATAGTAGTTAATGCAGATTCCAGTTGCAGTATTGCCAGATCATTATTTAACGTGGTGCTATTGTAGTCATCTCTATAATAGATCTTTGAAACGCGTTTTTTTTCATTGATGCTGTAGGGGTAATAACTTTCCTTCTGCAACTCCGGTACAACTACACTAAACAGCGAATACAGGTTGTTATCTGGATCCGAGCTATAAACACAGTGAGCAGCCGTTAGAATGTGATTGGCATCTAAAATTGTTCCACCACAATAACTTCCAGCATAGTAAGTATTGTTGTATTCAATCAAATCGACAAACAAAGCAACGTAGGAAGAAAAGTTCGTAATATTGGCATAAGAGCCATTTACTATGTACGCGGTATAATCTTCCGCGGCTGATACATTGCCACACACACCAATTAGAGTTGAAAGTAATGCAGCCTTTTTTTTCTTCATAGGAGTAATCCGTTACTTACATCTGTTACAGATAATTTTAGACGGCTAATGTAAATAAAAAAGAGCCGTAAGACTAGACTTACGGCTCTTAGGACTAACCTATTTACTTAGATTAACTTAACCGCGGTAGTATCTTTGCGGTACAAACGGCATTTTTTCTACCAACATCGGGAGCATTTTGCCACGAACTTCTGCAAATAATTCCGTACCAACTGCTGAGAAGTCAGTACGAACATAAGCCATAGAAACTGGTTTTTCCGCTGTTGGACCCGCAGTACCACTTGTAACAGCACCAATATGTTGACCATCTGCGTCAAACAACTCTGTACCTTCACGAACTGGCGCTTTCGTCTGACCAACCAACCCAACGCGTTTGCGAGCCACATCTTTAGTCGCGATCTGGTTGAGAATAATCTCAGCCCCTGGGAAGCCACCCTCACGAGCACCGCCTGTGCGACGTACTGGCTGAATCGCCCATAGCAAACTTGCTTCTACTGGCGTAGTTGTTGTATCTAAATCATGACCGTATAGACATAAGCCACACTCTAAACGTAAAGAGTCACGTGCACCTAGACCAATCCATTCCACTTCCTCAAATGAAGTTAGCTTACGAGCCAGTTTTTGAGCTTGGTCAGCTGGAACTGAAATTTCATAGCCATCTTCTCCAGTGTAACCACTGCGGCTAACGATACACTCAATACCATCGATGCTGACTTGCTGGATATCCATAAAAAGCATGTCAGCTACCGCAGGCTGCAAACGCGATAGAACTTCAACAGCTTTCGGACCTTGCAGTGCTAATAGCGCTCTGTCTTCGATCACTTCAAGTTCAACCCCTGAAGGTAAATGCGCATGCAGATGATCGATATCCTGCCCTTTACAAGCGGCATTAACAACGACAAACAAATGGTCGCCTAAATTAGCAACCATTAGGTCGTCTAAAATGCCACCTTTTTCATTAGTGAAAAATGCGTAACGCTGCTTACCTTGAGGCAAGTCCAAGATGTCCACTGGAACTAAAGTTTCTAGTGCTTGAGCTGCACCTTCACCATGCAGACGAAGCTGACCCATATGCGAAACATCAAACAGTCCCGCAGCCTCGCGGGTATGCAAGTGCTCTTTTTTTACGCCTAGTGAATACTGAACAGGCATATCATAGCCTGCGAAAGGAACCATCTTTGCACCAACTTCAATGTGCAAAGCATGTAAAGGAGTAACTAGAAGTTCCTGAGTCGCATGTTCTTGAGTCATTTTATTCTCCATTTTGCCAAGCTCTTATACGTAGAGTCAGCCATCTCAAAAAGCAAAAGTTCCATAAAGCGGAAACCATGTTTCCAATAGTAAACAAGAATGCGCCTGTTTTCTCTGATTAACAAGATTCAAACAGTGACCAAGATCTAAGTTAACAACTCAATCACATTCTCTGTAGGCGACAAAAACGCCGCATTGAGTCTCTAAACATCAATGCGGCGTATTTTTCTTCAATTCAAAACAAAATGCAAACGTTTGCCTTCACTATAGGAAACTTTTTGTTTTTGAGTCTATTTTGCTGTTACCCAGAGAATATGTGCGTCATCTTCACTTAATGAAACCAGCATGTGTCCCATCGTGGCGTCATAATAAACGCTGTCGCCCTCTTCCAAGCGAACAGGTTCATAAAACTCGCTATAAAACATAACCACACCTTCGAGAATAAGAAGAAACTCCTCGCCGTCATGGCGAACCCAGTCACTATACTCTTCAAAAGCACGAGCTCGAACGCGACTTTTAAACGGCATCATTTTCTTATTTGATAACTGAGTAGCTAACAGCTCATGCTCATAGGTTTGTGTAGGATGGGGTTTACCCACATTGTTTCTTGTAATATCCCTACGGCCTGTTGCTAAAATTTTCTTAGGTGGTTCAAATAGTTGTGGCATATCAATTTGCAAACCATGAGCTAACTTTTGCATTGCTTGAAAGGTTGGCGAAATCTGTTCGTTCTCTATCTTGCTTAGTGTCGAGCGAGCCAAACCCGTTCGGTTACTAGCTTCTTCTAACGTGATCCCTAACTTTGCTCGAATATCTTTTATTCTCTGCCCAAGTTTCAATGGTTCGATATTTTGTTCACTTGCTTCTTTGGCAAGTATCATTGATGGGTACTCATCATAAATGTCTTCTGACATGCTTTCCCTCTAATGAATAGCATTCCTGTATTTGAAAATCATTGTGGCACAAAGCTATTGATTCATTAAAGAGCGCATCGGGAAATAAAGCGTGCTTTGGCTAACAAAAACGCTACTCACGTTTCCTATAGGAAATTTTTCATTGATTGTTGTCACACCAAAGAGTATGTTACTGGCTTGTTAGCTATACCAATAATGATGGTATCGCTGAACCGGCTAAATTTAACATTTTTACTTAATAAAATGCTTATCTATATCGACCGCGTTCACAGTGTAATGCTCAACAACTAATTACAAGCAATGAGCAGAACCACTCAAAACCTTTGAAGCGAAGCGCTAACAAATAAATCATCTCTTTTTGCACCAGAGATGCCTATCATTACTTTTGATGTGGATTTCACACATCAAAAGTAATGATAGGGTTAAGCCGTTTAGAATTTGAAATCGTTGTTGATAAGGTCTATTTAAAAAGTCTGTCGACAACAAAACATTTGATAATACTTGAAGATTGAATGGAACGTTAATACTCAAGACCCCATTCAATCGGTAGTACAGTTTGGATACTTTTTTGGAGAATTAGCAATGGACAATACACTGAAGTTTACAGAAAGCCATGAATGGGTTCGTGACAACGGTGATGGCACTGTAACTATCGGTATTTCTGAGCACGCTCAAGAGATGCTGGGTGATGTGGTTTTCGTTGAACTACCAGAAACAGATACAGAAATTGAAGCTGGAGACAGCTTTTCACTTGTTGAATCTGTAAAAGCGGCTTCTGATATCTATGCACCAGTATCTGGTGTGGTAGTTGAAGTTAATGAAGAGCTACAAGATAGCCCTGAGCTTATCAACGAAGAACCTTATGAAGGCGGCTGGATTGTGAAAGTAAAAATGTCCGATCCTGCAGAGCTAGACGACCTTAAAGATGCCGAAGAGTATCTGAGCTCAATCGAAGAAGACTAATTTATAAAACAGGAAAGCTGTCCACTCGTGGCAGCTTTTTTTTCAAAGCCACGCAAGCGAGTTGTCTCGTGGTTTAGAAGGTAAAGGGAAAATGACTGAACTACTTCATAGCCTAAGCACGCAAAATGAATTTGTTGCTCGACACAATGGTCCTAATCATAACGATCAAGCAAAAATGCTTGCCACCATCAAAGCTGAGAGCTTAAACGCACTTATCGCAGATACTGTTCCAGCAAGCATTCGCCTAGAATCGCCTCTTAATCTTGCTCCAGCTAAAAGTGAAGCTGACATGCTTGCTGCTATGCGTGTTTTCGCAGAGCAAAACCAAGTCAAAAGAACATTCATTGGTCAGGGTTACTACAACACTTTCACGCCAAACGTAATCTTACGTAACGTGCTTGAAAACCCAGGCTGGTACACCGCATACACACCATACCAACCAGAGATCTCTCAAGGTCGTTTAGAGTCTTTGTTGAACTACCAACAAATGGTTATGGACCTGACCGGTATGGACATTGCCAACGCATCGCTACTTGATGAAGCAACAGCGGCTGCCGAAGCAATGACTCTGTGCCAACGCGCAGGTAAGAGCAAGAGTAACAGCTTCTTTGTGGCGGACGATGTTCATCCACAAACTATCGAAGTGGTGAAGACTCGTGCAGAGTTCTTTGGTTTTGAAGTTATTATCGGCGCAATCGATTGCCTTGCTAAACAAGATGTTTTCGGTGCGCTTGTTCAATACCCTAGCACTACTGGTGAAGTTCGTGATTTAACCGATATCATCGAAAAAGCACACGCAAACAAAACGTTAGTAACGGTTGCGACAGATCTTTTGGCAAGCACCCTACTAAAACCAGCAGGTGAAATGGGCGCGGACGTAGTGATCGGTTCTGCTCAACGCTTTGGCGTACCTATGGGTTACGGCGGTCCGCACGCTGCGTTTATGGCCACTCGCGAAGCTTACAAGCGTACAATGCCAGGCCGTGTTATCGGCGTATCCATTGATAGCAAAGGCAACCAAGCGCTTCGTATGGCAATGCAGACTCGCGAACAACATATTCGTCGTGAGAAAGCGACTTCGAACATCTGTACGGCTCAAGCTCTACTTGCAAACATGGCCTCTTTCTACGCGGTATACCATGGCGCAGAAGGTTTATTGAAGATTGCTCGTCGTACTCATCATTTAACTGCAATCCTTGCCGCTGGTTTAACTAAGTCAGGCTACGAGCTTGCACACAATAGCTTCTTCGACACGATTACTATCAATACTGGTAGCAACACTGAAGCTGTCTATCTAAAAGCGCAACAAGCGGATATCAACTTACGCAAGCTTCCAAATCAGCTTGGTATTAGCTTCGATGAAACTACAACACTTGCAGATATTGAAGCTTTGTTTGCTATCTTCGACGTTAAAGAAGATATCTCTGCACTTTCAAACACAATTGCAAGTAATGAATACGCCGCTATTCCCGAGAACTGCCGCCGTGCTTCTAAGTATCTGACTCACCCAGTGTTCAACACACACCGTAGTGAAACACAGATGATGCGTTACCTGAAGAAGCTTGAAAACAAAGACTTCTCTCTGACTCACGGTATGATTCCACTTGGCAGCTGTACCATGAAACTGAACGCGGCTGCAGAAATGATCCCAGTTACATGGCCTGAGTTTGGTGCACTACACCCGTTTGCACCAAAAGCACAAGCTGCTGGTTATACGGCTCTAGCGAATGATCTGAAAGAGAAGCTATGTGAGATTACAGGCTACGATGCATTTTCTCTTCAACCAAACTCGGGTGCTTCAGGCGAATATGCTGGCCTACTTGCAATTCAACGTTACCACCAAAGCCGTGGCGAAGGTCATCGCAACGTATGTTTAATCCCAAGCTCGGCTCATGGTACTAACCCAGCAACTGCATCAATGGTTTCATTGAAAGTGGTTGTGGTTAAATGTGATGAGAACGGAAACATCGATTTAGGCGACCTAGCCGATAAGATTGAAAAACACAAAGACAATCTATCGAGCATTATGATCACTTACCCTTCTACACACGGTGTTTACGAAGAGCAAGTACGTGAAGTTTGTGACATGGTACATGCAGCAGGCGGTCAGGTTTACCTAGACGGTGCAAACATGAACGCTCAGGTTGGCCTAACTTCTCCAGGCTTCATTGGCTCAGATGTTTCTCACCTGAACCTACACAAAACGTTCTGTATTCCACACGGTGGTGGCGGTCCGGGTATGGGGCCAATTGGCGTTAAGTCTCACTTAGCACCATTCCTTCCAGGTCACATCGAAGATGGTGTTGAAGGCAATGATTATGCGGTTTCAGCAGCCGATATCGGTAGTGCTTCTATTCTTCCTATTTCATGGGCATATATTGCAATGATGGGAACAGAAGGCCTAACTGATGCAACCAAAGTAGCCATTCTAAACGCTAACTATGTGATGGAACGCCTACGCCCACACTACCCTGTGTTGTATCGTGGTAAAAATGGCCGTGTAGCACATGAATGTATTATCGACATTCGTCCGTTAAAAGAAGAAACAGGTATCAGCGAAGAAGACATTGCTAAGCGTTTAATGGACTACGGATTCCATGCACCTACCATGTCCTTCCCTGTCGCTGGCACGTTAATGGTGGAGCCAACTGAATCTGAAGATTTAGCTGAACTGGACCGTTTCTGTGATGCAATGATCGCGATTCGTGAAGAAATCAACCAAGTTCATGAAGGTGTTTGGCCACTGGAAAACAACCCATTAGTTAACGCTCCTCATACTCAAGTTGATCTATCAAGCTCACAATGGGAACACCCATATTCACGTGAAACTGCTTGCTTCCCAAGTAAGCAAATGAAGGACTCAAAGTACTGGCCAACAGTTAACCGAGTAGACAACGTTTATGGCGACCGTAATCTAATCTGTTCTTGCCCTAGCATTGAAAGCTACGAGTAGCGATTGAATCTGTGCATAAGCATCAATAAAGGCGAGCTTTAAAGCTCGCCTTTTCTTTGTACCGAATTCTATTATGGATATTCCCATAAGCAATGCTCGTACTCTTTTCAAGTCAGTTAATCTGCGATAACGCGATCTGATACTGGAGAACGACATGCCCCGACGAATCAAACTCGCTTGCTGTGTTTATCGGCAAGCGATGATTTTGACTAGGTTTCCCCAGAACGATGTATTCGGTACGTTTATTTAGCAAGGTTTTCCAGCATAGTTCTGGTTACCAAAGTCACTCCTTTTTCAGTAACGCGGAAACCGTTGGCTTCATCCTGTTCTCTATCATAACCAATACTTAATCCCGCAGGGACACTGCAATAACTATCTAGAATAACTCGTTTCAGTTTTGCACGTTCACCAACATGGCTGCCATGCAACAATACTGACTCTTCTATAAGGCTGTATGAGTGGGCGTGAACACTTGAATATAACAATGATTTTCGAATGGTAGAGCCAGAAATAATACACCCTCCAGACACCGTTGAATCTACTGCCATGCCACGGCGTTCATCGTTATCAAAAATAAATTTAGCAGGTGGAAGCTGTTCTTGATATGTCCATATTGGCCAAGCTTTATCATAAAGATCAAGTTGTGGCTTAGGAGTAACGAGCTCCATATTGGCTTCCCAAAATGAGTCCAATGTACCCACATCACGCCAATATGGCTGGTTCACACTGTCTGGGTCTTTGAATGAATAGGCATAAACATTACTCTCATTAATGATTGAAGGAATGATGTCGTGCCCAAAATCATGGGTTGATCCTTCAGTATCCACATCTTTTAATAATTGATTGAAAAGAAAATCGACATTGAAAAGATAATTTCCCATTGAAGCCAAACACTTACCCGGTTTATTAGGTATTTCATTTGGCTGGGCTGGTTTCTCATCAAAGGCGACTATTTTACTTTTGGAATCTACAGTCAAAACACCAAAGCTACCCGCTGCTTCTTCAGTATCGACTTCAAGACAACAGACAGTCATATCGGCGTTATTCGCCACATGCTCTGCTAGCAGAGTACCGTAATCCATGCGATACACATGGTCACCAGACAAAATTAGAATGTACTTAGGATTGTGAGAACGAATGATATCAATATTTTGATATACCGCATCAGCTGTACCAGCATACCAATCATCACCGGTTCGTTGTGAAGCTGGTAATATTTCAACAAATTGTTGAGCCCTAAAGCTTCCCCACCCTCGGCTAATATGACGGATCAACGAGTGTGACTTATACTGTGTTGCAATACCTACACGGTGAATGCCAGAGTTAAAACAGTTTGATAATGGAAAATCGATGATACGAAATTTACCACCAAAATAAACAGCAGGTTTTGCTCGAGAGTCGGTGAGTTCAAAAAGACGGCTCCCACGGCCTCCTGCCAATATCAAAGCATATGTGTCTTTAGTCAAGTTACTGATATGTCTATCATAATTTTGGGACATAGAGACCTCCTGAGGTTACTATTTAAGTAAAATTGGTGATTTGAGTTGTTATTAAAGGGCCTACTTAAAGAGCGAATATTAGAGCTGTGTGTTAGTTCTATAAAATTTACTATATCGGGTAAACGGATAGTATTCTGTGACTAACGCAAAGCATTATTGTTAGATATGCAAAGTTAAGTTGATCTGACAAATAAACTGGCAAATTTTTCTCGCAGAAAAGCTTTTCCCTCATCAAACCTCCTTTGAAACTTATAAAGTCAAAGCTACAGCAAATACATCTATAGGGCCCAACAGAATCGATTATGTTTTTAGGTAGATGAAAAACTAATGGGTAACTATTTACACCTGTGTTACTTGCCAGCTCCCTCTACTTGTATACGATAAACTTTGGTTTATAGATCCAATACCTTGGGAAAAAGTAGATAAAGTTTGATACAGCGAAAAAAAGATAAAATGCAAACACTTGAGGATGCGTTGAAATAGATAATTTAGATTTATTTCATTCAGCTAAAACAAATAGTAATTTAAATGGCTCTTAGTTTATCAGTGAGAATGTTCCCAATTGTCTCTCACTTAGCACTACTTAAATACAATAGAAATCGATTCATCTTTAACCTGCCAACCAATTTATCATTGCTCGCAATATAATTGTGCGTTACTTTGATGTGGTAAAAGTTAATCAGACTTGAAGTCTCGGCTGTTGCCGCTAAAACTTCATTGAGAAAATAAGAAACTAAAAGTACTTCAACCGGAAGACAAGGACAGGATAATGAGCTCAATTTATGATATTGATTTGGTGACAATTGAAGGTAAACAACAGAAACTAGCTGACTTTAAAGGTAAAGCACTGCTGATCGTTAACACGGCTTCTGAATGTGGTCTAACACCTCAGTACGAAGGTTTAGAAAAGCTTTACCAAGCTGAAAAAGAAAATGGATTGGAAATTCTTGGTTTCCCGTGTAACCAATTTGGTGCACAAGAACCAGGGCAAGAAGGAGACATCCAGTCATTTTGTAGCATGCGTTTTGGCGTGACGTTTCCTCTGTTTAGTAAAATCGAAGTTAACGGAGAAGGTCGCCACCCTCTATACCAACACCTATTTTCTGCTCAACCTGAACGCACAACCGCACCTGAAAGCGGTTTTGTAGAAAAACTAAAAGGGTATGGTATCGAAGCAAAAGAAGGCGATATTTTATGGAACTTTGAAAAGTTTCTTGTAAGCAAGGATGGCAAAGTTATTGGTCATTTTGCCCCAGATATGACTCCAGATCACGACATTCTATCTATGGCGGTTGAAAAAGCCCTCGCATAATTTTTCATCTAATATTTAATTCCCCTGCACCATCAAGTTCAGGGGAACTGTTTACTACCTAATTCGTTTTATTGCCTTTTCCGTTGCTGTTGTTGTTACCACCACCGTTTTCATTTTTGGACTTATTGCGGTTAGTTTTTTCCTCTTTATACATCTTCATTTCGCCCGTCCCGTTACCAGGGTTTGAATAACGACTATGGGCCGCAAATTCTTCTTGGGTAATTACGCCATCTTTGTTTTTATCGAATGAAGCAAATGCACTGACTGAGTCTCTCTTATTCATTTGTTTTGCATTCGCAGTTGAATTGTTCCCTTGATTCATTTGCATGGGCATGCTTGAACGATATGTATCCAGTTCAGACATACTGATCACACCGTCACCATCGGTGTCTACGCTTTCAAATGATGGCATCATTCGCATTGGTCGAGTATCTGTCTCTTCACTCGCCAAACTGTTAACAGACAATACGCTCGCACACACTAGTAATCCGACACTTAGTTTGTTCATAGTTAGGTACCTACTCATGACTAAAGACCCTTTAATAATAGAATAGTTAGCACTAATTGTAGGGCTCTGGATGAAGTTAATAGAGTTAAAAATAGAGAATGGAAGCAGAGTTTAAAAAGGCCTCTGATTTCTCCCAAAACCAGAGGCCTTAAGGCGAATGAATACTAGATTATTTTGACTCTACAAATTCCAGTTTGGTGCCCGGAAACACCTGAACGATATAGCGGCTCGTTGTATAGATGAGAAGAGCAATACCCAACATTTCCAGCGTTTCTTCACAGGTGTAACTCATGGCATAGATGAATGAATCTGTTCCCGATTTCTGTGCGATCACACCACCCACCAGTTCAAGCCCTAACGCCCCCGATAAGAAAACAACACCAGAGAGCACATATAAACCTAATATGTTTCTTGGTAGATTCAGTAGAAATCTAAAATAAGCGATACCTAATACAATCGCCAAAATGCCATATGGGATCACCCAAGCGAAATAGAACACGCCCGACGTATGCAAAGTCTCTCTCACTGGGCCAACTAGCATTTCATGAAACTCTGATGACTCATCTATTGATAAAAAGATAAAGATAAACGCTAAGCCAAACCAAGGAAAACTAGATTCCTTTCTCACCCGATGCATATAGCCAACCAACGCAAGTAAACCACTTGCAACAAACATCGCAAATGAAGAATACAAGGTTGGAATGTTCATTTCTGTATCCACATCAACAAGACGAATAAAGCTCTTAATATGAGGAAGATGCAGATAGAACCGAGCATATACACCTGCCAAATTAGCAATAATAAGAAGGACGATTATAAATAGAAACGTCAAAAATATAGACTTGGGATTTAACTTCACACTCACTACGGTTCTCCACCTATATGCTGGTTCAATCAGTTAAGTCAGATCTATTAAATATGTAACCAGACACACATTCTTTTCGTGTAGTAATCCTAGCTAACTCAATAATGTACCGTCTAGAAATTTCTAGTATTAATTCAATTAATAGCAATATTAAGAATGTAGTAATCTGGAACAATCACACACCCATTACTGCAAAACTCGATAGATCATTTTGAGGAGAAGTTCTGTAAGACCTAAATCACTGGAAGCTTTCGAAAACAAAAACCTTTGCAGCAATCATCTACACTTTCTTGGCTATAAAGTGTAGATGTAACAGCCCCACAACTAAGCCCCACACCACAGAACCAATCCCAACGAATGTCACTCCAGACAAGGTAATTAAAAATGTATATAGCGCAGATTCACGAATATTTTCATCTTTAAAAGCCGTCTGAAAACACATCAGCAAGGTACCTAACAAAGCGAGACCTGCAAGAATCTGCGTCACTTCCTTAGGCAGAGCTAGGAAAGTTGCCACCACAGTGGTCGCCCACACACCGGCTATCAAATAAAAAATGCCTGCCCAAATCACAGCACGATATCTCTGTGCAGGATCTTCATCGACTTCTTTGTTCATACAAATCGCCGCGGATATCGCTGCTAAATTCACGCTAAAGCCGCCTATAGGTGCAAACAGAATATTGGCTATCCCACTCCCAAGAAGCAACGGTTTGACTGGAACTTCGTAAGAGTGCGATCTCATCATGGCAATACCGGGTAAGTTCTGAGAAAGCATTGTAATGATATAAAGCGGAAAACTCAGGTTGATCATCGCAGCGATACTAAAACTCGGAGTGATCCACTCCGGTTTTGCAAACGTCAGATCAATACTTTGATTGTCGAATGCACCACTAATCACTGAATAAACAATACCAACAAGCAGCAATATCGCCATAGTGTACTGAGGCAGAAATCGCTTTCCTGCTAAAAATGCGGCAAACATACAGAAGAAGATAATAGGGTCGGTCATCACTGGGCTAAAGGTTTTCACACAAAACGAAAGCAATATAGCTCCCAACATCGCAGTCGCCAACTGAGGAGGGATATTAGCCAGAGCTTTACTTAGTGGTGATATCAGCCCTGTTAATACAATCAATAAGCCAGAAATGACAAATGCGCCTAACACCACTGACATATCATATTGCCCGACTGCAGCTACCAGCATAGCCGCTCCCGGCGTTGACCAAGCCGTTAAAACTGGCTTCTTGAAATACCAGGAAAAGGCAATCGAAGTGAGGCCCATTGCAAGTCCAAGAGCCAGCAACCAACTTTCTATTTGAGAAGAAGTTGCGCCTGCGGCTGTTGCAGCTTGAATAATTATCACCACTGAACTGGTGTAACCCACTAATACTGCGGTAAAGCCTGCCGAAACGTGACTTAAATTAAACATTCCTTTTTGCATTTCATACCCTTTTCCTAGAAATTCTTTTAGCCGTGCGTTATAACGTACGTAGCTGAGAATATCACTGTGCGCTATAACGCACAACAAGGATTTTATTTGTGGATGACACCATTTTCAAAACTCAAATAGCCAACTACTTACGTGCGCTAAGAACAAACAAAGGGTTGAGTTTAGATGCAGCATCAAAGCTAACTGGAGTTTCAAAAGCCATGCTTGGGCAGATCGAAAGAGGCGAATCAAGCCCAACCATTTCAACACTTTGGAAAATTGCCAGTGGATTAGAAACCTCATTTTCAGCTTTCTTTGCTGATGAACCAGAGCTACGAAGCAGTGAACTGACCTTTCCTGACGATCCAAAAATGAAAGTAAATACGTTGTTCCCCTTTAAGGAAGACGCTGGATTTGAAATGTTCGAAATAACCTTAACCGATCAGCATCAACAGATGTCGGAGGCCCATGATGTAGGGGTAATAGAGCATGTACACGTTCTAAGTGGTGAACTAAATCTCTACTTTGAGGGGCAATGGCACCTTATTGGTCAAGGAGAGAGCATTCGTTTCATGGCAGATCAACCCCATGGCTATCAAGCGGTTACAGATAAGGCTGTATTTCAGAACATAGTATGTTATCCAAGAAGATAGGTAGCTTTGTATCTAAGCGCTGATTTAAAAAAGTTAATCACTCACACATTATTGAAAAGGTGTTTTAATATTAATTGTAATTGATGCGTTTTTTGTATATCGTACCAACGATAAAACACTCAGATACTGATGAATAGTAGTTTACTTAGCGTTTCTAAGCACTTGTTAAAATTGCATTTAATAAGCATCAAGCGCAGTCCATTTGAAAAGGGTTCTGAGTAATTTTTATGATTTGCTCTGTTGTCTATTACTTTTCGAGTGTGAGAGTTTGATGGATTTTTCTTTGGCTCAGGCTTTAGGGTTAGTCAGTTTTGCTTTGGGTATATCAACGTTTTATCAAAAAGATGACCGTAAATTGAAAATCATTATGCTGATTTTTAATATGAACCATCTGTTGCATTACTTGTTGCTCGGTTCAATGACTTCGGCGTTAAGTGCAGCCCTATCCGCTGTAAGAACCGGGACATCGATTTATACTTCCTCAAGATATGTTGCCGCTGTATTTATAGTTTTGGGACTAAGTTTAGGGTTAGGTATCTCAAACCACTGGTGGGACATGTGGCCGATTGTTGGGACCGTTATCGGGACATTCGCCGTGTTTATGCTTAGAGGGATAGCGATGCGCATTGCCTTCTTAGTGGGAGGAGTCTGCTGGTTAATCAACAATATAATCATCGGTTCCATTGGTGGAACCATGCTTGAAGCGACCTTGATTTGCGTTAACTTGCTGACCATGTATCGCTTGGTTAGAGACGAAAAGAAAGCAGCAATTCCATCAGAAGTTATATAAGAAAGGACAAGCTATGTTCGTATACAACAAAGACGTGAAATTGGAAGATCTGGGCAATGGTATATCTCGCAAAATCCTTGCATACAGCGAGAACATCATGAGCGTAGAAGTTTATTTTGAAAAAGGTGCGATCGGTACTCTACACAACCATCCGCACGAACAGCTAACTTATGTCCTTTCCGGCGAATTCGAATTCACTATCGGTGATGAAAAGAAAATCGTAAAAGCAGGAGATGCACTCTACAAAGAACCAAACGTAAGGCACGGTTGTGTTTGTTTAGAAAAAGGCGTCTTGCTAGATAACTTTACGCCGATGCGTAAAGACTTCATCTCCTGATCAAAAGTTTATTAAAACAACGATATGACAACACCCTCTAAATAGGGAAAAATAGATCTCCTTGCCAGTCTTTTCGACTGGCTTTTTTACGAATCTACACCTTAGATCTTGGAAAATCTCTTCCTTACTTCGCGACGTGCACATATTCAATAATGACTTGATTGCCTTCCACGTGCACTTTCTGAATCTCGCCATCCACACTGACTCGGTTCTGCAAATAAACGACAGACTCCCCTCTTCCACTCTTCTGTCTCAACGTTGGTAATACGTTTTCCGGTTCAACGTGTAAGTGTTTACAGAACTTTGTCACGAATGACATAGATAAGGGCTCGCTGCCACGTAAAAGATTTGAAAACTCCACTTGGCTTACACCAAGACGTTTGGTTATTTCCATTTGGGTAAGATGCATTTTCGCTTTTTGCGACATCCATACATCATATAAGGCTCTTCGATCTTCTTGGCAAAATTCCATGTCATATCTCTTAAAACATCACTCAAACATATAAGTACAATGCCAAATCATCATGAGAAAAATGTCAGTCCAGAGTGAGATTCTGTCCAAGGTTTTGGCAATTTCCGTTCATTTTGCTGTTGCAATATCTCAAGGAAAAAATCTGTTTAGTATTTAAACAACCCAAAGTAAAAAAGCCGTGTATAGATGAGGCTATACACGGCTTTTAATTATGAAAGGTTGTTAATTAGTCTGCATAAGGATAATCAGCGCAGCCTAGCTTCTTAGAAATACGTCGAGCAGCAGCATGCAACTCAGTCACATATTCCACTTTCTTCTCTTCAGTGAAACGTATAGTTGGAAGAGAAATACTCAAGCCCGCGATCACTTGATGGAAACGGTCGTATACAGGTACGGCAATACAGCGTAAACCGATTTCTTGTTCTTCAACATCTTCAGCAAAACCTTGCTCTTTAACCAGCGCCAACTCAACCAGTAAAGAATCCACGTCTTTGTGTGTGCGCTCTGTTGTTTGAACAAACTCAACCTCTGAAAGAATGTCGCGAACTTCCTGATCAGGGCGAGTACATAGCAATACTTTACCAATTGCCGTGGAATAAAGCGGATTGCGACGTCCAATACGAGACTGCATACGTAAGTTGTATTTAGAATCCAACTTATGCACATAAATAATGCTATCACCATCCAGAGCCCCTAAATGAAGGGCTTCCATAGTCAGGTCAGAGATACGACGCATTTCGATGTTCGCTATCTCCACCAAGTCAACATACTCAAGTGCCGCTGAACCAAGTTCGAACAGCTTTAGAGTTAACGAATAGTTCTCGGTTTCACCTTCTTGAGCAACGTAACCAAGAGATTTCATCGTTTGCAGAAAACGATATACCGTGCTTTTAGACATCATTAATCTTTGAGCTAACTCGCTGATACCAATATCCTTTTGCGTAGCAAGTGCCTGTAAAATACCAAATGTCTTCAATACGGAAGAAACAGATTCGGGTTGCTTGTCAGCTGTCATCTTGTCTTACCTATTATTCATATTTATTTTTATCGACATACTCTTTATCGCCCAATAAGAAGTTGGCATGAGCTCGATTCAGATAGAATGCCGCCTAGAGCAGCTTTCAAAAAAACTAAAACACGTTTCCAAACAACTAAACGCCCACTCGTTAATTTAAAATAATGTGCTCAAAAAAAATAGGGTTCAGTTATCTTTTTTCACAATTAATCACCGAACTGGACCGTTTTAGTGATTTTCATAGCTTTTTCAACAAAAAGTGGCTGATAGTCAAGAAATTACATGCAGTTTCATTAACATTATCCACCTTAATCTCAGATCACATAGTCACTGACTAAGGCACGTTGTTTAGAAGAGACTTGTTTGATCTCACTGACGCTATTTGAAAGCGCTTCAACACTCTTGGTATTGCTTTGCGCACTGATTTTAATCGCTGCCAACTTTTCAACCATGTCATGACTAGTTGTTAATTGTTGTGACGTTGCAACAGATATCGCGTGGGACATCTCGGCAGCAGTATCGATGCACAGTTTTACTTCCTTCACCGCGTCATAAGAAATTTGAGAGCTGTGAGTGGCTTCTAACATACTACTTTTGCATTGTTGAATCAGTTGCACCGATTGAGAGACACTTTGTTGTAGCGATTGAATGTTCCCCAAAATACCGTTTGTTGATTGAGTGGTATTAGTCGCTAATTGGCGAACTTCATCAGCGACAACGGCAAAGCCTCGACCATGTTGCCCAGCCCTAGCGGCCTCTATCGCAGCATTCAATGCGAGTAGATTGGTTTGATCGGCAATTTCTTCAATCATCGCAAGAGCAGATTCTATTTGCTTGGCATCTTTTACTAAATGGTCAATTGTTTCTACCGCTTGCTCGAGCAACATTGAAGTCGAAGCAATGCACTGGTCATTAAGCTTGATATGTTCATAACCTTTTTGAGATTCATCAACCGCTAGTGCCATTCTGTCACTAGTCGCTTTGGCTTGCTGAGCCACATGCTTGATAACGCCTTCCATCTCTTCTGTTAATGACGCAACTTCATCGGTCAGCTCTACTTGTTTTTTGAGCGCTTGCTCCGTTTGGCGTGCGTGTTCGCTGTTATGTTCCACAACCTCATTCAGTGTCTGAGAGGACTGCTGCAATTGCCCTAATAGACCACACTGCAGTTCACGAACCGACTCTACATGCTTAGCTAACCATGCCATTTCTCTACTTTTGCTATACGTAGCTTGTAAAGTGAGATCGCGGTTGGACATCGAATTTAAAACCGCTCTTAATGCCTTTAATCCTGATTGAATGTTACGAGAAGTCGCGATGACTAACCCCAATGACAGTAATCCAACCGCAACGATGAAGGCAACCAACTGCAGCATATAACGACTCTGCTGCTCTTTTACTTCCAATACCTTATTTTGGGCTTCAACGATTACAACATCTCTAAACGCCTCTAAAGCATTAATTTGTTCTCGCACATGAAAAGAGATGTTTTGAGTAATACTTTTCTCTTCTGCGGACAACTTGATCATCTGTAAGTGATTGAAAACCACACCATCATTCTCAGTGCTATGCGCTAGCAGTGATTCTATTAACTTAAGATTTCGTTTAGATACACTACTACTGCGTTCGGCAAGCTCCGCAACCATAGCCATAATTTGATTAGCCACCCCTTTGTTCTTGGTAAAAAATTTTTCAACCTCTTCTAGGTGGTTTGAATCTAACGCTTTGTCTATATTGAACATCAGAGAGTCCAAGCGGCTACTTAGGTTCTCCACTATCATGGCGCTGTTCATGTCTTTCTCGGTAGCGCTCAGGGTATAAATATAGCGCTTCACTTGCGACGAGAGTAAACGATAGTTCTGCGTGCGGTTTTGCTGCTCTGATATTAGTTCTCCGTGAGTCTCCATCAGAGTCATCAGGCGTTGAAAATCTTGCTCAAAGGTTTCAGGCACCACCCACTGCAAACTCAAACCTTCGTGCAGAGTGTCAATTTTAGCTATTTCTTGTTTTGAAAAATTGACGTGAACCAGAACATGTTCACTGATCTCTTCCCATGTGTCAGAGTCAAAATGTGCGATGTCACTTTCCAACTCGACCAATTCAGTCTCAACGACGGACAAACGAGACAGCTCATCCATCGAGAATTTACCGATGTAATCCAACTGATCCGTAATCTTCTGACTTTGCCAATAGCCGATGCCCCCTATCGCTGTAATAACCACCAGCAAAAGGCTAGTGACAAAATAGAACCTACCAACAATAGACATTTTGTGCCAAATATTCATGCTAGATCTCCAACGAAAGAAGCCTTCTCAATATCCCTAATGAGAAGGCTTTGAATAATAGAATTAAACAGATATTTGAGGCGCTAATTCAGCAATGGGGACTGCTGCAATTAGCTGTTGTGTGTAAGCCTGTTTTGGATGGTAAATCACCTGTTCCACAGCCCCCTGCTCCACGATTTTGCCGTGTTGCAGCACCAACACTCGATCACAAAAGTACTTAACCGTAGCAATGTCGTGGGTAATGAGAATGAATGCTGTGCCATACACGTTCTGGAACTCAATAAGCAAGTCCAGAACCTGCGAACGTAGTGATACATCCAGCGCTGCCGTTGCTTCATCTGCAATGACTACTTTAGGAATAGTGACCAAAGCACGAGCGATGACAATACGCTGCCTCTGACCGCCCGAGAATGCGTGTGGATAACGGCTTGAGAACTGAGGTGGCAGACCAACCCATTTCATAATGTTACGGACACGCTCTTCACGTTCCGCTTTGTTCATTTCAGTACGCAGTTTAATTAACGGCTCTTCGATGATATCGAATACCGTCATACGTGGGTTCAACGAGGACCAAGGGTCTTGGAATATCAATCGAAGGTCTGCAAACAGCGGGTCACGCGCCACACGTTTATAATCGGATAGTTCAATATCAACGTTGCCTTTTTCATCAACGTATTGAATCGTACCAGATGTCGCTGGCGACATACCAAGAATCGCTCGTCCTAAAGTACTCTTACCCGATCCTGACTCGCCGACAATGCCCAACGACTCGCCCGGATACAATTTAAGATGAGCACCATCAACCGCTCTCATTGTGCTCTTCTTCTGGAACATTTTTGCAGGCTTGTGGAATACTTTGGTTACACCATTCAAATCCAGAATCGGGCGAACATCACTCCCTTCTTGCAGACGATACGGCACTTTCACTTTCGAAGGTTTTTCTAGGGATCGCGTCGCTTCCATCAACTTTTTGGTATATGGATGTTCAGGACGTTCAAAGACTTGGCGAATATTTCCACATTCAACCACCTCTCCCTTTTCCATCACCACAACTCGGTCTGAAATCTGAGCAACAACACCAAGATCGTGAGTGATGAACAGGATTGCCATGCCTATTTCATCTTGAAGTTTCTTAAACAGATCCAAAATCTCTGCCTGCGTAGTAACATCGAGAGCCGTTGTCGGTTCATCGGCAATTAGAACGTCAGGACGAGACGCAATTGCCATTGCAATCACAACACGTTGTCTCTGCCCACCCGATAATTCGAATGAGTATTTATTGATTAAGCTAGACGGCTCTGGCATCTGAACTTGCTCAAGCAACTCAATCGTTCTCATGTGCGCTTGTTGTTTCGTGATACTTGGTTCAACCAGACACAGAACTTCTTTGATTTGGTCACCAACAGTATGCACTGGGCTCAGAGCCGCCATCGGCTCCTGTGAAACCAGAGAAATGTTGAAGCAGCGTAACGAACGCATACTCTTGCTGCGCGGATCCATTTGTGCAATGTCGATGACATCACCAGTTTCTGTGGTGTAAATAATCTCACCAGAATCAATTCGCCCTGGTTTATCCAACAACTGCATAATTGCAGATGAAGTGACCGACTTACCCGAGCCCGACTCGCCGATAACAGACAATGTTTCACCACGATACAAATCAAATGACACATTTTTAACCGCATGGAAGTGCTCCATACTGGTCGGAAAACTCACATTCAGGTTTTTAACTTGTAGAATTTTATCGCTCATTATTTTGCTCCTTGATCATGGTATGGGTCACAAGCATCACGCAGACCATCACCAACGAAGTTCATCGCCAGAATAACAATAATTACCGCTACCGCAGGAATGAGTAGCCAAGTAGCTTCAGCCAAAGCTCGAATGTTTTGTGCTTCTTGAAGTAGTACGCCCCAACTCACCATTGGCGCTTGTAAACCTAAGCCAAGGAAGCTCAATGCAGTTTCACCCAGAATCATCATAGGAATCGCGAGAGTTACTACTGCGATGATGTGACTCATGAAGTTCGGCGCCATGTATCGACGGATGATCTCAAACGGGCTATTGCCATCCAACCAAGCCGCGGCCACATACTCCTCACCACGCAATGACATAAAGCGACTGCGCACCACTCGAGCCATATCCGGCCAAGAAACTAAACCCAAAATGATGGTGATTAAGAAGTATTTGGTTAACGAGCTCCATTCCGCAGGAAGTGATGCTGATAGCGCCATCCATAACGGCAGTGTTGGAATCGATTTGATGAATTCAATCGTACGTTGAATGATGTTATCTACCGTGCCCCCGAAATAACCCGACACACCACCGATCAAAATACCCAGCACAAATGTGGTGAATACCCCCATCAGGCCCACAGATAAGGAAATACGCGCACCATAAATAAGGCGTGACAACATATCTCGTCCCATACGGTCAGAACCCAAAATGAAGAACGGTTGCTTGGTATCGTGTGGGACGATGAACTTGTAACTCATCGGGATAAAACCCATCAGCTCATACGACTCAGTTTTGCCAAAGAACGAAAAATACACTTTAGTCTCTGGGTCTAACTGATAATGCCTCTTTAAGGTGCGCTTATCTGTTTCGCTGTTGTAAAACTCCAAATGAGGAGCCCAACGCCATCCATCATCCGTATTTTCAAACAAACTTACAGATTGCGGCGGTGCATAGGTATAGCGTCTCCAGTTATCACTTGGGTCAAAAGGTGCAAAGAACTCTGCAAATGCGGCAATTACGTAAACGATGATCAGAAACTTCATGCTGATCCATGCCAGCTTGTGCTGACGCATTTTCATGCCAATAAGCTGCCACTGGGTTGCAGTGCTTAAATCAATAGTTTTCTTGCGGCGCTTAAACAGATGCCCAAGATTACGAATAGCAGACGTAGTCATAATTAAAA
Organism: Vibrio sp. C8; assembly: GCF_054051265.1. Classification (NCBI taxonomy): domain Bacteria; kingdom Pseudomonadati; phylum Pseudomonadota; class Gammaproteobacteria; order Vibrionales; family Vibrionaceae; genus Vibrio; species Vibrio sp. C8. The sequence continues at coordinate 63,923 of NZ_JBPAOE010000007.1, forward strand.
CTCCTTCGCAACGCCAACACGTACTCGAGGGTCAATCCAGTACAGTAAAAGGTCAGAAATCAAGGTACCAATGATGGTGAGAATAGACATGATCAATAGAACATCACCCGCAACATACATATCTTGAGAACGTAATGAGGCAAGCATCAATGGACCAAGTGTTGGGATGTTCATTACCTGGCTAACAATGATGTCTGCGCCGAGCAATGCAGGAAGCATCCAGCCGATAGTTGACACAATCGGAAGAACTGCAATACGAACAGGGTATTTCAAAATGAGTTTTGCTTCCGTTTGGCCTTTCGCTCGCGCTGTTTTTACATAAGGCTTTTTCAGTTCATCGAGTAAGTTCGCGCGCATGATACGAATAATGCCAGCCATACCCGCGGTACCAACAACGAGGATATAAATCCAACTTCTTGAAGCAGCATCCATGAACTTTGCCCAAGACATTGGCTGATCAAGATATGCATCGGAATATAATCCGGAAACTACAGTATCGAAGCTGTAGTAGCCAATCAGCAGCGCGACGATTGCAATAACAAAGTTAGGTGTCGCCATACCGATGAAACCAAAAATAGTAGCTACATAGTCGCCCCAAGAGTACTGACGTAACGCCGAATACATGCCAATCGGAATAGCGATTAAAAACTGGAAAATGAACACGGCTGCAGCGAGAGAAACCGTAGGCCAGATGCGCGGCTCTATCGTTTCCCATACAGACTGGTTAGTGGTTAACGATATGCCTAAATCGCCAGCTAATAACCCTGCAATCCAATTGATATAACGTTCATCCAGTGATTTATCCAGACCATACATTTCGCGCATGGTATGAATCATCTGTGGATCCACAGTTTGTCCCATCGCTTGAAGTTCAGCGATCTTGGCCGTAGCAAAATCTCCCGGAGGCAGATCTATTACGGCAAAAACGACAATTGATACGGCCAAAAGAGTGACGAAAATCGACACCAGCCGCTTACCTGCAAACAGAAAAAAACTGTTCATTACTGTTCCTTAAATAGTGACACCAAATTGTTTACCACTGACGTGTGATGAATGTGAGCTCGAAGAAATGGAGCATTTCTCAAGCTGCAACTTTTATAGGTATATTTGTTGTTATTCGTGCTAAAGATTGCCCCACTATCCCGTGGGGCAAGGATTTTCAAACACTATGGATTATTGGCTTTTCCATAACTGACTCATGCGCATTGGTCCAGGAGTTGGGAAGTTCCAAGACTGAGGCATATTTTCTGGAACGTTGTGCAGTTTATTACTAACCACGACACCTGCAGGCATAGCTTCAACAGTACCTATCACGTAGAAATTCTCTTTCGCGATTTGCATGATTTCTTTCATGTGTTTCTGTTGTTCTTCCTGAGAAGAGGTCTCTGTTACTTTTTTCCACAACTCAAGCTGACGTTTTACATAAGCTGGTGGCTCAACAGCAAACTCATTGGTTGGCTCATTTGCCCATAGGTAGTAACCCATACCCCATGTAGATTCAGGGCTGAATGGGAAGTAGTAACGCGCTTCGTCAATAACACCAACACCGCCTTCGCCAAGGTTTGGAATGATGTCGAAATCATTGGTCAGACGCAGGTTGATCAGGTGATTAGATTCAATGATGCGTATGTCTAGGAAGATACCGACATCTTTCCATTGATTTTTAATCAGTTCTAATGCATCAGCGAATACACCTTTTCTGCGAGTTTCAGACAAAGCTTCAATACGCAGACGTTCACCATTCTTAAGTAAACGATAACCTTCCGCATCACGCTTAGTCAGGCCTAAATCATCAAGAATCTTATTGGCTTTCTTAACGTCATATTGCGTGTACTGCTCTACAGCGTCTTTGTCATAGAATGGCGAAATATCCGTCGGGGCTGCCTGATGTGGACCTACAACACCTGAATAAACCGTTTCACTGATTTCTGAACGATCGATCGCATGTGAAAGAGCGATACGGAAATCCTTATTCGCGAATAGCTCACGTTTTAGAGGGTCTTTAGATGTTTGGTTCAAAGGCAATGCAAGTTCAGTGCTTAGCGTGCTAGGGCGGAACTTGTAGGTGTAATTACCTTTCTCTTCATTTTCAATTAACAAAGAGCGGTACGATGTCTGACCGATGTCACGGTGTTGGAAATCTGTTTCACCGTTGGCGGCACGCAATACCATCTCTTCCTGATCTTCACTGTAACGCCAGCGAACTGAATCCAAGTATGGTAGCTGGTTACCTTCAGTATCAACCTGCCAGTAATAAGGGTTGCGTTCATAAACGGCATATGTCGCGTTTGGCCCCGGAGGGGTAGTCACTTTCCAAGCTGTCAGAACTGGGCGATCGACGTTCGCATGATGCTCAAGGAAATAATGCGCTTCACAACGTGTTGAAGCGTATTGACGCCAAGAATCAAATCCTTTTGCTTTCGCGTTTTCTACGGCTTTGTCATTGAACTTAGGCATAAATTGAGAACAGTAATGTTTAGGGAAAGCGGTAAAACTTTCACTATCTACCGTCGCTAATGTGCGGATAAACATGCCGTTTGGTTTTGCCAAAGTGATTTTCACGGTATGTGCGTCAATCACTTCTGCTTTTGCAGAATCGTGAGCAGGCAGTGCTAACGGACGGTTACCAGAATGCTCTGGGTCACCAATGATTTCATTAATATAAAATGCAATATCATCTGCAGTGAACGGAGTGCCATCAGACCATTTCACACCCTTACGCAACTGAATGGTGAATTCGGTATTTTCGCTATTTGAAGTAAAACCAACCGCTAAGTTTGGAATGACTTTTGAGTATGTAGTATCAAAATTAAATAAGTTGTCATAAGCGATAGTACGGATACGGTGACCGTTATCCATAGCTTTACCAACTAAGTTCAGGGTACCACCGTATTGACCGATAGACTCATTCGGCTCAACAACCAATGGATTTTCTGGTAAACGTTCTTCAACTTTAGGTAACTTACCAGACTTCACTAACTCATTCAGATGAGGTGCTTCATTATAAGTATCTGCCCAACTTGAGAAAGACAACGCGGCAGTAACTGCTAAAGCTGCTTTACCCAGATGAGGTATCTTATTGTGTTTCTTCATATTTAACTCCATAAGATGATCTATTGTTTCAAGGTTTTTGTTTTAAGGATGTCTTGGAATTGCATCTGCAACGCTCACATATTTCCTGCTAGAACATGGACTTCTAAGTCCGTGTCACCAACATTGATGACACCCGAAATAGCGGGAACACTGGAATGCGGATACACCACGTTGGTGTTTGGGGCGCACGGGTAGCAACAGGCTTGTCCCTGACCTCTGACCAACCGCAATTCACTGAATAATTTTTTGGATTCAATTCTCGAAGGAGCTGCAGCAGCGTGACTAAACCAGCCTCGCCACTCGTCCACACAATATCCGGTCATAAGAAATGACAGATCTTTATCACTCGTAATTCGATGAACACGAACTTCTCGGTCGGCTTGAAGAGTTTGATAGGTCGTCACTTTGCAACCAATGAATGGTGACCAGACTGAGACTAACGCCTCTCCTTCTCGATAAGCTTCAATATGTCTCGGTCTGCTGTACCACTGCAGCGTTTCAGGATGCTGGAAAGCAAGAATGTTATCGCCCGCCCAGCCTTGGTTTATCCAACGAACACTGTCGATGCAGAACCCATGGGCAGAGCTGTAAGCAAACTTATAGTATTTATCGACACATTCACGCAGCTCGTTACTGCCTGAAGCATTGGTCAATAAGTAACTGCCACCATTACGCCACTGGAGATGTCTGTCGTTTACCCACTGTGGTTCTGTGGTAAGCGTCAGTGATGCTAACTCTGTCTGCCAGAAAGGATGAGTATCTTCCATCGCTAAGGCATTAAACGCTTTGAAAGCTAATAGTGGTGACACCGAACTGGTATAGAATTCACTCATTAGCAAGTTGGGGTAAGCGAATCCCGGTAGCAGTACACCGTTACTGTCAGAAATCGGCTGATTCGCCCACCAGTTCATCCCTTGCGTCCAAAGCGTTCGCCACAAGCCAATATCAGGATGGTTTGGATTGACTCTGGCAAGTTCGGCCCAAAAAGCTAATGCTGCGAAACGGTAATTTAATGAGCGGCCGTAGGCGAGTTGACGTCCTTCAGCGTCAAACCAGTCACAATAAGTTTTCGCAAACTCTAACGCGTTACTAAGCAGTCGTTCTTTACGTGGTGATTCTGGATTCCAGCGACAATACATCAAGGCGTAAAACTGAAATGCCATAGGATTGTAGTAATCCATAACACCTGTGGCACCATCTTCGTACCAACCTTGCTCAAGTTGCATATCATCAATGGCTTGCAGATCACACTCTAAGTTCAACGCATCAACAGCAATACCAAGCGATGACAGAGACTCCAAAACTAATACGCGGAACCAATACCAATTGTTGGGTGGCAGTGCGATGTAGGTAGACGATAGCAACCAATCAGATAAATTCGTTTGTTGCTCTTCAGTTAAAGGTTGCCAGTAGATTTCAGGCGCTTCCACCAGCGCCATCGCGATGGCCGACATTTCTACAACTCGTTGATCATAGTCTTTTGCTGATTGCCAAAAATAACGAGAATCAGGCGTAGTTCCATCAATGATTCTCTGACTCAACAAATGATTGATTTCAGGATGAACATGCTTTGCCGGAACCGCTAACCATAATAAACGGCATACATATTCAATATCCGCCGTTTGACGAGTGTAATGGGCGGCACTATTTGCTTGAACATCTAATTTAACTTGGCCGGAAATAATCATTACGTGTTGGTGCAACACATTCTTGGCTAATTCTGCAACGCTCTGACGAGTCGCAAATAAATTGTCTTTATCGGTTAAATCTTTCCAGCACACAGACATTATAAATAATCACTCAGTTAACTAATCCACTTCGTTGGAAATAATTTAATACCACGGATTATTATTATTAAAACGACTTTTTATATTTTCGATATCTGGGTCATAACTCCATCCATTCACCTCTGTTATTTTTCGATTGCATCGCATTTTTTAACGAAATAGTGATTCACATTTTTACAGATATTATTAAAAATAAATTAACAGAACATAAATGAAAGAAAATGGAACCCCTAAATTATTAAGCTCATCGCACTTATAGAAGAAGATATTTACTCACTTCCATATTATTTATTCTGACCCTTTGATGAAATGTGAGTAATAAATAACCGGCAGTTGTTGTCTTAAACATTCACCCATCGCTTTTAAATACGGTTCTATAAAGGAGAAAAGCATAAAGTATCCTTCACACAGATAGTGTTTCTCAGTAAACGAGATCTCTCCTTTTTGATTGATTCTCTGAGCTGGACAAGCGCCATGACACAAATAACGTTGTGAACACTGACTACAATGCAGCGTACTTGACGATGGTTTTCCGCGAGAAAAGTTCTGCTGGATTGGTGTTTCAATCAGATCCGGATAGTCGCTGCGTTTTATGTTGCCCAGCTTAAATTGCGGATAAACAAAATGGTCACAACTGTACACATCACCGTTGTGCTCAATGACTAAGTTATTTCCACAGCTTGGCGAATGAACACAGCTCGATGAAGGCATACCCAAACTCATGCCCAATGCATTGTCGAAGTGGCTTACAAACACTCGACCAATATCGTTTTCACGCCAAGTGTTAAATACTTCAATCATGAAGCGACCAAATTGCTTTGCTCCGACAGTTCGATCTGTGACACCTTTGCCTTTCTCAGCTTCAACGACCGGAATAAATTGAATGAATTGAACACCAAGTGATGTGAGATGTTGATAAACCCTTTTACCATGATTGCCGTTATTTGCTTGAATCACGGTTAACACGTTGTATTCCACTTCATACTTTTGAAGACAACGTAGCCCTCTTACTACCTGCTGATAAGATCCTTTGCCGTTTCGATGTTTGCGGTAGCGGTCATGCAACTCTTCGTCGCCATCAAGACTAATACCCACCAGAAAACGATTCAGTTTCAAAAACTGGGCCCATTCATCATTGATAAGCACACCGTTGGTCTGAAATGTGTTCAACACATTCATTCCCTCTCGTTTGTGCTTTTGCTGATAGGCAATGGCTCGCTTGTAAAAGTCAATACCGCGTAGAGTCGGCTCTCCCCCTTGCCAGCCAAAGGTCACCTCTACCGTGCCACGGGGCTGACTTTCGATGTATCCCTTAATATGAGCTTCTAGAAGTTCGTCACTCATATCAAAACGATTTTGATTTGGAAAATATGCTGTCTTATCGAGATAGAAGCAGTAATCACAATCTAGGTTACACAAGGGGCCAATGGGCTTAATAAGTACATGAAATGGATTTAAAGCGGTTGGTTTCGATGTAAATATGTGCATATGAGTTGCTTCATTGAGTTTCGAAAAAGAAAATACTAAATCATTAAACCTATGAGGTAGATAAGAATATATCGAACAAATTATTAATTTATAGTTTGCGAGTAAGTTAAAAAAATGCCATAAAAACACTCAACTAAATAGTTATAAAATCCTGTTATTTTTCATACATAAGTTGTCTATATGAATAACCCAAATTTACTCTATATATTCCCAGATCAATTCCGACAAATGTCGATGAGTTTGTGGAATGAATTACTATTTAAAGAACATTGTTCTGGAAAATCTGACCCAGTATATACACCTAACCTCGATAATTTCGCTCAACAAGCCTATTTATTACCGAACGCTGTGAGTAATTGCCCGGTATGCAGTCCTCATCGCGGAAGTTTATTTACCGGCGAGTATCCAAATAAAAGTGGTGTTCCCCTTAACTGTAATTCTGATCGAGTAATATCTGACCTCCCCGCTAGTACAACTTGCTTTACCGACATTTTGACTCAATCTGGCTACCACGTTGGTTATATTGGAAAATGGCACCTTGATTTACCAACCCCTAATGCGCCTGATAAGCCCGGAGAGTATGTCGATTCCTCAGTCCCTGCATGGGATTCTTATACTGAGCCACAGCGCAGACATGGAATTCATTACTGGTATGGTTACGGTACCTTTGACGAACATCGTAACCCCCACTACTACGATACAGATGGCGTGAGACACGAACCTCACACTTGGTCTGCTGAACACGAAGCAGACAAAGCTATCGCTTATTTAAAGAATGAGAACGCGGAAAGAGACCCGAGCAGTCCATTTGCTCTTTTCGTTTCTATGAATCCTCCTCATAGCCCTTATCAAAGTTTAGAAGACTGTCGTGAGCAAGACCTACAGCTTTATGAGGCATTTATCGATGAACAACTTCTGGTGCGTGACAACGCCAAACTGGATTTAGAGAAGGCCGCAAGCGCGAGATATTACTTTGCCAATGTCAGCGGCGTTGACCAGCAGTTCGGACGAATTGTTGAAACACTAAAAGAGATTGGTGAATGGGATAACACTATCGTGGTGTTCACCAGCGATCATGGTGAAACCTTATGCAGCCAAGGTCTGACAGATGCAAAAAACGTTATTTTTGAAGAAGCGTTCCTCGTACCATTCTTAGTCAAAGACGTTGATCAAAATCTGCCTAAAGTGTCTGAAACCTTTTTAAACAGCGCAGACATCATGCCAACGATTTTGGATATGCTAGGTCTAAAAGAGAACTTACCAACCAATATCACAGGCCAAAGCAAAGCGTCGTCGATTGTCGACAACAAGAATAACGTTCATTCGAACTGTGCCCTTTACATTCGCAATTTAGATGGCGAAAAAGACGAGAATGGTAAAGTAGTTAGCTACTTCGCACAAAGCAGAGGAATTAGGACTGACCGTTATACCTTTGCCTTGGAAATCGACCGCAAGCTTAAGCTCGATAGCATTTTACTATTCGATAATAAGAGAGACCCTTACCAGTTAGCCAACATCGCTTGGCAAGCATCCGCTTCTCTCACTCAAGAACTACTTTCACTACTTGCTGCAGAACTGGCTCGTATCCAAGACCCTTGGGCAGAGCTGAAAATTCTAAACGATATATTACCTTATCCGCATTTTAAGGACTGTTAATGAACAATACTCTTCCTAATGTCATCATTCTCTATGCCGACGACTTAGGTTTTGGCGACTTGAGTTGCTATGGTGCCAACGATATTCCCACGCCAAATATCGACAAGCTGGCAGACGAAGGCATTAAGTTTCATCAAGGTTATGCCACTGCAGCAACTTGTACTCCTTCTCGTTATAGCTTGCTGACCGGCAGTTATCCTTGGCGAAACCCTAACGCAGCAGTATTACCCGGTGACGCAGCACAAATCATCAGTAAAGATCAGCCAACACTGCCTAAAATGTTCAAAACACAAGGTTACAACACTGGTATTGTGGGCAAATGGCATTTGGGTTTAGGCGACGGCAACCTTGATTTCAACAAACCAATTTCAGGCACACCGAATGATGTTGGTTTCGATGAATCCTTTATCATGGCAGCCACCAATGACCGCGTACCTTGTGTGTATATCGACAATCGCAATGTAGAAAACCTAGACCCAAACGACCCGATTGAAGTGACCTACGACTGGAACAAAGCATTTTTAGATGTTCCCAATGGGCGTAGCCATCCAGAATTGCTCGATGTAATGTATGACCATGGACATGATGGCAGCATCATTAATGGCGTCAGCCGGATTGGTCATATGCGCGGTGGACAATCTGCGATTTGGGATGACGAAACCATGGGCGAGCGTTTCGCAGATAAAGCGATTGAATTCATAGAACAAAACCAAAACACGCCGTTTTTCCTATACTACGCGATGCATCAACCTCACGTACCGCGTATTCCAAATCCTAAATTCAGGGGTGCTACTCCATACGGCGTGCGTGGTGATGTCATCGTAGAAATGGACTGGTGCATTGGTCAGGTTCTTAACAAAATTGACGAACTGGGGCTCAAGCAAAATACCATCGTCATTTTCTCTAGCGACAATGGCCCTGTGCTCAATGATGGCTATAAAGACCAAGCAATAGAGCTCAATGGTCAGCATAAAATGGCAGGACCTTTACGTGGCGGGAAATACAGTTTGTTCGAAGGCGGTACTCGCGTTCCATTCATCGTTCGCTGGCCTGAAACTATCAGCGAAAAGCACAGTCATGCATTAATCAACCAAGTCGATCTTTACCATAGCCTGGCGAAAGTCATTGGCTACAAACTGACAGAAGACGAAGCCCCTGATAGCGAACAACAACTCGAAGCGTTAATCGGTCGTGACCCATATGGACGTGAGAGTATGGTGCTGGAAGGAATGCAATATAAAAAAGTGTTCCGCGATCAACGTTACGCCTACATTCCACCTCATGATGACGACTTCATCTGTCAATATACTGGTAATGAGAAAGGTAATATGTCATCGGCTCAATTGTATGATCTATTTGATGACATCGGCCAGTTAAACAACCTTGCTGATGTCATGCCGGAAAAAGTAGAGCAAATGCAAAAGCTTTTGGATGAGTCAATCAAGAACGAAAAGACTCGTTAAAGTGCTAGGTTAATCGCGGTCGGTCAGTGATTAACCTACCTATCGACAGTCATAGACGTAAAAAAAGGTGCATCCCATGCACCTTTTGTTTTATCCCTGTTTAGCGAACGGTTAGTTGGAGATCCACTTCCATTCATAACCGTCTAAGCTAACATTCACTAACTCACCTTGAGCGTTAGATACCGTCACTTGCTGAGGCTCACTTACGTAGTTAACGGCAGCGACCATGTCAGTTTGCGGATAATAAGCGACATCAACATTTGGATAGTCTGACAACCACGCATGCTGCTGTGTCTCATTGTGGCTTAGCCATATCAATACTTGCTGTAATAAACGGGCATTTTTCATATTGAATGGTAGATTACCCATGTATACCGAGCGCCCTTGACCATAATTGCGCGCCGTTAAAGCAAGGTGCTGACCTTGTGCAGCCAACACTACAATATCTGTCGCCTGCGGATATACGTAACTAGGGTTGCCAAAGTCTAGTCCCTCAGTAACGAATTGACTTAGGTAATGTTCTTTCGCAATCGACAACGGCATCGCCACGCGGCCCATAGTCAGTGCCGTCTCTTTCTCTAATCCAAATACATCACCGAGTTGGAAATAGCGTCCATTTTTCTGAAACGCTGAAGGGTCACACACCCCAAGCAAACCACCACCTTGACCAACAAACTTACGCAGTGCGACCAGTACTTCACTATTTTCCCAACATTCACCACCACTCCATGCAGAGTTGGCATCACCCGTATTGATGATAACCTTGATATCTTCACTTATACCGTTTTGGATAATGTCGTCAAAGCTGATGAACTCAACCTCAAATGGCAAGCCTGCCAAACACTCCAGCAAGTTATTGCCGACAAACTCCATCACATCTGGACGTGGCGGTACGTAGAAACGTTGATCTCTAGCTTGGTTTTGCAGCCAACTACGAGCCTTACCCCAAGCACTTAATACCGCAACTTTGCCCGTCAACTTCTGAGATTCTGTACCCTGAGTGTGTTGCAGGTAATCGCCAAACTCACGAGATATCTCGGTCACATGGTCAATAAAATGCGGAAATTTGTTGGCTAATGACAAATAGCCACCGTAACCAATTCTGTCCAGAGGCTTTTGTAACATCGCTCGGCGAATTTTCACCCAGTTAGACATTGACTCAACGACAGGATCATTACCTTCACGGAAAACATCTGGGAAGAAATAAGGATAGAAACGCGCTTCGCGAGTTTGCTCTCCCATGGAGTCTGTTAATCGACGGAGTGCGACCCCGTCTTCAACCGCACCAATGTTGATATCAAGGCCAATGTTTTGGTAGTTTTCTAAAAATGGTTCAGTACCAATCCAGTGATCGCCTTGGAACATGGCAGTTTTCTTTCCAGCGTTGTGCGCCATTGCAACTAACTCAGCCGCGAAATCAACCACAAATTCCTGAACGAAAGTCATCCAATCTTGGTAACGCTTTGATGGCGCTTTGTATGTACCGTTGTAATAACCCGCATCCACGAAATCTTCTGGCGATAAACGGTAACCAAAACGCTTTGCAAAATCTTCTAATGCTCGTGGGCTGACGGTTTCACCATAACCCGTCCAGTCGCGATAGATATCCTGATTTTGCTCGCCAGTATCAATGACGAACAGGAATGCGAAAGTCGTAAATCGCACTACTGTGGTGTTTGGATGTTCATCCAACCATTGCGCAAAGTGCTTAATTAAATGTTGGCGACACTCAGGATGATAAGGATCCAAGCTCTTAATACGAGGCCCTTTCCAATCATTGGTTAGCGCATTGTACATAGATACGCTGTCCCACACCTGACGAGCCATAAAGGTGACTGTGTATTCATGGTATGGCTGTGTTTGCTTGATCAAAACTTGTTGAGTTGAGGCATCGAACTCCCACAGCGACACATCAATAACGGTATTAGTCGTGCGGTTGCGTACTTCCCACCAGCATTTAGGGTCACTGTCATCATCAAGCTCATACTTGTCTTTGCTATAGCCATCAAGAGGCTGGATTACAAGCGTCTCGGCCATCGCTGTGACCGGAAATGACATAAGATATTTGCGGTGTAAATATTCAGGGTGTTGATTGGCAAACTGTTGGTCGGCACGCACCAGACACACCACTGAGTAAATATCGCTGTCTTGCTTTGCTAATGATTCCGGCATAGTAGTGCCATCACTGTCTCGCAAAGCGTCCGCTTGCCAACGTTGGTATAAATCCAACACCACTTCTTCTTGTCCAACCTCAACAGGCAATGTCATGTGCCCTTTGGTTGAAGAAACCTGTTTCATGTTCAAACTCCAAAACGTTAAATCAGCGGGCAGATTTGCCCGCGTAAATCAAAAAATAAAGGTGAAGACAATCAGAGGGCTTACCAGAAGAAGTTCTGATATCCGTTCGCACGCATTAACGCTTCTAGATAGTAGTAATCGCCATAAGGAAGCATGTTGTCGCTTAGACCCACTTTGACAAAAGATGCCCCATGAGCCAGTAGACCAAGCGCACTTTCATCATGAGTTAGGTCACACTGCTTAATCAGACCTTGAAGCAGGTACAATCCCCACTCTCGGTACATTTTTGCTTCTTCTTCGTCTTCAATACATTGAGCGATAAGCAGTAAACCGGCCGCAGTAATGGCACCAGCAGAGCTGTCTTTGTATTGAATTTCATCACTTGGAAGCAGGTAATCCCAAACAGGAACGCCATCATCAGTAATATGATCAGTTGCGTACTTAGCCAGTTTCTTTGCCAGCGTTAAAAACTGCTCATCTTTTGTATACAAGTATGTCTGAGCAAAACCATGAATAGCCCAAGACTGACCACGCGCCCAGCAAGAGTCATCCGCATAACCTTGGAACGTTTCACCTTTCAATGGTTGCTGAGTAATGGGATCGAAGTTGAAAGAGTGATAGGTAGAGAAATCATCTCGAACAATATGTTTCGCTAGCGTCTCGCTGTGACGCTTTGCCGCATTTGCATAAACAGGTGATCCTGTAATTTCAGAAGCCCAGAATAGCAATGCTGTATTTTGTAGAGAGTCGATGATTGACTTACCTAGCGTCACTTCAGGGCCGAGTGGATGGGTATCATTCCATGCCACGATATAACCACCAATTTTTCTGAAGCGGTGAATCAAATGATCAGCGGCTCTCAACGCCATCATTTTCGACTCTTCATCTTCAGTAAGTTTGTAATCTGCAACACAGCTAAGACTGTATTGAAAGCCTAAGTCATGGTCGAGCCAGAACGGATCTAGAAGCATATTGGCAAAGTAGTTCTTACGCAGTTTTGCACTGTTCTTGAATACCTCTTGCCCTGTCAGTTGGTAACTCAACCATAACTCGCCAGTCCAGAATGACGAAACCCAGTCAAATTGATCACAGTAGTCCCACTGGTTAGTAGCCGTACCTATCTTCGGGTTGCGCTCGCCAATTTTAGCGATATTGCGACGAATCGATTCCACAACAGTTGGTAAATGATTAACGACACTTTGCTCGTCCAACGCTGATGGCAATGGACGTAGAAATACTTTCTCGGTCATAGTGAATACTCTTTATAGATTAAAATTAAGAACTTAAATTTATTTTTCTCGGTAATGAACATTGCTTACAGCGCGGAGTTTTTCTGCTGCTTGCTCTGGCGTTAAATCTCTCTGAGACTCAGCAAACATCTCATAACCCACCATAAATTTTCTTACCGTCGCGCTACGTAAAAGAGGAGGTAAAAATGAAGCATGAACTTGCCAATGGTCACTATTGTCTCCCAAGGAGAAAGGCGCACCATGCCACCCCATGCAGTATGGGAAAGAACACTGGAACAAATTGTCATAACGGGTAGTGATCTCTTTCAGAGCGATGGACAAATCGGCTTGCTGCTCTTCAGAGAGCTCAGTGATACGACTCACTTTCGCTTTTGGCAGAACAAGTGTTTCGAAAGGCCAGCCTGCCCAATAAGGCACCACCACGGCCCAATGTTCTGTCTCTACGACAACCCGTTCTTTATGCGTCAGTTCGCGCTGTACATAGTCATGCAGTAACGGCGAACCCTGTTTCTCAAAATACTCTCTTTGGTGATAATCTTTTTTACTCACCATGGTCGGAATAAAGCTGTTTGCCCAAATCTGTCCATGTGGATGAGGCTGCGAACATCCCATGGTTTCACCTTTGTTCTCAAAAATCTGAACCCAAGGATAACGCTTACTTAAGCTGTTCGTCTCTTTAATCCAGGTTGCAATTACTTGCTCGATTTCAGTGTGTGAGAGCTCTGCCAATGTGCGACTGTGATCTGGAGAAAAACAGATCACTCGGCTTTCTCCTTTTGCACTTTTCAGCTTAAATATCGGATCATCCGTCGAATCCTTTTCCGGCGTGTCATCTGTTAACGCAGCAAAATCGTTTTTAAATACAAACGTACCCGTATAGTTTGGATTCACATCTCCACTGATTCGCTCATTACCTGCACATAAAAAGCATGACTTGTCATAACGGATTGAAACCTCTGCTGCTGGCATTTCTTGTTGTCCACTCCAAGGTCGCTTCGCTCGATGTGGAGAAACCAACACCCATTCCCCCAACAAAGGGTTGTAACGGCGATGGGGATGTTCAATTTCATTAAACTGGGTTGCTTTCATAGTGACTCAATATCCTTCTAAACAATGTAAAATTCGCACCTTCCAACTTCTCGGGCACCGATTATCAATGCACATCTACTCGCTACTTTGACAAAAGTGGGCTTAGGCGTTCTGAAAAATGGGTTTCTTTGAAAACGGAAGAACCATGAAGCAATGCTTGTTTAGCGTTCGCTTTAAAATGGCAGAAATAGACTTCTCGATTACCTTGAGTGGTGAGTTCAGCCAGCATTTGCACTCCAAGATGATCAATAAAATTGATCCCTTTTCCTAAAATAATGAGTCGTTTCACCTCAATAGCGTCCAGTTCTTTCTGTAGATGCTCTACGCAACCGAAGTAAATAGAACCGTTGATTCTGACGATCTGCGTGTCCGAAAAATTTGCTAGATCAACACCCAGTTCGATAGACGTTACTTTGTCGACAACAGGTCGAGATGTTCTTCTCAGATAGAAGAACATCGAAATCATGATGCCTACGTAGATAGACAATTCGAGGTGTAAAACAATGGCTGCAACAAAAGTCGTTATTAAGACTGCAGACTCTTTCTTATCTTGTTGGATGATCGAACGTATGTAGGGAATATCAACGAGGTTGTAGGCAACAACTAATAAGATGCCTCCCATACCAGCAAGGGGAATATAGCTGACATACTCAGCCATAACTGGCATTAGCAATAGCAGAATTAACCCCGCAAACACTGCTGCTAAGGGAGTTCTGGCTCCGCTACTAAAATTCACACCACTGCGGGTAAAAGAGCCTGAAGACATATAACAGGAGAAGAATGCTCCCACTAGGTTTGAAATACCCTGACCGATGAACTCTTGATTGCTGTCTATACGTTGTTTTGATTTCAACGCCACTGCACGACCAATTGAGATGGCTTCAACCAGACCTAATAATGCAACCGCTAGAATCCCACCGGACAGTTCTCCGATAATTGCTGAATTGAGTTCTGGCGCTGACAGCTGTAGCGTTGAGCTTTGAATTTGGTCTACGTAATCGATGTGAATGCCAATTTGAGTAAGCAAAAGAGCCAAAAAAACAGACGTCACCATAGCGACTAACATATTTGGAATGGCTGGCAGCAACCGCTTTGCTGCAATACAGCTTACGATGGTGACGAGTGCGATAAGTAATGAGAAAACCTGAACTTGGTTAAGATGCACTATTACCAACCATAGGTTCTCAATCGCAGTATTTGCCGAAGAGTAGTCTAGACCGAGTACATGCCTCAATTGGCTAACGGTAATCACAACCGCTGCTCCAGCAGTAAACCCAATCACAACCGAATGAGAAACAAAATTGACTACGGCTCCTATTCTCATCACGCCCATCAAAAGCTGTACCATGCCAGCACAGAAGGTCAGAGTAAGGCATAGCTGGATATAGAAAGGTGTCCCAGTATCAGCAAACTGGCTGATAGTACTGAAAACAATAACGGACAAAGCGGCGGTTGGCCCTGAAATCAAATGGTTTGAGGAACCAAATAGAGCCGCCAGTATGGCAGGAATGATTGCGGTGTATAAACCATATTCTGGAGGAAGGCCAGCAATCATTGCATACGCTACACCTTGAGGCATAACGATCAAAGCGCCCGTTAATCCCGCTAATAAATCCGCTTTTACAACGTCTATTTTTACTTGCGGCAACCAAGCAATAAAAGGGAAACAACGAACTAAAACTGTTAGAAACTGACCGTTCATAATATCTCTTACATTTATAATACAACTATTTTTAAAATGCGAATCACCACACAAAAACAGCCAAAATTAGAATAAAAATCAAACAAAACCACTTATTTAATAAAAGCTATTATAATCAATAAACCACCTCACTCAATCCAATTTGAAATTACGTTTCAAATAATCACACTCGAGTATTATAATTTGCGATCCAGATAAAATTTAACTCAATGAAAATATAAAACCCTGTCTACTTATTTGGTCAATCTCAGACCTAAAGAACTTCACCCTTCGTACAAAACCTATGTGACCGTCCTTATTAATTACAAACAACTTAAGGAATATCAGTGTTTAACTGCCATATAGACCAATCTTCTCAAATGTAAACAAGCTCTCAAGAGTTATCGCGAGGCACATCTCAAAATAAACAGCCATGTGAATTAAATTAATGAATACGTTAAATAATATCGCATAAACAAATTTATTGATTGCATTGAAACTTGTTACTTAACGACAAGAAGCAATACCACAACGAATATGAAGTAGATCGTAAATAATATTTCAAAAATAAATTTTCAATATATTTAAAAGTTGTTTTGTATAAGATTCCCCCTGTCGATTTGATTAATAAAAATATATTGCTCACTAGCAAATAAATTAGGTTGTTAAGCAAATTAATACACTCGATTACGTTTTTGAGTAATCAATATAAAAATATGGAGTAAAATATGAACATCAAACCATTAGCAGCAGTGGTATCTCTTTTAGCAGCAGGTTCTGTAGCGGCAGGCGAAATCTACGCTACTGACACAAATACTGTTGAACTTTCAGGTTGGGCTAAAGCAGTTGGTCTTTACGTAAATGCAGACCAAGCTGACAAATCAGAGCATGTTTTTACTGATGCACACTTAAAAGCTAAAGCAACGCATTTCCTAAATGAAGAAACTAAAGTTATCGGTTCATTTGCAATCAATACTGGTGATAGCGCTAGTGACAGAACGGCTAAGTTTGAAGACATCAAACTAGAATTCGATCACACAGGGCTTGGTAATCTATCTTTAGGTGATACTGGCAACTCATTTGGTGCAATTGAAAAGGCAAAAACAGGTGAAGGTGCGAACCTGTATATCGTTGGTCAAGGTGGTGTTAATGGTCAAGGTATCCGCTACAAGAAAACCATTGATAAATTAGAACTATCAGCAAACTATGAAACTGACAGCGAATCTAGCAACGAATCAAACTATGGTCTTTCAGCAAATTACAAAGCGGATAATTTCTCAGCTGCGATCGCTTACGGTTCTGATGGTGACGAAGCTGATTCTATCGGTGTAGCTGCAGATCTAACCCTTGGTTCACTAAAATTGGCTGCTGGTTACATTTCATTTGAAAATGCAACATCTTTGAAAGCAAATGACAGTGTTGAGCTAACACTTGATCTTCCAAACGATGGTGAAACTTATTCTGTTGCAGCAACATACACCATCGACCTATTCCGTATCTATGGCTCAGTTCAGTACGCTGAAGGCGATTACCAAGGTAATTCATTCGATGCTCAAACTGCTTACCTAGGCTTAGGTTACGATGTCACTAAAGAGTTCAAGACTGACTTCGTTCTTCAAAATGGCGAAATCGAAAAAGATGGCGTTAAAGAAGACGGCAGCGCAGTTAAATTTGTAGCTAAATACTCGTTCTAATTACGAGAACTTTATCTACTGACTTTTCTTATTAATTCCGCATTTTGCGAAAGCCACATCAAGGTTGATGTGGCTTTTTTTATTTTTGCAGTAGATCTCATTGAATAGCCCTGTTCACTAAACTCTGGTGATTACTTTCTGAAGCGTTTAATCTGGTTCTGCTTATGAATATGTACTTAAGGAGGAGTCTCTTGAAATTCGCAATGATCGGTGCAGGTGGTATTGGTTGCTACTATGCGGCAAAGCTCGTTAATGCAAGACACGATGTTGTTTTTGTTGCCAGAGGTGAACATTTAAAAGCGTTACAGCAACAAGGTCTTGAGATAACACATCCAGATTTTTTCTTTTCAGCCCCCGTTTCGGCTACCGATGTTCAAGGGCTTTGTGATGATTACAACGGCGATGATTTTGATTTGCTAATTCTTGCATCAAAAGGCAGTACAACCAGCTTAATTATGGATCAAATGAAGCCGTGGCTTGATGCGTGCCATACTCCTGTACTTTCGATTCAAAACGGCGTGATGAATGAAGGCATTATCGCCAATACGGTTGGATTAAAACGCACCATCGGCGGGTTAGCAATACGAATCGGAGCCCATGTTCTGGAACCCGGCAAGATTGAAGCGACAGGCAAGGCACAAATCGATTTCGGTGCGTGGCCTTCAGAATCTGCCAATCCACAGTTGAAAGATTTCCTTTGCGAACTTGGCTCAGTTTTCGACTCTGCAGATATTCCAAACCAGCTTTATGAAGATGTCAGCTATGCATTGTGGCGTAAGCTGATCATTAACAACGCTATAAACCCACTTACCGCTTTAACGATGAAAGATACTCAAACCGTCACAAGAGATTCTGTATTGAGACAAACCGTATATAAGATCATGCAAGAAACCGCGAGAGCAGCAAGGTGTGCGAATGTGAATATGACAGATGATGACGTAGCGGAGATGTTTAAGCTTATCTGTGAGTTTGATGCAATCAAAACATCCATGTTGGTCGACCGAGAAAAAGGACGCTCAATGGAGATCCAAGAGATCTGCGGCCCTGTGATCGATTATTGTCGCCAAGCTGGTGACCCTGCGACAACCACAGAGTTGATCTGTCATCTTCTACAGCATGCCAGTGGTCAAATGTTAGATTCCTAAAACAGCGTTCACCTTATTTACCGAACGCAATCAATGGGAATATACAGCGAAACATTATGTTACATTCAGGATCTCTGCGTTTACTTTACTTGCATTTAAGAAACGCTTTTTACCCTTATTTAACATATATTTATTGGCTAAATCTATTTCCTGCTAAACTGCACACTTTTGTATAACTAGAGTTAACAATCTAAATCTATTGCAGTATTACTAATAGCATAGTTAGGGCAATAAAGTGACGTTGAATGACTCGAGATACCTTGAACATTCAACGCCTATATCTGAACCCTCCAGCCGTAGACATAACCACGTTTTAGTTCTTACGCCTACCCCTGCCTGATGTTCAACAGCGATTGCCCGTCAACCGTTTTTGTAATTGTTCAGGAGACTTACTATGAGTGATATTGCACTCTCTATCAGTATCCTTGCTCTGGTAGCGGTGTTAGGTCTGTGGATAGGGAACTGGCGACTCTATGGCGTTGGTTTAGGGATTGGCGGAGTGCTGTTTGGCGGCATTTTCGTTGGTCACTTTACTGGTGCCTGGGGCGTTGAACTCAACTACCACACCTTACACTTTATCCAAGAGTTTGGATTAATCTTATTCGTTTATACGATTGGTATTCAGGTCGGCCCCGGATTCTTTTCATCACTGAGAAGTTCTGGCTTAAAACTCAACGCTTTTGCTGCGTTAATTGTGCTGCTAGGTTGTCTGGTTACCGTTGCTCTCTACTATCTGTTTGATGTTCCGTTACCTGTCATTCTCGGTGTCTTTTCTGGTGCGGTGACCAACACGCCTTCTCTCGGTGCGGGTCAACAAATCCTTACGGAGCTAGGCGGCCACGAAAACCTGCTTGATATGACGGGTATGGGCTATGCCATAGCCTACCCGTTTGGTATTTGTGGGATATTACTTACTATGTGGTTGATTAGACTTATCTTCCGCGTCAACGTGAACCAAGAGGCTGATGAGTTTGAAATCAAAAATGGTCACAAAAAATCAAGCTTACACACCATCAATATTTCGGTTAAAAACCCCAATTTAAACGGACTGTTTTTGAAAGATATTCCTGCCCTGAGCGATGGAAATATTGTTTGCTCACGCCTAAAACGCAACGAACAGTTACTGGTACCAAAACCGGATTCTCGAATTGAAGTTAATGACCTACTCCATCTTGTCGGTGACAAGAACGCTTTGGAAAAAGCGCGCTTAGTTATAGGTGAAGAAGTGGATGTATCCTTGTCGACGCGAGGAACTGAGCTTCGTGTACAACGTTTAGTTGTCACCAACGAGGTGGTTCTGGGTAAAAAACTTCGAGACTTGGATCTAAAAGAAAAGTATGACGTTGTTGTCTCTCGTCTCAATCGTGCAGGGGTCGAACTGATACCAACCAGCAATTCTACCCTTCAATTTGGTGACATCTTAAACTTAGTTGGACGTCAGGAAGCCATAGAAGCAGTTAGTGGTATGGTTGGTAATGCTCACCAAAAATTGCAACAAGTACAAATGTTACCTGTATTTGTGGGGATTGGTTTAGGTGTATTACTTGGCTCAATTCCTTTCTACCTACCTGGTTTTCCAGCAGCAATCAAACTCGGATTGGCTGGCGGCCCACTGATCGTTGCACTCATTCTCGCTAGAATCGGCAGTATCGGAAAAATGTACTGGTTTATGCCACCCAGTGCCAACTTGGCGTTACGGGAAATTGGTATCGTACTGTTTTTGGCTGTCGTAGGCCTTAAATCTGGTGGTAACTTTGTCGAAACTCTAGTGCAAGGCGATGGACTTAGCTGGATGGGATATGGGGTAGCGATTACTGCAATCCCTCTCATTACAGTCGGTATTTTAGCAAGAGTGCTCGGCCACATAAATTATCTCACTATCTGTGGCATGTTGGCAGGTTCAATGACCGATCCACCAGCGCTCGCATTTGCCAATGCCTTACATGAATCAAGTGGTGCATCAGCGTTAGCTTATGCCACTGTGTATCCGTTGGTGATGTGTTTACGAATACTCTCACCACAAATACTCGCGCTGATACTTTGGGCCATGTAATTAGCAAATAGGAAAAAACCGAGCTTTAAAGCTCGGTTTTGGTTTAATCGTATCGCTGTTATTACAGAACTTTCGCTAAGAACTGCTGCAGACGAGGATGGCTTGGATTATCAAACACGGATTGCGGGCTATCATCAACCAACAACTTACCGTCTTCCATAAACAACACTCGGTCTGCAACTTCACGAGCGAAGCCCATTTCGTGAGTCACGATAACCATGGTCATCCCTTCTTTTGCCAAACCTTTAATAACGTCCAGAACTTCCCCTACCATCTCAGGATCAAGGGCCGATGTGGGTTCATCAAACAACATCAAGTCTGGGTTCATTGCTAACGCACGGGCAATCGCTACACGTTGCTGCTGACCACCGGATAAATGCGTTGGGTAGTTGTTCATGCGATCTTCAAGACCTACACGTTTTATCAACACTTTCGCGGCACCTTCCACCTCATGCTTAGGGCGCTTAGCCACCTTCAAAGGTGCAATCATAACGTTTTGTAACGCGGTCATATGCGGGAATAAGTTGAAACTTTGGAACACCATTCCTACGTTTTGACGCAATACGTTAATGTCCGTGCTTTTCGCGTACATATCGAAACCATCAACGATGATGGTTCCTGAGCTGATCTCTTCTAACTGGTTCAGAGTGCGTAAAAACGTCGATTTACCTGAACCTGAAGGTCCAATGATAACCACAACTTCACCACGTTTTACCGTGGTTGAGACCGATTTTAAAGCATGGCAACCGTTAGGATAAAACTTGTCAACATTGCTGGCGTAAACCATATCTTCGCCGTTGTATTCACTAGTCACTGGCTGATAACCTCTTCTCTAAACGTTGAATTGCCCAAGACAGAGTCCCGGTTACTAGTAAGTAAAGTGCTGCGACTGTAAACCACACTTCAAAAGGTGCAAAGCTGCCACTGACCACTTCACGACCCGCTTTAGTTAAGTCAGTAATAGAGATAACAGAAACCAGCGATGAGTCTTTGATTAGGTTAATAAACTGACCAGCCAAAGGTGGTAACGTACGTTTTAAAGCTTGTGGAAGAATGATGTAGCGCATCGCTTTTGGATAAGTCATACCCAATGAACGCGCCGCTTCCATCTGCCCTGTTGGAATGGCCTGAATACCTGCACGTACGATTTCAGCAACATAAGCACCCGTAAATACTGATAACGCAACAACACCAGCAGTAAAGCGGTCAAAATCGAGTACGGTTCCGATAAAGAAATAAACGATGAAAATTTGAACCAGAAGTGGCGTGCCACGTATCAGTTCAACGTAGGTTAGAGATAAATTTCTCGCCACCTGGTTTTTAGAAACCCTCATCAGGCCAAACACAAGGCCAAGCAAAACCGCAAATATGAGGGAGATAAAGGAAATTTCGACCGTCACCCATAAACCATGAGCAATCGGACCAAATTTCCATTCGTTCAGTTGTGCAACGGTATCACCTTGGAAAACCAAATCACCGTTACCAACCATCAGTGTTGTGTAATGATCGATAATTTGAGGCGTGCTCGAATCATCAAATTCAATGGTTAGCTGTCCCGCTTTCACCACAGCGGTGCCGTCGCCGTTTGCACGAAGTTGTTGCATCTCGGTATTGACGACATATGGCCAGAGGCGATCCCAATGCCAATTATAGTTGATACTCTTCCCAGAGAAATAAACCGCACCTATAAGCATGGCCATAATTAGGACGTAAATTCCGTGTCCTATCCATTTTGAGGATTTTGACTGCATCACTCAGATTCTCTTTATTCTTTTTAATGAACTGGGCAACATTATGCTGCCCAGTTGACTACAGCTTAAGGCGTTAATTATTGAACGTCTTTCAACCAATCGTCAGATTTAAACCACTTGTCATACATACGATCGTAAGTACCGTCGCCTTTGATTTGACGTAAGTAGTTATTCAAGAAATTTAGGAAGTTCGGATCATCTTGACGAATCGCCCAACCTAGAGGTTCGTAAGTGAACGGTTCTGCTAGGTGCGCAACTTTACCTTTGTTTTGAGCAGCGTAGATTGCGTTATAAGGGAAGTCATACACGAAAGCGTCTGCTTTACCGTTAACAACCTGTAAAACAGCATCCACTTCTGTGTCGTATAGGTCAACTTTTGCATTGAAAAGGTGTTTCTTCGCAGCTTCAACACCTGTAGTGCCAAGCTTTGTTGAGACTGTGTATTTAGGATCATTCAGGTCAGCGTAGCTTTTAACCTTACCTTCAAGCGCAGGTGAAATGATCATAGATTGACCGATAACAATGTACGGGTCTGCAAAGTTAACTTTCAAGTTGCGCTCAGGAGTGATAGTCATACCACCCATGATGATGTCACACTTGTTAGTTTGAAGCGCTGGAATAATACCATCCCAAGCGGTGTTTACAGGTGTGAACTTAACACCCATAGAACGAGCCATGTGTTTACCTAAATCGATATCAAAACCAATGAAACGGCCATCTTTGGTTTTCATTTCAAAAGGCATGTAACCCGCGTCGAAACAAACTTTTAATTCACCTGAGCTAAGAACACCTTCTAGGTCAGACTCTGCCATTGCTTGATTGGCACCAAGCAGAGAGCAGGCAAAAACAAGTCCAGCAGCTGAAGATTTAATAAATTTTTTCATAATATCCCTTATAAAAAATTTTGTTATTTTTCTGTTCGTCCAATGACAAATACGATGTTGTATTGAATATCACGCAAACGCGTACTGACATCAAAAACCACAAGATAATGCAACACAATCTAATAACATTTCAATAACTATCCGAATTTAAAACCAATAAAAAGCCATAAAAATTCAGCTTTCATCTAAGAAGATGACTTAAGTCCCGAATCAAATCCACTGGAGACTCAAGACCAATGGAAAGTCGAACCACGCCTTTACCTGCTTCTCGACAAAAATTCGCTTTTTGTTCTGGGCTAAATCGATAGGTCGACTTGTCCAAATCATCGGTTTTTAACACCACAGCTAAACTGCGTTGATGTCCTATGGAATAAGCGTAATAAAACATTTTCGACTCATGTGCAAAACGTTGCTCAATCAGTTCGATATCCTCTACTTGGAATGCAATAATGCCGCCAAAAAAAGCCATTTGCTGCTTCGCCAGAGAAAATTGTTGATGAGACTCCAAGCCGGGATATAAAACTCTTAGAACCTTGCGGTGATTTTCTAACCACTCAGCAATGGTTTGAGCCGACTCACAAAGCGCTTTCATCCGTGGATAAATAGTCTCCATCCCACGCATAATTAGCCACGCACTTTGTGCGCTTAACGATGCACCAAAATAGACGCCAGCAACGCTTCTAAGCTTGCTAATCAAGGCTTTTGAGCCCAACACACATCCGCCAAGAACATCTCCATGTCCGTTAATAAACTTGGTTAAAGAATGAATAACCAAATCTGCCCCAAGTGCAATTGGCTGGGTAATAACGGGGGTTGAAAAGGTCGAATCCGCACTGAGTAAAATTCCTCTGTTTTTAAGCAACAGGGAGACCTCTTGAATATTGGTTAGTCTTAACAACGGGTTACACGGCGTCTCTATATGCACCAACTTAGTGCTAGATCGCAATGCACTTTGCACGTTTTTGATGCAGGAAGTATCCACTGCAGTGACTTCGATTCCATATTGAGGCAATACTTGAGTAGCAAATTCATAGACAGCTGCATAGCAGACATCGCTGATGACAAGGTGATCCCCTGCTTTGAGTAAAGACATAAATACCGCAGTGATCGCTGCCATCCCGCTTGCTGTCGCAAATCCATCTTCAGCCTGTTCTAAAATAGCCAAGCGCTGTTCAAGTAAGCGCACCGTTGGGTTTGTCCAACCG
This sequence comes from Vibrio sp. C8, assembly GCF_054051265.1. Classification (NCBI taxonomy): domain Bacteria; kingdom Pseudomonadati; phylum Pseudomonadota; class Gammaproteobacteria; order Vibrionales; family Vibrionaceae; genus Vibrio; species Vibrio sp. C8. The sequence goes on from NZ_JBPAOE010000007.1 coordinate 88,460, forward strand.
GCATAGAGAAACGGAGAGTCGGAGATATCTTCCATGCCTTGTGCTGAAAATGCGCCTTCATTCGGCAGAAAGCTGTGATTTACCGACATTACAATGTTTGGAGCAATGGCGTTAGTATGAGGATCAGGCCGAATAGCGGCATGCACAGCAAGAGTCTCAGGAGCGAATGTTTCAGGATTTAACCTAGAGTCAGAATCATTATTAAGCATTTTTAATCCAGCCGTTGTTTCTAACCAATAACCATATGAGGTCGATGGCCGTTTATTCTTTCTAAACCGTACGAATGAACTAATTGTGGATTCCAATTGGTAAGTAAAATCCGCTATTCTTGGCAACACATGGAAGATTTACCGCATTTAGACACCAATAATGCGGAATAACCGCAAGAGGAAAACCATGAGTGAGACCACTCTGGATAATTTCGATAAGAAAATACTGGAACTGATGCAGAGCAACTGCCGAATGGCGAGTGAAATCATTGCCGAACAGGTAGGTCTGTCCGCTTCTGCTGTGCAAAGACGCATAAAACGTTTGAGGGATGAAGGGGCGATTCTAGCGGAAGTTGCGGTGATCAAACCCGAGCTTTCCACCCATCCGATGACCTTTATTGCCGGAATAGAAATCGACAGAGACAACTACACCGTTCTTAATAAATTCAAACGCTGGGCAGAAACTCAACCTTCGATTCAACAAGTATTTTACGTTACTGGTAATGTCGATTTGATGGTGGTGGTGACGGCTGAAAATGCAAAAAGTTACGATGGATTTATTGAACACATCATGGAACAGTTCCCGCAAATTCGCCGTGTAATGACTAACGTAGTGCTAGATACGCCAAAGCAAAGCCTGTATCTACCTGTTGAATAATTACCCCGTGAGTTACGCGCATAAAAAAGCCGAGAAGATCTCCCCTTCTCGGCTTTCAATTTTATTATTTAACTTGGGATAGATGGCTTATTCACGCTCAGGGTTTGAAGCCCAAACGTAAAGCAATTCTAGCGCAATCGTCGCACCTGCAAGTGAAGTCAGATCACTTTGGTCGTACGGCGGAGAAACCTCTACCACGTCCATACCAATTAGGTTAATACCTTTCAGTGCACGGATAATTTTCAGAATCTTATCTGAAGTTAAGCCGCCACAGACTGGAGTGCCTGTACCCGGTGCAAATGCGGGATCTAAACAGTCAATATCAAACGTTAAGTACACTGGCTTATCACCAACGATTTCACGAATTTGCTCAACGATTTCGTCCGCCGACATATCGTTCGCTTGCATCGCGTTGATTACGTTGAAGCCGTGACCTTCCTGTTTGTACTCAGTACGAATACCCACTTGCACTGAATGACGAGGAGAGATTAAACCCTCTTTCGGTGCATGATAGAACATAGTGCCGTGGTCATACGCGCTGCCGTTTGCATAAGTATCAGTGTGCGCGTCAAAGTGAATCAGTGCCATTTCACCGTAGTGTTTCGCGTAGGCACGAAGGATTGGCAGAGTGATGAAGTGGTCACCGCCCAATGCCAATACTGTTTTGCCACTCTTTAGAATTTCACTGGTTGCCGCTTCTAAACGGTAGGTGAAATCTTCTGCGTCACCGCAATCAAATACCAAGTCGCCCGCATCCACTAACTTGATGCGTTTGAACAGGTTGAAATCCCATGGGAACTTCTTGCCTTCCCACGCTAAGTTAACCGAAGCACGACGAATCGCGTCTGGTCCCATACGAGCACCTGGTCGACCTGAAGTCGCCATATCCAAAGGCACGCCTAACACCACAACATCAGCATCCGACTCTAGCGGATCTCTCTGGTACGGCTGGCGAAGGAACGTCATTGCATTTGAATACAATGAATAATCCGTTTTAGTAAACAAATCATTCATTTAAAAATCCTCCAAATAGGTGTAACCATTTAAACCATGCTCTAGTTCTGCTAACACGTCTTGCTGTTCATTTTCAGCCACACGCTGAGACACTAGCTGACGGTAGTTAGCTCTAATTGCGTCTACGTCGATATGCACGTAACGCATCATATCTTCTACCGTGTCACCTTCATTGATGAAAGTGATTTCTGATTCGCCTTCGTCTGTGATGTTCACCACTGCGCTATGTGTATCACCAAACAGGTTATGCATATCACCTAAGATCTCTTGGTATGCACCCACGAGGAAAAAGCCCATCAAGTAAGAGGTATCTTTTGACCAAGCAGGAACAGGTAATGTTGTTTCAATACCCTGACCCTCAACGTATTGCTCAACCGCACCGTCTGAGTCACAAGTAATATCCAGCATCACTGCGCGGCGATCTTCCACATTCTGTAAGTTCGATAGAGGTAGTACTGGAAATACCTGATCAATACCCCATGCATCTGGTAGCGATTGGAACAATGAGAAGTTGACGAAGAACTTGTCCGCCAAACGCTCTTGCAAGTGATCTAAAATCGGACGGTGGAAACGGTTTTTCGCACTCATTTTCATGCGTAGTTCATGATAAATGCGTAGCGATAACTGCTCTACCCATGCACGATGTTGCAGGTTAATTACGCCTGTTGAGAACAACATGTGTGCTTCATTCAAATCACTTTGCGTATCGTTGTAAATTTCGATCAATGCACGTGCATCGGTATCATCGTTCAACGTTTGCCAACTACGCCACATGTTTTGTAGCAAAGTCGGGGCATCCGCTTCTGGCTCAACAATCGCTTCAGGTGTGTAACCTTCTGTACCAATTACGTTGGTGATCAGCACTGCGTGGTGCGCCGTCACAGAGCGACCTGATTCGGAAATAATGGTCGGCTTTGGTTGATTATATAAATTACATACATCACCAACAGTGCTAACGATATTGCGAGCATATTCAACCAGACCGTAGTTCATTGAGTTTGAAGACTGGCTACGCGTGCCATCGTAGTCGACAGCCAAACCACCACCTACATCAAAGTACTGAATGTCTGCACCCAGTTCACGAAGTTCACAGTAGAAACGAGCAGACTCGTTTACACCATTACGCACATCGCGAATGTTCGCCATTTGCGAACCTAAGTGGAAATGCACAAGTTGTAGCGCATCAAGTTGATCTTCCGCCTTCAAGCGGTCAATAACAGACAACACTTGAGCCGCAGCCAAACCGAACTTAGACTTTTCACCACCGCTTGATTGCCATTTACCCGCACCTTGTGATGCAAGACGAATACGAATACCTAAGCGAGGCTTCACGCCTAAGCTTTTTGCTTCTTTCAGCACTAAATCAAGCTCAGAAAGCTTCTCTAGTACGATAAATACTTTATGACCGAGCTTTTCGCCGATCAGCGCAAGACGCATGTATTCACGATCTTTATAACCGTTGCACACGATGACAGAACTTGCTTGTTGCGCCATTGCAAGTACTGCTAATAATTCTGGCTTACTGCCTGCTTCTAAACCCAGTTGTTTTGTTTCTAGCTGAGCTTGGCTCGCTAAGATTTCATCAACAACTTCACGCTGTTGGTTAACCTTGATTGGGTAAACCAGCAGGTATTTGTTCGGGTAATCGTATTCATCAATCGCCTGATTGAATGCGTCACAAATGTTGTGAACACGTTGATGCAGGATTTGAGGAAAACGAACAAGCACCGGTAAATTCAAACCGCGTGTTTCTAGCTGACTCACAATTGAACTCAATTGTGTTTGATATTGGCCATCTTTCCTTGGTGACACATAGACTTCACCATGGTTATCTATTCCGAAGAAACCTTGGCTCCAATAATGAACGTTATAATCAGCACGTACGCGATCTAATTTAGATGATTGTTCCACATTTAATCTCACACACTAAGAGAGAATGAAGTGGCTTCAAGAGCCACACCTGACACCCTAAATGTCACGCGCTTTATCGGACAAAACAGAGGGTGTGTCTAATCATAATAATTTGTCGTTAAGACAAACTTTTATTGTTTCTACACACTTGATAGATGTTAGTAAAAAAAACGCAAAAATGTTGTTTCAAAAAACAACCATTTCAACGACTCCCACCGAAATATCCCGCTAGAAAAGTCCAGAGAATTTCCATTCTTTCTTGTTCTTATCTGCTGAGACTTTCAAAATTAATTTTCACACAAAACATTCCTACTCAAATTAATTTGAAATTTTTATAATTACAAATATTCATTTAATATCAATAATATAAGCGCACCACTTACATAAACAACATCAGTAACACCTTGTAATTATCAAATTTATTCATTAGTGTACTAATAATTATTTTGATATGTCACGTCAAAACCGTACAGCAACAAGGATGAAAAACATGTCTACCATGCTGGAAGTCAAAAACCTCTATAAAGTATTTGGCGAAACACCGAGTGAAGCTTTCCCCCTGATAGAAAAAGGGTTAAGTAAAGATGAGATTTTTGAACAGACAGGACTTACCGTGGGGGTAAAAGATGTCTCTCTCACAGTCAATGAAGGCGAAATCTTCGTCATAATGGGTTTGTCAGGCTCAGGAAAATCAACATTAGTTCGATTGCTTAATCGCTTGATAGAGCCAACAAAGGGCAACGTCCTGATTAAAGGTAAGGATATAGCCCACATCTCAGAACAAGACCTAAGATTAGTTCGTCGTCAAAACATCTCTATGGTTTTTCAAAACTTCGCATTGATGCCTCATATGACGGTGTTGGAAAACGCGGCTTTTGGGCTTGAACTTGCAGGTATTGATGAAGCGACTAGACACAAGAGCGCAAAAAAAGCATTAGAACGTGTTGGGCTAGATGCCTATTGCGAGTCTTTTCCTGATGAATTATCAGGTGGTATGAAACAGCGCGTTGGTCTTGCCCGAGCACTAACCAATGACCCTGACATACTCTTGATGGATGAAGCATTCTCAGCACTTGACCCATTGATAAGAGCTGAAATGCAGGATGAGCTTATTCGTCTGCAAAACGATGACAAACGAACCATTGTTTTTATCTCCCACGACTTAGACGAAGCAATGCGTATAGGTGATCGTATCGCCATTATGCAAGACGGTGTGGTTGTTCAGGTGGGAACCCCTGATGAGATTCTACACAATCCTGCCAATGACTATGTCAGTTCGTTCTTCCGTGGAGTGAATGTCGCGTCGGTCTTCAGTGCCAAAGACATTGCACGTAAAAAGCCTGCAGCGGTATTTAAAAAACACGATAACGACGGACCGGCTGCAGCACTGCAACTACTCATGGATCACGACCGCGACTTTGGCATCGTCGTTGATAGGACCAACAAATTCAGCGGTATTGTTTCAATTCACAGTTTGAATGAAGCGAAGAAGGAACATCGTTCTCTCAGCAGTGCCCTGCTTTCTGACACTATCACCATTCATCCAGACGTTTCCGTCGGCGAACTCATCAGTCAAGTGGCAGAAGTACCTTATGCGGTACCCGTCGTCGACGAACAAGGACAGTATTTTGGTGTTATTACCAAATCTCGCTTACTTCAAACTTTAGACAGGGAATAAACATGGCTACAGACAATGTTTCTAGCGCTCCGGAAACAGCCGACCCGTGGGGAGCAGCGACACAATCAGCAACAGACGCAGCAAGCAGTGACCCTTGGTCAACGGCTACAAATGCGACCACAGCAGGCAATGATTGGCTCAATGCTGCGCAGACACAACCCGATTCATTTGACTGGATGCACCCGTTTAAGGACGCCATTATCCCATTTGATAACTGGGTTGAAACGGCACTTAATTGGCTTGTGACACATGGACGCCCGTTATTTCAAGCGGTCAGAGTACCAATTGATTTCATTTTGAGTTCATTCGAAGGTGCGCTGGTTAATACTCCAGCTCCTATAATGCTGCTAATTCTATTTCTATTGGCATGGCAGTTTGCTGGTCCTCGTTTAGGCATAAGCTCCTTCTTCTCTTTGTTGGTGATCGGATTTATCGGGGCGTGGGATGAAGCAATGGTCACGCTGGCCTTGGTAATGACATCCGTCTTTTTCTGTCTGTTGATTGGTTTACCAATGGGGATTTGGCTTGCCCGGAGTAATACCGCAGCAAAAATAGTACGACCAATTTTGGACGCAATGCAAACCACACCAGCATTCGTCTATCTAGTACCGATTGTAATGTTATTTGGTATTGGTAATGTGCCGGGCGTCGTCGTGACGATTATCTTCGCCCTGCCCCCTATTGTTCGTTTAACCATATTGGGCATCCAACAAGTGCCTGAAGAACTAATTGAAGCAGGACACGCATTTGGTGCAAGCCCTAAACAAATGCTTTATCGCATCCAACTACCATTAGCGATGCCAACCATTATGGCAGGTATCAACCAGACACTTATGTTATCGCTTTCTATGGTGGTGATTGCCTCGATGATCGCCGTCGGTGGACTAGGACAAATGGTACTACGCGGTATCGGACGATTAGATATGGGACTGGCTGCAGTTGGTGGCTTAGGTATTGTGATACTCGCCATTCTACTGGATCGAATTACGCAGAAAGTGGGTAGCGAGAGCAACGATACAAAAACTCGCTGGTATCAGAAAGGTCCTGCGTCCTTTGTATACCGCATCAAACGGAAACTCACACATACCGAAGGAAACAAAAAACTAGGAGAACAGAAATGAAATTAGCATGGAAGACTTTGTTAACCAGCAGTATTGCAATGAGTTCAATTGTGAGCGCATCCGCATACGCGGCGTCTTTACCTGGTGAAGGTATTTCAGTCCAACCAGTACAGTCGACAGTAGCGGAAGAAACATTCCAAACCTTAATTGTAAACAAAGCCTTGGAAGCACTCGGATACGACGTTAAAGCGACCAAAGAAGTGGACTATAACGTTGGTTACACCTCTATTGCGGAAGGTGACGCTACTTACTTGGCCGTAAACTGGGCGCCACTACATGATGACAAATTTAAAGCTTCTGGCGGCTACGACAAGTTCTATCGTAAAGGTGAGTATATTTCAGGTGCTGCTCAAGGCTATTTGATTGACAAGAAAACCGCCGAAAAATACAACATCACCAATATTGAACAGTTGAAAGACCCTAAAATTGCCAAGCTATTTGATGCCAATAATGATGGAAAAGCTGACCTAACAGGCTGTAACCCAGGCTGGGGCTGTGAAAGTGTCATTGAGCACCAAATCGATGCATTCGGTCTAAGAGACACCATCACGCATAACCAAGGCAACTACGCCGCGATCATTGCTGATACCATCTCTCGCTACAAAAAAGGCGATTCCATTTTGTATTACACATGGACGCCATACTGGGTAAGTGGTGTATTGGTTCCTGGTAAAGATGTGGTATGGCTAGAAGTACCTTTCTCTTCACTGCCAGGCGATCGTTCAAACGTCGATACGGCTTTACCAAATGGTAAAAACTACGGCTTCGAAATGAACTCAATGAAGATCGTCGCAAACAAGAAATTTGCTGAACAAAACCCAGCAGCAGCGAAATTGTTTGAAATCATGAAGCTGAACATCAACGACGTCAGTGCTGAAAACATGATGATGAGCCAAGGCCATAACTCGGCGAAAGACATCGAAGCACACGCGAATGGTTGGATCAAAGCGAACCAAAAAACATTCGACTCATGGATTGAGACAGCTAAAAAAGCCGCTATGTAATGTAGTTCTATGAAGATGAAGCTCTGAGAAAATAGAGTTATCTGATTCTATTCGTCTGCGGGGTTACTGTCATTCAGTAACCCCTTTTCTAAAACACGGCTTAGGAGGTTTACTTGAGTACCCACGATGAAGTGTTGATATCGATAAGGCAAATTGTTCGCGCAATAGATCTGCATTCAAAGCAATTGAATAAGAATTTTGGCTTAACCAGCCCTCAATTACTGTTGATGCGAACTATTCAATCATCGCCAAAAATGACGCTCCGACAACTCTCGGTCAACAGCAATATGAGCCAAGCAACAGCTACCAGTATTCTTGACCGTCTCGAAAAACGTGGCTTTATAAAGAGAGAACGCGACACTAAAGACAAACGTAAAGTGCATGCGGTTATTACAACCGAAGGTGAGAATGTTTTAGAACAAGCTCCGCAACTGCTACAAGATAATTTCATTGAGCAATTTCAAGCACTGGATCAATGGGAGCAAACGCAGATTCTGTCATCTCTCCAACGTGTTTCTCGCATGATGAATACTCCGGATATTTCACCCGAAGATCTGATACTTGCTATTGATCCAGAGGGTATCCATTTTTCTTAACATTGAAGAAAAGGGAGCTGCTTGCTAGTTTTTTGTAACATATTCACCTTTTAGCCCATTTTTTAAGCACTTACACAAAACTATATACCGAACGCCTCTCGAAAATACCCATGCATTTAAAAAGAATTATGGTAAGTTAACCACGCTAGGAGCATGGCGCGATATTCAAACATATTTATAAATACAAAAGCCCACCCTAACAATACGTTGCCAACTTTACCTCGGCATCAATAATATATTTACAACCTTGGCTAATCGGAGTTACACGTTGAGCGAATATCAAGACTTAGCACAACACATTGAAATGCTGGCGAAAGCAGATGATGACCAGCAGCAAATTAGCCTTCTAAATGAACTGGTCGAAAACGTTCTAGATTCAGGCTCCATCGCACTTATTCTTGAAGCATTCCCCGTTGATCAACGTGTTCGAATGTGGCGTAGTCTGCCACTGGAAATGCACATTGATGTATTGACAGAAATGCGTGCGGATGTACGTGTTTCCGTTATTAAGAGCCTTTCTGACACAGAACTAAAACTCACACTTGCCAAGCTGGATAACTTATCTCTTATCGAGTGGGAAGATTCACTTCCTGACGATATCGTTACCGAAGCTCTGCGTTTAATAAGCCGCGACGAACTTGAACTCTATGACCAAGCAAACGAGTTTGGTGATGATGAGATTGGTCACTGGGCGGATAGAAAAGTCTACACCCTGCCATTTAGCATTACCGTTGCTCGTGCAAAAATGCTGTTGGATAAGTACCACTATGAGTCGCCACAGTATATTTTTCTGATCAACAAAAAGAAGAAGTTCATTGGTATCGTCACTTATACCGACATTCTACTTGCTGACAGCGCGGAAAGAATAAAGACCCTCGTATTAGAAGATACTTCCGTGATCAATGCGCACTTAACGCTTGCCGAAGGTGTAGAAGCTCTAGAGCACGCAACACAGTCACTTGTTCCAGTAGTCAAAGATGACGGTACTTTAGTGGGTATCATCGACTGGCAGTTTGCTCTGGGCACTCAACGCGAAATTTACGAAGCTCGATTGATGGCGGGTACAGGTATGGACGAAGGTGATGACCTCTTCGCCCCTATTGTTCGAAGCTCAAAGCGACGCGGCGTTTGGTTAGGCATTAACTTAATCACGGCCATTTTTGCGTCGATTACGATTGGTTTGTTTGAAGATGTTATCTCTGAAGTAGTAGCACTGGCAGTGCTGATGCCGATTGTCGCGTCTATGGGTGGTATTGCAGGAAGCCAGACTCTCACTCTGATGGTTCGCGCTATGGCGCTCAATCAGATTACTGTTGGTAACCGTCTTGCCTTACTCAAAAATGAAGTAGGAATCGGCTCAATCAACGGCTTATTATGGGCGCTTATCATTGGTGCAATTGCTGCGTTGTGGTTCCAGTCACCTCTGATTGGCGGCACCATTGCGTTGGCTATTGTGGTGAACATAATTACAGCTGCCTTTTTCGGCGTACTTATTCCAATCATTCTCGACAAGTTTGAATTAGATCCTGCACTGGCAGGCTCAGTGATATTAACCACGGTCACTGACGTGGTTGGCTTCTTTGCTTTCTTAGGCACCGCAAGCCTTGTAATGCTGTAGTTAAACAACCGGTAAGATGAAAAAAGGTCAGAACACTCTGACCTTTTTTATTCATCCATTTTCCGCTGAATATTTTAACTTGATTGCAAAGCTAGTTCACTTTAACGCAAAGCTAAACGCAGCTTTTCTACCCTGCTGAACAACAGCCAATCCAACATCAATGTGATGACGATAGTGATTCCACCCAAAGGGAAAAGGACGGCCAGTAAAATCAGCGTCACCAAACCTGTCTTCCAAATACCTGACGTAGCAAACCGAGGCGGTACACCTAAAGATGCTCTACCTGACGGCCTGCGAATCCACCACATCGCAATGCCTGTCAGGGCTATAGTAATAAACGCCAGACAAAAGAACACATTTAAGCCTTTATTTAAGCTACTTAAATCTCCTTGGTGCAATGACACACCAGCGGCCATCGCTTTGGCATACAGAGTGTAGTCAGCCCAAGTGACATCCACCAGCAGATTCCCCGTGTATTGGTCGAAATGAGATGTGCGATCATTTCGCGGGTCTGTGATATCGCCAGCCATAGTATTAGCGGCAACCGTGTATACCCCTTTCTCTCCATTGGGAAAATAAACACGGTAATGAGTAAAACCGAGCTGTTCTGCTTTAGCGATAATTTTATCCACGCTGATAGAACCGTGAGCCATTTCGGGCATATCCATATCCATTGCAGAGTGATCATGGGCAACCGTAGACTCTGGCATTACTGCTTGCTCAAGGTTCCAAGGCATCTCTTCTTCAGCGCCATGATTAAGACTGGCGTGGGTCAATGTCGATTGCGGTTTTTCTCCCCACGTGTAGTAAGTCGGGAAGGTGTTCCATGCTTGAACTAAGGTTTTACCCCAAATACCTGTCCATGAAAGACCTGAGACGAGAAAGAACAGCAGCACAATTGAAAGCACGCCACCAAGGTTAGCGTGTAAGTCACGCATAAACACTCTCATGCCTTGAGTTATTCTCAGCTTGAGGAATCCGGCTTTAGAGGCATTGTCACGTGGCCACCACAAGTACAAGCCTGTCACTAGCAGAAGCAAACCCAAGCTGGCTGCGACTTCAATTAAATAGTCCCCTAAGTCACCCATCAATAAGGTGGCATGAATCTCATTGGCGAGCGAATACCAACTTTCGCTTCTATCAATAGTACCGAGGACTTGTCCAGTATATGGGTCTACCATTGCGAAAAGATTGATTCCATCCGGTGTGCGTACCGAAACTTTATTCGCCAAATCATCAGCCTGCGAGGGAATAAATTGAGTAACGACATAATTGGGGTAACGTTGCTGCACCGCTGCAACTTGTACCGATACCGCCAATTCATGATGTTGTGGGGTTACGACTAATAAATCGTGATAGCGGGCTTGTTCAATTTCGTCATCGAACAACATCACTAAACCGGTCAGAGACAAAATCAGAATAAATGGGATAACAAAAAGACCAGCGTAAAAATGCCAGCGCCAAGTCATAAAATAGAGTGATTTTGCCCGAGAAGTCGCTTTGGGCTGAGGAGGTGTTGAGTTTCTCAACATGAGCTTTCCTTTTTGTGTAACGCACCCAGATAAAGTGCCTGAAGAGTAACTTTTATTGATTATTAGAATGATTCTTTTATGGGCGCATACTATACCAGCCACAGTAAGAAATAACATCGATAATACATATCATTTACAATGCAGTTTCTTGTAAAACAGCTATCTTACTCTTCTTTCACAAGGCTTCTTGGACACAAAAAAGGTAGCCATTTGGCTACCTTCGATATTCTCATTTGATGCTGTTGAGCATACTAATCTGTGGCTATTAGCCAAACAAACGCTGCCAAATACTTGGATTACGTTTGTCATGGTACTCCTCACGAAGACCATCGATTTGTTTCAATGACTCTTTTGCCGCCTCAAACTGACCTGCTTGTAGTTCAGTTTCAATCTTCTCTAGAGTAACAGTCAGCTTGTTGAAGCCTTCAAGATAGATGTCTTTTTTCTCAGGTGGATAATCCCCCTGCTTTGCTTGCTCAACCAGTTGATTTAAATCGATTATTGGTTGCTGCATCTCTTCAATAGTCTGAGCCTGCGCAGCTTGTTTGAATGTTTGTTTCATCTGCTTCATTGTCGCTTTGAGATCAAAGTCAGCAGCAAACAGTTGAGTTGACAGCAACAACCCTAGGCCAATGAATAATAGTTTTTTCATTTACTTTCTCTTCCGTGTTCGCCTTACTTTTTACAGTAAGCCAGAATCATTATTGTTATTTATACCAGTCCGCAAACTCTTCTATTGGCTCTCTTCCTCGAAGCGCCAAAAAGTTTAGGAACTGCTGTGCACTATGAGTAATTACTTGCTTGGAATCAATACCAACATTGTTAAGAAGTTGTTCTGCCTTCGTCAGCACACCGACATCTTGGCAAAAATGAGCATCACTACCTGTTGTTATCCAAGCGCCTAACCGCTTTGCAACTTCCGCAATTTGATAGCAACGATCGACGCTGCCTACTCGACTATGACCTTTCAAAGTGCTGTTATTGATTTCGATAGCAACGTTTTGTTCAACGGCACAAGCAATCACAGCTTCAAAATCAAAATCATAATTTGGATTACCTAAGTGACCTAAAGCGTCAACACGTCCGCCTTTGATAACATTGAGCAGTGCCTGAGTATGATCTTCTTTACTAGAAGGTCTAAAAACCGCTTCATGAAAACTGGCGATCACCCAATCCAACTTTTCATCTAAGGTAGGATGAATATCCACTTCGCCTTCAACGTTCATAATGTTGGATTCAATACCGCGAATAATTGCCACCCCTTCTAGAAAACGCGGAACAACACGTTGGTTGGCAAAGAACCAGTAATGAGGCGCTCCAGGCATAGTTTCAGCGTGGTCAGTCATACAAAACATGGCGAGATTATTCTGCTTTGCCAATTTGGCATTTTCAATCAGGGTACTGTATGCGTGACCGCTAGCGTAAGTGTGGGTATGGGTATCTACTTCGAGTTTCATTTTTCTTTCCTTACATCACGATATACGCAGTGTATCAGCCCCTCTATGAACTACAACCGTACACGCAACTAAAACTAGATGAATATCAGTCCACACCTGATTCCAAGCCAGATTGAAGGTCATTTCACTTTGAGCTTCGGGCTGGAGATGACAAACAATAATCTTAATAAGTTAATGATTTTGTGAAATTTTCAATAACTATTTTTACGGATATTTTTTGCAACTTTTCTAAGTTCGACAATACTTATACAACCATTTGTTGAAGGGATTCTGCATGAAGCGCCGCTACTCACTCAGTATTCACATCAGTACTCTTTTTTTCATATTAACGGCTATTGTAGGAGCGGTACTGATTAGCATCAGCTCTCAACATGCAAAGCAATTACTCAGTGGCAGCGCTCAAGAGTTGAGCCAAGAAAACAGCCGCAAACTAGAATCAACTTTTCAAAAAAGCATTGCTCCTATTTTGTCCACCTTGGATTTTATGGCTTACAGCAGTTTCATCGATGATAACGAACCACCCTCAGAACGAGCTCGTTGGCTTTCCTCAATGCGCTTGTTGTTCGAGCGTCAAACGAGCTTAGTCGCCCTCTACTTCGCTAATGAGGAGGGCGATTTCACCATTGTTCGTCCGTTATTTGACAGCCAATCCAGACAACGGGTTAACGCGCCGGACACCGCTCGTTTGTTTATTAACTACACCAAAATGGATGGCACCAACGACTACATTTTCTTTGATCAAGACCTCATGCGGGTAGGTCATGTAGCTCAACAAGCCAGTCAGTTCGATCCACGAACACGCCCTTGGTACACATCTGCGGCACAAGACGATGTTATTCGTTTAACCGAACCTTATGTCTTCTATCTGTTTCAAACACCAGGCGTCACACTGTCACGTCGATCTGCGGACGGCAGCAAGGTTGTGGGTGCAGACTTTACGCTTGACTCGCTTTCACAAGAACTATCGAATATCGGTTTTTCACAAAACGCTAAGCTTGCACTTTTTGACCACCAGTTTCGAGTCTTAGCTCAGCACAACACATCCTTAAGTCTGACTGATGATGATAACTCAACTCAGAAAAAGCTAAATAACAGTATATTTGCTCCAGTTGCAAACCGAGTCAGCAGCTCAACCTTGTATGAGTCTATTGAGCTTGAGGGGAAATCATGGTCTGTTACTCTGACTCCTGTCGCTTTAAGTCCTAGTATTCATTTGCTTCTTGCCGATGCCACACCACAGGATGATCTGATTGCCAGCTTACTTTCAATGCGAACCAAGCAAGTGCAAGCGGCGATAGCATTGATGGTTATCTGCTTTGCCGCAGTATGGATTATCTCTGCTCGCCTCGCGAAACCATTAGTGAACTTAATGGAGCTGACAGACAACATTACCCGCTTCGAATTCAAGAAGACTCGCTATCCTAAAAGTGTGATTAGGGAGGTGGCGAACCTCACCAAATCAATAGAGCTGATGGAACACACGTTACACGACTTGCTAAGGCTTCTTCGTGATACCGCATCGAATCAGGATTTTGGTGTGTTAGCAAAAACCATCACACATCAGAGTTATCTTGTCACACGCGCCGAGACGATTCAGCTTTACACCTACTCTCCTGAAAAAGAAACTTTCACCAACGTCGCAGACCACGCCATCATTCCATTTAAAATCGACCTGAACTCGTTGATCACTGGAACGCCGTGGTTAATGGCGGAACTCAATAAAGGTGAAACGGTTCATTTAACCCGAAGCGACAATATTTTGAAGAAGCATCAGGATTATCTGTACAACTCAGATATCTATTTCTTCCCGCTGCTTAACCGTCAAAAACAGCTAGTCGGCGTTTTGAATTTGGGTTACGAGCGCGCTATTACCTCAGAGCAATATGACAAGCACGCCTTCTTGCGTGAGCTTTTAAGCTTTGCCGAAATTGCCAAAGACAACATAGACAAGATTCAACAACAAAAAGACATGTTGAATGCCTTCGTTACCCTTATCGCATCGGCTATCGATACCAAATCTCCGTACACGGGAGGTCATTGCCAACGTGTCCCTGCGCTGACCAAAATGCTGGCAGAAGTCGCAGACAAAGATACGCACTACTACCGTAATTTCTCGATGAGTAAACCGCTGTGGGAAGAGCTCAATCTGGCGGCTTGGCTACACGATTGCGGTAAAGTAACCACACCTGAATACGTAGTGGACAAAGCGACAAAACTCGAAACCATTTATGACCGAATACATGAAGTTCGTATGCGTTTTGAATTACTGAAAACACAGGCAGAAGCGGATTATTGGCAAGGCATCGCTCTGGGTGGCGATGAAAACCAGCTTAAAGCGACTTTGACTCAGACTCAGCACTCATTGGATGAAGACTTTGCTTTCGTTGCTAAATGCAACATCGGCGGTGAATACATGTCTGATGAAGACGTTGCTCGATTAGAGACAATAGCGCAGAAACAGTGGAAACGAACCCTTGATGATCAGTTGGGTATTTCTTGGATTGAGGCACAACGAGCTGGTGAAAAACAACCATTGCCAGTAATGGAAAACCTCATCGCCGACAAGCAAGTTCACCAAGTAAAATGGGAAGCTAACAACAATCCGAAAAACACATGGCAGGAACCTTTTGTTCTTCAACCTGGAGAATACCAATACAACCGTGGCGAGTTGTACAACCTCTCAATTCGCGGTGGCACATTAAATAGCGAAGAACGTTTTATGATTAATGACCACATAGTGCAAACCATCACCATGTTGCAACGTTTACCCTACCCTGAACATCTCAAGAATGTTCCTGACATTGCAGGTGGTCATCATGAACGTATGGACGGTAAAGGTTATCCAAGAGGCTTACACGAGGAAGAACTTTCTGTTCAGGCAAGAGTCATGGCTATCGCAGACGTATTTGAAGCCTTAACCTCCAATGACAGACCTTACAAACAGGCAAAAACCATTGATGAGTCAATCTCGATCATGACCAAAATGGCAACCTCAGGACACATCGATCCGAAACTTTATCTGCTCTTCCTAGAACAGGATGTGTACCAGAAATACGCCGACATGTTCTTGGAAAAATTCCAGCACAGTGACATCGACAAAGAAGAACACATCAAAACTGTGAAAGCGTATATGAAACAGCAATTCTAAACCGGTTAATAGAGTCACATATTCTGGCTCTATTACCGACAAAAAATGAATTTATGGTTACATATCGAACAAAAGTTATTCGATTGCGCGATCAATAGTTGATGTGTGTCAAATTGTCGTAGACAATACCGACCTCGCGTTGGTTTGAAGTCACATTTTGATACCAAATCAGCCATGTCCCGATGTCCAATGTAAAATAATGACATTGAGTACAAAGGGCGTTTCGGTTTTTCTAATTACAGAAATAGACAAAACCAATTACTTATTTGTGCATTGCGCTGCTAGGGTAAGCCATTGCTAAATATACCCAAACAACTCCATTGGTTTTTGGGCACACCTAGTTTCTAAGGGAAAGAAGATGTTAATACCTGAAAACAGCAGCATCGTGATATTTGGTGCTTCGGGCGATTTAACCTACCGCAAGTTGATTCCTGCTTTATACCACCTATTTGCAAGCAACCAACTGCCAAAATCCTTTGCAATCTTAGGCGTAAGTCGTACTGAATACAGTGACGACTCTTACCGAGAAAAATTGAAACGCTCGCTTCAAGAATTAGAGAAAACCGAACCTGAGATTCTTGATGCTTTTTGTGAATACATTCACTATCAAGCCATCAATACATCGGATGTCGAAGATTATGTAAAACTGAAGGACCGTTTAGACTCACTTTCAGACCAATACGCATTTGAAGAACGTAATACCCTGTTCTATCTTGCTACTCCTCCTAGCCTTTATGGTGTGATCCCTTCTTGCCTTGCTGCCCATGGCTTAAACGATGAAAAAGACGGTTGGAAACGCCTGATCATCGAGAAACCATTCGGTTACGATTTAAAATCAGCACAAGAACTGGATATTGAGATTCACCACCATTTCAAAGAACACCAAATCTACCGTATTGACCACTATCTAGGTAAAGAAACTGTTCAAAACCTACTTGTGTTCCGCTTTGCAAACGGTATGTTTGAGCCACTTTGGAACCGTAACTTTATTGATTACGTTGAAATCACAGGTGCTGAATTCCTAGGTGTAGAAGAGCGCGGAGGTTATTACGACGGCTCTGGCGCAGTACGTGATATGTTCCAAAACCACTTGCTACAAGTATTAGCAATGATCGGCATGGAGCCACCTGCAGCTATCAACGCGGATTCTATCCGTAATGAAGTAAACAAGGTTCTGCAAAGCCTTCAGCCACTGTCTGAAGATGACTTACGTAACAACCTAGTACTTGGTCAATACACGGAATCAGAAGTGCGCGGTAAGTTTCTACCGGGTTACCGTAACGAACCGGGTGTTGCAGAAGATTCGCGTACAGAAACGTATGTCGCACTGAAAATGTTTATCAACAACTGGCGTTGGAATGGCATTCCTTTCTACGTGCGCAGCGGTAAACGCCTACCGACTCGCGTGACTGAAGTAGTGATTCACTTTAAACGCACCCCTCACCCAGTATTTGGTCAAAATGCGCCTGAGAACAAACTGATCATCCGCATTCAACCAGACGAAGGCATCCTGATGAGCTTCGGCCTGAAAGAGCCGGGCGCAGGCTTCAAAGCGAAAGAAGTTTCAATGAACTTCCATTACGCATCTTTAGAAGAAACTAAGATGCTGACTGCCTACGAGCGCTTATTGCTAGACGCACTGAACGGTGACGCAACGCTGTTTGCTCGTACCGATGCAGTAGAAGCTTGTTGGAAGTTCGTTCAGCCAATTCTGGATTTCAAACAAGACCCACAATCCCTATACGGATACGCATGTGGTACTTGGGGGCCGAAAGAGTCTGATGACCTTCTCAATAATGACGGAAGAGCATGGCGTTTCCCATGCAAAAACCTTACTGACACGGATTACTGCGAACTATGATCAATTCAAAGATTTTTCAGACAGCTGAGCAGGTTGTTGAGTCGTTAGCCAACGAAATGCAACGCTACAGTGAACAAGGCACACCAGTGCACATTTCACTGTCTGGCGGTAGCACTCCTAAAATGCTGTTTAAGCTATTAGCGAATGCACCTTATGCAGACGCTATTCAATGGCAAAACCTTCACTTCTGGTGGGGTGATGAGCGTTGTGTGGCACCGGATGATGCAGAGAGCAACTACGGTGAAGCAAATACGCTGCTATTTAGCCAAGTAAACCTACCTGCAGAGAACATCCACCGTATTCGTGGTGAAGATGATCCACAAGCAGAAGCAGAACGTTTTGCAAAAGAGATGGCTGATGTTGTTCCATGTGAAAACGGCACCCCTGTTTTCGATTGGATTCTGCTTGGTGTTGGTGCTGACGGCCACACTGCGTCGCTATTTCCAAATGTAACCAACTACGATGATCCGAACCTTTCTTTGGTTGCGACTCATCCTGAATCTGGTCAACTTCGCATTTCAAAAACAGCGAAAGTTCTGGAAGCAGCAAAACGTATTAGTTACCTCGTTCTTGGTGCAGGTAAAACCGAGATCGTCAATGAAATTCACACTACTCCAGCCGCTGACCTGCCTTATCCAGCAGCTAAAGTTCAGTCAAAGACTGGCGAAACCGAGTGGTATTTAGATTTAGACGCAGCAGCAAAGATTGCGTGAAGGAGAGAAACAAATGAAAGGTGATATCGGTGTAATCGGCCTAGCGGTTATGGGTCAAAACCTGATCCTAAACATGAACGACCACGGCTTCAAAGTAGTTGCTCACAACCGTACTGCGTCAAAAGTTGACGAGTTCCTAGAAGGTCCAGCGAAAGGCACTAACATCATTGGTGCTTACTCTCTAGAAGAGCTAGTAGAGAAACTAGAAACTCCTCGCAAAGTGATGCTTATGGTTCGTGCGGGTTCAGTAGTTGACGCATTCATCGATCAACTAGTACCGCTGCTAGACAAAGGCGACATCATTATTGATGGCGGTAACACTAACTACCCAGATACAAACCGTCGCGTTGCTGCGCTACGTGAAAAAGGTATCTACTTCATTGGTACTGGTGTTTCTGGTGGTGAAGAAGGCGCACGCTTCGGACCTTCAATCATGCCTGGTGGTGCTCCTGAAGCTTGGGAAGCGGTTAAGCCAATCTTCCAAGGTATTTCTGCAAAAACTGACGCTGGCGAGCCATGCTGTGACTGGGTTGGTAACGACGGTGCGGGTCACTTCGTTAAAATGGTTCACAACGGTATCGAATACGGCGACATGCAGCTGATCACTGAAGCTTACCAGTTCATGAAAGATGGTCTTGGTATGTCTGCAGACGAGATGCAAGCTGTATTTGCAGAATGGGACAAGACTGAACTAAACAGCTACCTAGTAGAAATCACAGCTGACATCCTTGGCTACAAAGATGAAGACGGTGAGCCACTTGTAGAGAAAATTCTAGATACTGCTGGCCAAAAAGGTACCGGTAAATGGACAGGTATCAACGCGCTAGACCTAGGCATTCCTCTAACTCTAATCTCTGAGTCTGTATTCTCTCGTTGTCTATCTGCACTGAAAGACCAACGTGTTGAAGCTGAAAAACTGTTTGGTAAAACTATCACTCCAGTTGAAGGCGACAAACAAGAGTGGGTTGATGCACTTCGTCAAGCTCTGCTTGCTTCTAAGATCATCTCTTACGCTCAAGGCTTCATGCTAATGCGCGAAGCATCAAACGAGAATGGTTGGGATCTAAACTACGGTAACGTAGCGCTAATGTGGCGTGGTGGTTGTATCATCCGCAGCGCATTCCTAGGTAACATCCGTGATGCATTCGAGAAGAACCCAGAACTAGCATTCCTAGGCTCTGACGAGTACTTCAAGAACATTCTACAAAGCAGCCTAGTAGCATGGCGTAAAGTGGCTTCTAAATCTCTAGAAGCCGGTATCCCAATGCCATGTATGACTTCAGCTCTAACCTTCCTAGACGGTTACACAACGGCTCGTCTACCAGCGAACCTGCTGCAAGCTCAACGTGACTACTTTGGTGCTCACACTTACGAGCGTACAGACCGTGCACGTGGTGAATTCTTCCACACAAACTGGACTGGTACAGGCGGCAACACTGCGTCTACTACTTACGACGTTTAAGCGTTATAAGTGACTGAACAGAAAAGGGATGCTTGATGCATCCCTTTTGTTTTTCTGAAGTTGATTTAGTGCTTATGTTTATGGAATGAAGCCTCTTCAACAGACTTTTTCTTGTAGTGGCCTTTACCCGGATGTTTTCCATGTACAGGGTGGCTGCGATAATGCTCTTCTTCAACTACTTTGACGACCTTAACCACTTTCACTGTTTCCACTTTCCTGTTGCGACAATCTCCCGTTTTTATTGAGACATCTTTGTTTGCAACAGAGACACAACCTAATTCTATGTCTACCCGTGAATCCGACGCCCGAGCGTGAGTTGTCATTAATGTACCTAGCAGTACAAGTGGTGCAATTATCCCATAACGTTTCATATTGGTTCCTTTTGAGC
This sequence comes from Vibrio sp. C8, assembly GCF_054051265.1. Classification (NCBI taxonomy): domain Bacteria; kingdom Pseudomonadati; phylum Pseudomonadota; class Gammaproteobacteria; order Vibrionales; family Vibrionaceae; genus Vibrio; species Vibrio sp. C8. The sequence continues at coordinate 108,830 of NZ_JBPAOE010000007.1, forward strand.
TGATTCGTCACCAATTTAAACGTGTGTTAACAACTCACTCAATATGACCAGAACAACACTGACAATCATATTACCTACCCTATACATGGTATTGAAAAGCGCACAAAAAAAGAGCACCTATTGGTGCTCTCGATGACATTTGAAACAAATGATTAATGAACTTTAAACTGTCCCACAACCTGCGACAGATCACTCGACGTACCACCCAGTTCACGACTGATATTGTCGGTTTCTGCAGCACTATCATTCAACTGACCAATCAGAGCCTGAATAGCAGCCATATTGCGGCTGACTTCTTCCGTCACATGGCTTTGCTGCTCAGCAGAGGTTGCCATTAATGTGTTCAAATCGTTAATTTCTACCACGGACGTGGTCACAGTATTTAATGACTCCATAACCTTGTGAGTGCTTTGCGATGTTGCTTCACAGCTCTTACGTGTGGTTTCCATCTTGTTCACAACATTTTCGGATGTGTTATTGAGCTTAGACAGCATTTCATTAATCTGCCCTGTGCTCTGCTGCGTACGGGCTGCCAGTGCTCGAACTTCGTCAGCTACCACGGCAAAACCACGACCTTGTTCCCCAGCACGCGCTGCTTCGATTGCTGCATTCAACGCCAATAAGTTTGTTTGTTCTGCAATATCACCAATCACCTGAAGTACCGAACCTATTTGCTTAGTATCTTGGTTCATGGCGCTGATGGTATTCGACATTTCAGCTACATCCGATTCTAATTCCGTCACGCTTTGTACCGCTTGATTGACCGTTTTCTTAGAATCGTTCGCATATGAGTTAGTAAGTTCGGTGAGCTTGGCTGCGTCTGCTGCACTTTGTGCAATCGAACCAGCTGTCGCACTCATTTCGTCAATCGCGGTAATCACCTGCTCTGTCTCAATGGTATGTGCATTTAACATCTGCATATTAGATTCGGACTGGTTACTGAGGTGATTAACCGCAGAATCAATTTTCTCAGAAGAGTTGGATACTTCGATAAACATTCCCTGAAGCTGTTCAATGAAACGGTTAATAGACGTCGAAATCTGACCAATTTCATCATTAGAAGTAACACTTAAGCGCTGAGTTAAGTCACCATTCCCTTGCGAGAGATCGGCCACCAGTTCTTTAAGACGCAACAACGGTTTAAATGCGTAATGCAGCATTGTGATGCTTAAACCAATAATGATCACTGCACAAATAAGTAGTGCCATGGTGATCTTCCAGTTCAAACTGTCGGTATTGGCTTGAATATTATCAAGGTCAATATAGCCATTAAGTGCCCAAGTCTGACCGCCAATATCAAATTTGCGTTCAACTGGTATCAGGTTCTCGCCAGCTTTATCAGAGAAAATCGTAATGTTGTTCGCTGAAATCAGTTCCATGTAGCTGCCTGAAAGAGAGTAAGCTTCTAGAATTGGCTTCAATCCACTCAAACTTAGCGTGAAAAAGTTGGATGAACCATCAAGATGTTTAATGGATATATTTAATGTAGGCTGGCCATCAACAATAATGACTTCACTCACGGTTGGTTCAGAAGTAAGGCTCTCTGCCATAGTGATGTACTTTTGTGTCTCATCTTGCTCTAGCACTCTGCCCGTATCATCAAACGCATAGCTACTTGCTAGTCTAACAATATGAGTGAAACCCGCCGACTCTTTTGTCGTGCCGATGTCCATCATGTTGAACTTAAGGCTTTTCGCCAAACTGATCTTGTCGCGTAGCTCACCTTCCAGAGTTCTGTTTACTAACTCGATGTTATGTTCAATTTTTTCTATATCTGATTGATAGATATAGGAACTGATAAAGTGGTTTACACTGAGAAACGAAACAAAAATAGTGATAGCGATTATGGCAACTATTAGCGATATAATTTTGTTTTTAAAGGAAAAACTCTTCATTATTCTTCGCGTCCTTCACAAAGTTTTTAGCCTACTGACCCCGATAAAATCAGTGAGCAAATGGTGAATAGAGTGTTAGTTATTATGCGGGTTCTCAGTTAACTGCTTTATAGCTAGAGCTTGATATCGGCTACCAAGCTGATTTTTCACTCTTTAACACAACAGTTCGAAGTAGGATTATTCCTACAACTTTACTAAGCCACGTTTATTATTCGGCACATTGTATCCAAACTTAATATGAAACAATGAGTATTAGTTCAAAATTGAGACAACATCGTTCGGTAAATGAGACCTCGGTCATATTTTATTAGAATACAGTCGCACTTTATCTAACACATCGTTTCATTTTTTATAGATTTATTTTTCAGAGTCATATTTCCTACAAAAAAAAGAGCACCGTCTGGTGCTCTTTTTCAGTCATCTTCGGAAACGGCTATTTTCAGTGAACTTTGAACTGAGTGACGACGTCAGACAGATCTGTCGATGTTCCTCTAAGTTCCTGACTGATGGTGTTTGTTTGTGAAGCACTGTTATTAAGCTGACCGATTAACTCCTGAATTGTCGCCATATTACGACTGACTTCTTCTGTCACATGGCTTTGCTGCTCAGCAGAGGTCGCCATTAATGTGTTTAGATCGTTAATCTCCACTACGGATGTTGTCACAGTATTTAATGACTCCATCACCTTGTGAGTGCTTTGCGATGTTGCTTCACAGCTCTTACGCGTTGTTTCCATCTTTGTGACTACATTTTCTGACGTGCTATTGAGCTTAGACAGCATTTCATTGATCTGCCCTGTGCTTTGCTGCGTGCGAGCCGCCAGTGCACGAACTTCGTCAGCAACTACGGCAAAACCTCGACCTTGCTCGCCAGCACGCGCCGCTTCAATCGCTGCATTCAATGCCAACAGGTTAGTCTGTTCTGCGATATCACCAATCACCTGAAGTACCGAACCAATTTGCTTGGTATCTTGATTCATGGCACTGATGGTGTTCGACATCTCAGACACATCCGCTTCCAATGCTGTCACGCTTTGCACTGCTTGGTTTACGGTTTGTTTAGACTCGTCTGCGTAAGCGTTGGTCAACTCAGTAAGCTTGGCGGCGTCTGCGGCACTCTGTGCAATTGAATTGGCAGTTGCGCTCATTTCGTCAATCGCTGTGATCACCTGCTCTGTCTCAATAGTATGAGCATTTAACATCTGCATATTTGATTGAGACTGACTACTAAGATGACTCACCGCAGTATCGATTTTGGACGATGAGCTGGAGACTTCAATAAACATCCCCTGAAGCTGTTCTATGAAGCGGTTAATAGAAGTTGATATCTCACCGATTTCATCTTTCGATGTAACACTTAAGCGTTGAGTTAAATCACCATTACCCTGCGAAAGATCAGCAACCAACTCTTTTAAACGCAATAGAGGTTTGAAGGCAAAATTCAACATTGGCACACTCAAACAGATAATAATTGCAGCTGAGATCAACAACGCCAGAGTGATATCCCAGTTGAGACTGTCTGTATTGTTCTGGATATTGTCTAGATCGATATAGCCATTCAACGACCAATTTTGACCATCAATTGTGAATTGTTTTGAAACTGGAATAACGTTGTCACTAGATTTATCAGAGAAAATGGTGATTTGGTTTGCCGATATCAGTTCCATATAGCTGCCCGGCAATGAATAAGCTTCGATAACGTCTTTCAGATTGCTGATGTCGAGAGTAAAGAAGTTGGCCGAACCATCGTATTTTTTGAGTGAGATGCGAACCGTTGGTTTTCCATCCACCATTTCCACGCCGCTCATGGTCGGCTCTTCCGTCAACTGTTCAGCTAGTTTCAAATATGTTTCCGTTTGCTCATCATCAAGCGAGTTAGCAGTATCATCGAAAGCATAGCCATTCGTTACCAACACAATGCTCGCAAAGCCTGTCGACTCTTTGGTGTCTGCGATATCCATCATGCTGAAATTGAGACTTTTCGTCAGTGTTAACTTTTCTTGCAGTGCTCGCTCTAGTTGCGCAGTAACCAAATCAATATTGTGTTTGATTCTGGCCGTGTCTGACTCATAGATGTAGCCACTGATAAAGTGGTTTACGCTCATATATGACACAAAAATTGTCACAGTAATAATGCTAGCAATCAGCGCTATAATTTTGTTCTTAAAAGAAAAGTTTTTCATGTATATCTGTATCCCTACTACAAAATGACTAGCATTGTTCTAAATAATCAACGGATTAGGATTTATATGCGCTAGACAAAGTTTACCTGTTGTTACATTTGCCCGACGATTGTAACACCAATTGAGAATATTAATTAATAATGTTCTCAACTCATAGCCTAAGTAAATATAACCATCTATCCCTCCCCTTATGTGAGCGCTTAAATGGGGAGTGCTAAGTCAGAATCTGGCCGAATAGAGTTCGTCGGCTAAACTTCGCCATTCATAAATGGTCTCTCTGAAATGTTCGATCTGCTTTGGTGTAGAAAGATGAACGATACTGAGTATGTATTCGTTTGATGTCTGTTCGTTGTAGTTGAGCTTTGCTTTGAGCACAGGACTGTAGGACTCTTCTTGGGAAAAGAGAAGTTTCTGCAATCGCTGATTGAATTCAGTTTGATTATGGCGTTGATTCAACAGTGATTGAATTTCGTTTCGTTGCGTCTTTTGAAACGCTATCCAGTCATAGGTCGTTATTTGTAGAGCTTTCGCCCATTGTCCTGCTAATTTTTCTTGGTCAGCAGTTAGAGAACCTAACCACTGTTCCATACGATCAATAATTCGTTCTTCATACTTGGCTCTGCTTTCACTTTCATTCAAATCCGCATACTTATCGGCGTATTTTTGATGCCGCTTTTCTAACCCCTGCATAAATTCATCCACCTGTTTGTCTGACAAATCGGTGGCTATTGGAAAAATACTCGGAAAGATTTGCGTCACTAAACGCTGATAATGTGCATACATCCACTCTCTATGCTGTTGAAGCTCATCCAGAGAGAGAGTTTTAGGATTAAGTTCAAGCAGCTGATCAAACTGCACAATATAGTTATTTAGCTCTTCGCTTTGATGCCATTGGCTGAGTGCATCAATTTGCGTTTTCACCAAACTTTCCTGCTGGTCTGTCAAAGTCACATAATCATCTAGGTACTCAAGAATAAACCAGTCGATATTATGGTAAACAAACTTGGTACTGCACCCTGCAATGAGTAGTACCGACATCAATAGCAGCGTTATCCTTTTCTTCATAATCAGGTCCCTAGTCGTCCTTTCTGCCGCCAAGACTCTTTTATAAACATCACCTCTAAAACATAGCTGTTCTACAAGCAGATGCGAAGATGTACGCCGCAACATGACGTTTTCTTATTGAGTGGTTGAACGTTCACATCGCCGTATGAAAACCATAGAGCTTAACTCAATAGCTTGATTTTTAAACTCTCACCCGAAAAGAGTCATTTACAGAGACATTTTACTCGTAAAATAAATGATAATAGTTTGCATATGCATTTACTTTGGAAATATAATCACCCTCTCGCTAAAAATGCGAACTCGATTCATCACCATCTTTTCAACAAGGACAAAAGTAGGTTCCAATAAATGATTCAGAAACTGTTTAGCCTTTCTACTTTGCTGTTTGCTTCTTACAGCTTTGCACAAACAACCACAATTACGGACGTGCTTGATCGTGAAGTAACCTTCGATGCGCCAGCAAAACGCGTTATCGTTGGCTTCTATCCAGAAGATTACATGGCCATTGGTACGGAAGCTGCGTATGACAACGTTGTGGGTATGTCGAAATACATTTGGCAAGCGCGCCCAGCAAACTGGGAAATGAACGTTAAACACCGTCCTTCACTAGATAATATTGCTGGTATTGGCCGTGTTGATACCAACACTTTTTCAGTAGAGAAAGTCATTAGCCTGAATCCTGATCTCATCATGTTGGCTGACTGGCAATATAAAGGCTTAGGCAGTGATATCGAGCGCCTTGAAAGTGCAGGGATTCCAATTGTTGTTGTAGATTACAACGCTCAAACTCTAGATCGTCACATCAAAAGTACTGAGATCATTGGTGTAATCACCGGTCAAGAAGCACGTGCAACGAAAATTGCGAATGAATACAAGCAGAACATCGAAATGATCGCTGCACGTTTAGAAAAAGCAAACCTTCCTAAGCCAAAAATTTATACTGAATACGGTGCCGCAGGCGTAAGCGAAATTGGTTATACCTTTGGTAAAAATATGTGGGGTGCAATCGCTACAGTAGCGGGAGGTGACAACATCTCAGCACCGTATGTTGAATGGTGGGGCAAGTTAAACCCTGAGCAAATTATCGCAGCAAACCCTGATGTAATTGTTATGACTGGCTATGAAACTGGCACAGGCAATGATTCAATGGTGATGGGACAAGGCGTTCAAGAGTCTGTCGCGAAAGAACGTTTAGAAGGCTTTAAAAAACGCCTTGGCTGGTCTTCAATTAACGCGGTTAAAAATAACCGTATGTATGCAGCCTACCACGGTGCATGTCGTACCATTCTTGATGGTGCAATGATTCAGTTCTACGCAAAAGCAATGTACCCAGAACTGTTCGCAGACTTGAACCCAAACCAAGCCTACTTGGACTTCTACAAGAACTACCTACCAGTGGTACCTAAAGGTACGTTTGTTACTCAACTATAAACAATTTTAGTCACCGACTCTGAGAGTCGGTGTTATCCATGCAAAAAGGCCAGAACAGATGTTCTGGCCTTTTCATATCTCACTGACCCGTCCTAAATAAGGTTGACACTTTTCCAGTAACCAATTGGAGAATGTCATGAAATCAATAGGTAAACGTA
>NZ_JBPAOE010000008.1:0-106885 GCF_054051265.1 Vibrio sp. C8
TCAATAAGCGCAACACCATTAATCGACGTAATGCTTGACGCGTCTTCACCTAAGCTATCGTTGGACAGCAAGTTAAGTTCAACACTTTCATCTTCATTAACGGTGTATTTGTCTTTATTCGCCTCAACTCCCGTATCGGTGACGTCAATCGTGACCGTGATCCACTCAGAGTTGTCTGTACCGTCGCTCACTAAATAGCTAAAGCTGTCTTGCACCGTTCCAGATTCACTGTGATCCAATGCCCCAACGGTATACGTGTACGTGCCATCACTGCTCATGACCACGGTACCGCCGAGCGCGGTTTTAATCGTGTAAGTCCCGTTCGTTGGCACGGTTACCGCATCGGCTGATGAGCTATTGACACCCACTACCGTTAACGTATTGCCTTCAACATCACTGTCGTTATCCAAGACGCTTTCCGTTACCGTAATTGTTGTGCCTTCCACAGCTTCTGCCGTGTCCGCTTCACCAACTGGTGCGTCGTTCACCGGATTGACGGTTACCGTAACTTTAGCGGTATCCGAACCGCCTTGACCGTCACTGATGGTGTATTCAATATTTGCTTGGCCGTTGTAGTTTTCCGCTGGAGTGAATACGAGTTTGCCGCCAACAATTTCAACGGAACCTTGTTCTTGAGGAACTGTTGCAGAAACTATGGTTAACGTATCGCCATCTTTGTCTGAATCGTTGCTCAATACATCAATGGTAACTGAAGTATCTTCGTCTACTGAGATAGTGTCATTTTGGGCTTTTGGATCTGAATTTTTGTCTGCGGCTTCGACATTCGCATTAGTATTTGAACGATTAAGATTGATTAAGGCGAGGCTTTGAGTTTGAGAAAAACCTAATGATTCGAATCCAGTTGTGCTGAAATTAGTACTAGCAATAATTTCTGAACCCACACGGTCAATGCTTGCTGAATCTGTAGGAGAAGAACCTTGGCTACTACCAGCAGCAGGAGCAAGCTCTTCATCAAGTTGTGTAGGGTCTTGACCTTCTTCTAAGGCTGCAAGTAACTGCGCAACGTCATCTGTTACATCTTGAAGATCATTATTTTGGCCAACGAGTTGAGTTGTAGGTTCGTTATTAGAACCCGCTTCATCTCCTCTTTGGATGACAATCGATCCTTCAGGCAATTTCTCGCCAATCGTCGCTATTTTTAGATCGCCATTTTTGTCAATCACTATCATTTGATTTACAGCTAGATTTGCGATTGAAAATAAAGAATCTTTTGCCATATGAGCCTCAAAAATACACGTTACAAACAGTTATGTATTTAACCGTTTAATATTCGATATAACCTTGAATATTTTGCGGGAAAAATCCGACTTACGATATCATCGTTCTATCTTCTAACAAAGGCCGAAATTGCATCAAAATAACATTTTCTTGACACTTCTTATATTTACGACACACAATTTCATGAATTAATGTCACATTCGATGCTAACATCCATGTAAGATTTTTCTTACCGAACTACATGCATAAAATACTTATTCATTAATTAGTTACATACAGCATTGATTATGCATCAACCTAAAATTATGCAAAAAATCTATATTCGTCACATTTTTAGTCACATTTTTGACACATCTAAGTGTTCGTCTTATCAATGAGACTTCTTTTGCCTTAGACTCGGTGTCCGTTGTACAGTCATTTTTGATGGAGTTCATCTTGAAAGGGTTCCCAACTAAAACACTTTTCTGCTCTTTAGTGCTCGCAGGATCTGTGTCTGCACAGACACTTGAACAAGCAGTATCGCTCACTCTTGCTTCAAACCCTGAATTGAAAAGTGCGTTTAACCAATATAAAAGTCGATTATCTGACTCAAATGCCTCTTCTGGTGCATATTTACCTAAAATCGATCTCGATGCTGGTATTGGATACGAAGGTATCAATCCCGCCTCGTCTACAGGTAATCCTGATACAGATATGACCCGCAAAGATGCAGCCCTCACTCTCAATCAACTTATTTGGGATGGTTCATCCACACTAAATGATATGGATCGTACGGCTGCTGAAGCAGAATCAGACCGCTACCAACTTCTTGCGGATGCTTCTAATAAAGCACTGGAAGTCACGGATGTTTACCTTGAAGCGACCAAAGCTTACGAAATTCTCGTACTTTCAGAAAAAAACCTAGCAACGCATAAAGAAATCTATCGTGATATTAAAAAGCGTGCTGATTCTGGCGTAGGCTCTATTGCCGATGTCACTCAAGTTGAAGCTCGTATCGCTAAAGCAATGGGTAACTTACTTGCGGCACAAAACAATTTGTACGATACGCATACTCAATTTCGCCGTTTAGTCGGTCAAGAACCTTTAGGGTTAACCTTTCCTCGAGCGGACAGTACAGCAATTTCCTACACTATTGATGACGCTCTAAAAAAAGCATTTGATGAACATCCAGTCATTAAAGTGGCGCAAACCGATGTAGACGCAGCACGTTTTCAATATAAACAGTCAAAAGCGCCCTACTATCCAACTATTTCATTGGAAGCATCTCAACGCTGGTATGACGATGCTGGAGGGAATGAAGGCAGTGGTGATGAACTCAGTGCAATGGTGAGATTACGCTACAACATTTACAACGGTGGTAGCGATAGTGATCAATCTGAAAGCGCCGCTTATCAGCTCAATAAAGCAAAAGATTTACGCGAAAATACATTCCGTGCCGTAGAAGAAGGCTTACGTTTGTCATGGAGTGCTCTAGATTTGACGCTGCAGCAAAAAGAATTTTTAGCTGACCATGTAGATTCAACTTCCCAAACCGTTGCGTCATATCGCAAACAGTATCTGATTGGACAACGTACGCTCCTTGACTTACTCAACACAGAAAATGAACTGTTTGAAGCCCGTAAAGACTATTTGGATGCGAAATACGCTGAGCAATATGCAAAGTATCGCGTTATGAACGCTACAGGTAATTTACTAGATGCATTGCGAGTTGATGTCGCTCCGGAATGGACAGAGAAGGTGAAATACTAAGATGAAAGGTACATTTGTTATTCTTACAGCGACGTTAAGTGCTGCGATGTTCGCTTATGCTGAAGAAAATGTAGCTAGCGATGAATATGATTACATTGCTCTACCGCAGATTAATCAGGTCGCAGATCTTGAAGATGATGATAACGATGGTGTAATCAATGCTCGGGATCTTTGCCCAGACACTCCTTCACTATCGGAAATCGATAATGACGGATGTGGTACCTTTGTTAAAACGTCGAAGCTACAAAGCTTACACATCCTATTTGCTAATGATTCTAGTGATATTCCGCCGGTGTTTGTTAGTCAGATTCGTCAAATGGCGGAATTTCTAAACACCTACCCTTCGGCTTCTATCGAAATCAAAGGTTATGCAAGTAAAGTAGGTAGCCAAGAGCATAACCTCAACCTATCTAAACGACGTTCTGAAGCAGTAGAAGCTCAATTACTACGCTACGGTGTTGAGCGCTACAGAGTAAGAATTGTTGGTTTCGGCGATACTGAGCTTGCTTCTCATGGTGATACACAAGTTGCTCATGCACTCAATCGTCGAGTAACAGCGACAGTGGTTGGCTACAAAGGTGCAATTGTCAAAGAGTGGAGCATATTTACTGCGCTGCCTAAATAAATCTACATATCAAGAAAGGCGGCCGATTAGCCGCCTTTTTATTGTGAGTTATCCAAATCTTAATGGGAAAAAATGCTTCAAAGTGCTACCCTTCGTGCATCATTCTTAATGAGAAAATAAAATGAGCAAATTAACAGCAGATGTTCAAGCTAACCTAGAACTTTTCATCAAAGAAACCCAAGAAAACCAACTGGTTTGGGGTCTGCGTAATGAAGAAGGTTGGTTATCTTGTGAGTCAACAGAATTTGAAGAAAGCGAAGTAATGCCTTTCTGGTCTTCAAAAGAAGACGCTGAGTTGCACAATGTTGAAGAATGGGCAGACTTCGAAGTTCTAGAGATCCCACTGGATATTTTCGTTGAAGATTGGCTGATCACTCTTAATGAAGATGGCGTTCTTGTTGGTATTAACTGGAACCAAACTTTAGACGGAAAAGAACTTGAGCCTTCAGAATTGGCAAAAATGTATCTTTAAGTGAATTGGTATAGCCCTTTCATAACCACTTAAACAAGACGCAATTAGCGTCTTGTTTTGTATTTGTAGTCCGAGCTTTGGTACTATGACGACCTGTTTATTTTCAACTGGATTGAACCCATGCATTTATCTAAGCTGACACAAGAAATTTATGATCACCTATACCGCGATATCAACGAATTCCGTAGCACTTTTGACTTACCAGTAGCGGACCCAGCAAGCTTAGATACAAAAGCAGATACTCTTCATACCTCATTAGCCATCGAAGAACTGACCGAGTTGGCTGAAGCAGACAGCAAAACTGAACAAGCGGATGCGATTGTAGACAGCGTGTATGTCTTTCCCTAAGTCCTAACTTTGTCAATTCCTGCATAACTCACCGTCACACATAGCTTTACTCTCATTTTTTTACCTCGTCTGATTTGACAACTATCAAAATTCGGTACTACGCTTTCTATACTACCAATGTTAGAGATTGCATATGGCTATCGAGATTAGATCACTTAAATTTTATCCGAACCTCAACTGTGCAATCACAGATGCATACAGGACTCATATTTACAACAGTTTGGTACGCAACTGCACCTATGAAGCTCTCGCAGAAACCATACATAAAGGATATGCCTGTTTCCTTCATGTAATATCAGGGCATACAAACAAGTTTGATGGTCTAATTGAACTCAATGACCACAACTCTCGTATAACTCATATAAAGCGTTATATCGGTTTCTGTTTACATGAACTAGAAAGCAGTTATTACAGTGCATTTGCGCATGCCAGATACATATTTTCAGCGATTGTTGGGGAGTCATTAGTCTCATTATCAAGCTTCCCAGTAAAGAAAGCAGATATTCCAGAATGCATAGCATTATACAACCAATGCAAAAATACCGATTTAGTAAATTATTACGCTGGTTGGGAGTGTACTTCACTTGATAATGTTAAGATTAGATTACATCTGGCATTCCTTTATGATGCAACCAACAAGGACTTTGTTGATTTTGTGCATCATGCTTGCTCCAATTACTTTAGAAAGCACAACTCACCATATGCACTTAGCGGCACAAGAAAGTTAATTGAAACATTTAAACAATTAGTAGCAATATATAAAGATCCTGACTCCATAATTTTATCTATATCTCCTGAAAACGTGTCTAATTCTTTCGAGAACATCTTACATTTAGATTTACTAGAGGTAAAATTAAAAACTAATTCTAATGCCTTAAGAAATTTAATTCGAAACCACTACCCTTCAAAAGTTATGCTGTATAAAGAGATATTCGTTGAAAGCAAACTAATTGATGAGCCAATTAGAAAAATTGTAGTACCAACATTAAAGAGTTTAAAAAATTCTAACAAAAGTATATCGAGTGGTGGCGGGTTAACAAAAGAAACTGTTGTTAGATTAACGTCCGGCATACCGCTAGACATTCCAAACCAACAAGCTTTCGATATAATACAAAATCGACTACGCCACGATATACTACACATCAAAAATCATAGTCTTTGTTTAGTACATAAAGTATTGAATAAGGACAAAGCTATTAATAGTGCCATTACTACAGGACAAATTAAACCGCCACCATCTCATGGCTCAAATCTAAATGGTGGGTACAAAGGAGCAGAAAATTACCCCTATGGTCGTAACAACATTGTAAATACGATAGCAACATTCTACCACTACGGCTTTAAAGGAGTTCGTGGTTATATTAGCTTTCTAAGCAGCAAGGATAATGAGCTATCAAATGATGAACTAGTTAAAGAGCTTAATCTACCAACACACGAAACCATTTACCCATTTCTACTACTACTAGTTCATGAGCACCCTCAACTAGTACCCTCATCCTTTCAAGATTGGGATTTATTTGATACTGATGGAAGACTAGTTGGCTTCAAAGAAACAAACGGGGTGATGGTCATTAGCACTTTCAAAGAACGAAGAGGCAAGACAAAGTCTGCATTAATTTTACCCTGTACACGATTATCAAAATTAATTGTCGCGATGCTTATTGAACATACAAAATACTGTAGAGAATACTTAAGAAGTATTGGTGATGACAATTGGAGGAAACTGTTACTAGTTACGAGCAGTATTAATAAAAAACCAGTTCCTATAAAATTAGTTCGTAGGGATCATAATTATTATGGTAGTTTATTCAAAAATTTTGAGAAAAGCATATCAAAGGTTAAAGGAACTTGGGTTTTAAAAAACAATGAGAACTATAATACATATGTATCCTTGAGAGCACTACGAAGTACTATCGCAGTATCAAAATATATAGAGACCAGCTCATTAGATATTTTTCATGAAACATTAGGTCACACCAAATCGTATTATGAACTAGTAAATGCTTACCTACCAGATGTCTTACAAAAATATGTACAAGAAAGAGACATACGAATATTTCAAAATACTGTCATTTATCTATCAATGAAAGACAGTCCGTATCTTCTAGAAGTTCTAGATGCAAATATTGTGGATGCTGATGATTTTTTTACACGCCATGGTTTTGATGTGGACAATTTATCGCTAAACTCAAAAAGAAATAATATATACGATAGCCTAGAAATATTAATATCCGTACCACTCCTTCAAATTATGATCTATATAATTACACTTGATGACTTTTCCATAGCAAAACTAGATATTAATCCTTTAACTTTAGAAAAATGGAAAACATTATCTTCATATGTAATAACTCACATCGAGTCATCAATAAATAATCTCACGAAATTTAAAGTCAATAAACACGTAATTGATGCATACAACGTTGCTTCTAACCATAAATTAACAAACCTTATATTAAGGTAAATATATGATAACTTACAACAGCATCTTAAAAAATTTAAAACGATTCAATGTAGATCATAAAGAAAAAATCGTTAATTTAACTAACTACGAAACTTATGATGATTTAATATCTGATTCCAATAATTTTACAGGATTATATGATTATGATATAACCGACCCTTATTGGCTTATTTCTGATTTTGACGATGAAACCTGGTACATAAATGTAAATTCACGTGAAGATAAGGAAATAATATGGAAAAATATTATACTATCTGATGAGAGTAGGCTTACTGACAAAAAAAATTCAAGATTATTATTATTCTTGAAGCATTTAATAATTGCACCTAACCATGCTCTGACCAATGGAGGTTCTATTCTAAAAAACAGTAGTATACGTAGCAATATAAACGCCAGCATCCAATTAATAAATATTCTTCTAACTCATGATAATTTAATTAAAGTTTGTAACGATTCATTAGATAATATTAACACCGATTTTATAATGTCAATTCTGCTTCGGTACTGTAATAGCGGATACTATGGGGCAATTAATTTTCAAGAAAAATTGTATTCTTTTAGTGAAAATCTTAATGTTAGCGAAGAATTTCAATCATACTATAGTTTCAAAAAAAAATTCCCACATTTAACCAACATAAATAAAAAAAACAATGTCATAAATGAAAATATGACATTTCTTGCCTACAAATTATACTGCAATGGTTACTATTCTACAGATGGGTCTACAATAAAGAGCAAAAAGTTATTCAATGATGTATTTAATAAATGCATTATAGATACCGGATCGTACTCTAGGACAGGGGTATTAAATTATCTTAAATTAAAAAGACAAAGAGGTACAAGAGAATATTTATCCATAAATGACTATGACGACCAGGACGGATTTTCACAACAATCCTTACAATCAATAATCAATGTTATTAACTACATTCCACTCAGTTCAACCTATTCTGGATTTAATAGTAACATCATCGATAGTTCAGAAATAACTATTGAAAGATTGGCTACTTTACATAGTTTTAAGACTAGAAATAGAGTTTTTACCCTGCCTCCTGATTTTGTTTTAAAATCTATGAAAAAAGCATTCGAGCTGAATATTTCAAATAAGTTTGATAGTTCTGCCCTTTGGAACAAAAACCTAATCGAGCCAGGAGAACCTGTACTACTGATAGATTTGCTGTTCGATTCCATAATTAAGTTCCATGAAGTTACAAGCAACCTTGATAAAAATTCGACTAAGTACAGGAAGCTTATGAAATCGTGTGATTTTATTAGCCATCAATTAAAGGAACTCGGATTTGATCAATTTTTTCGACCCAAAAAAAATGAGCTAACAGTTGGTGAGTCACAGCGAGAATGTAAATATGTAGTTGAGTATTATAAAGTTTTATTAGGCTCCATCCTTGTCCTTGTTGGGGCACTAAATGCACGTCGAGTTCAAGAAGTAACCAGTTTACCTTCAATTGGAAATTTAACCCCTAACATCAACCCATGGCTAGAGGATAGAAAGAAAAATGCGTCACAAGAAGATTTACTTGAATTTTACTTAAGATTTTTCGCAGCAAAAAGTGGCATCGGAGGTGAAGAAAGCCTCCTTGAATACACAGAACGACCTACACCATTAATTATTGCTAAATTAATTTATAAGTTGCAAAGATTTAATTCAATTATCATTAAAAAAGGTTTAATGAATAATAATCTTGCACTATTTAATGGGGTAGGAACTTTGGATGGTATTTTTTATCCACTTGATAAGAAGCAGTACAATGAATATATAAGTTACTTCTGCGATTACATAGAAACTGTAACTACCATCATAGATGGTGAAGTATATAGATATTATATAAGAGAACATGAACTAAGAAGATTTTTTGCTATCCTTTTTTTCTGGGCATATGAAGATAAAAGACTCGATTCACTTAGACATCAATTATCCCATACAAACATAGAACACTTGTATAATTACATATCAGAATCACTGCCAGGAAACATATTCAATACAGTAAAAGCAAACTATTTATCTAATACATTACATAAGTTAGATGATTCCATTTTAAATAAATTGAACAACTGTTTAATAAATTCATTTGGTGTAAATAGTATAAATATAACAACCGCAAAATTATTTGTTAAAAGCTACTATGAAAATGATATTTTATCCGAGGATTTTAAAATAAATATCGACCACGAAACCATATTAAACCAAGCAGAGATAGAAGGTCAAATCCTTTATTTATTCGACAACGACATAATATCACTAGAGCCAACATTCTATAAAAAAGATGATGAAAATCGTTATTATTTTTCATTAAAAATAAAGGATTTATAAAATGACTAAGCATGACAGAAATTTTGAATCAGTTAGAAATTTGACAAATATTTTAGATAAAATAATAGCGAATCCAGAGCATTTTAACACAAAAGAAATAATACAATCTCTATCCTCTCAAAGCGCTCTAGCAAAAATAACATTGTTTAAGGATCATCATGATGAAGAAGTATACCCGATGTCATTAAATACCCAAAAATCTATTTGTGGTGAACAATTCATTGAAGGATATATCGAATTTGATAAAAAAAGGAAACTAGCTTTATTTGAATTAAAAAAATTAGATAAAAAAAGAAAATTAAAAAAAGAAAACACCACTATAACAGACAAAGAGTTGATACAAATACTTATGAGTAAAAACTCATTCTACACAACATTAATAGATCAATTAAGAGATGAAATAAAAAAAATTATGTTTAATCCTCCTGATAATCCTGCTAGCTATTACACCAATTTTAATAATACTATAAACCTTAAATTACAACATGTTAAAAACATTTCAAAGGAGGCGTAGAGCATGCCCATCCTATACATCAAAGATCATGTTCTATGGGATAGTTATAATCCATTGGAAAATAAATTAAATTTTCTACCTCAAATAGAGCGATATCCATATATAACTTATCCTGATGGACAACCATGCTATGAAGCTAATCTCTACATGAGAAAATTGGTGCAAGAAGGACGTTCTGTCTTTGGTAGAAAAGGCGGTACGTTACATACCTACGCAACTCAAATACATCAATTAATTAGGTTTATCTATAATAATAACATTAACATTTCGCAATTAACTGACAATATATTTACCTTGTTCATAAACAGCCTTTTAGCTGAAAAAAAAAGCAATGGAGTTAATCAAAAGAAACAACCAAATACGGTAATTAATATAGGTAAGAGATGCTTAGATTTTTTAGAATTTGTTCAGGATGTTAACGACTTAAAGTATTTCATAGGTTCAGAAAAGGGGAACTCTATCCATATAAAATATGTTACATCAAAGAAGAAGTACCAAGGTTACTCAAAGGAAGTAACTACTACATCAATTACACACTATTCATTCCCTTCAGGTAATTCAGTGCGATCTAAAACTCCAATATCGATTGAGGTCCATGATAAGTTGTATACCTATCTAGATTCACAAAGTAATAATGATGTTCGAGAGCGAGATTTAGCTGTGTTTCACTGCTTAGATCAGATTGGAGCTAGGCGAGCTGAAATCATCAATATTAAAGTTAAGGACATACAGAATGCTATAGCATCAGACAGCGAGTTCCCTTCCATCCGGTTAATTAACTTAAAACAGAGGCAAAAAGATAGGATGACAAGGTACGTGCCTGTTAGCCGCGTATTTCTATCGGAAATCTCAAATTTCATACGTTCAACAAGAAGAATTATCATTAATAATACTATTGGTAAATCTAAAGACCATGGATACTTGATAATAAGTACAACTACTGGGAATCAGCTTTCTGAGGATACATTGACCACATTTTTTAATAATTGGAGAAGCAAAATAGGTATCAAAGAAGAATTACATCCTCATTTATTTAGGCATACATATATTACTAATAAGCTTGTAGATATAATTGCGTCAAGGGATGATATAAAGACTGCTGAAGACTTTAAAAAAATAATCTTGAATGCTGAATGGTTTAAATTACAACTTAAGGAATGGACTGGACATGCTACGATTTCATCGATGGATACTTACATTAAACTAGCATTCGCTAGACATATTAATTTCAATGTTGAATTGAAATCCATACAGGTCCGCTCTGCGTTAGATTCAACACGCAAAGCAATCACAAGAATGAAATCAAATATAAAATCAGGAAAACTATCGATTGAACAAACATTTAATGATATTGAATTGCTACTATCAAATTTGGAAGCAGACATATGCTAGAAGATATATGTGTTTTCTAGCATATTCTATATGATTAGTTAGTTGATAAGATCAACCCTAGATCAACCGGAGTGTAGTTAACTGACTTCAAAACCTTTCCTTTCCGAATTTTAGAGCCAGTTTCATCCACTGAATCTTCACTGCACTTGATTAAATATTTCCCACTATCCGATATAAAAAACTCACCAGCTATGCCTCTATTTTTATAATGCTCGACAGTATCTAATGCCTCTTTTTCTGATGATGCAGCTTTGGTCATATTAGATTCATGTATTGCATTCCAGCATTCCACATAAGGAATTCCTAATGTAGATGCTGTTGCTAATAAGATGTCGACAATATGTGCAACTGTAGAGGTTTCCATATTGTAGTCTCCAACTTGCGCAGTTCTACCTACTAAGGTGTACACGGCATCAAGTATGGCATCAGCTTGCTCAACTTTAGTTGTCGCTAGAGCTAACTCTACCAGCTCTTCTATATGCAATGCATTATGCACATTACAGTCATTGACTGAGATTGGCTCATTTACTGGTAGTTGGAAAGTATTTCTGAACTCATTAATATCATGACACATTTGCTCCCAAAACTCGGGAGTCAAAACCGTAAACTCAGTTGAAAACTCACTTAACATATTTATCTCAAAACATTTTAATCTTAGTGTAATCTTAACATAGTTTAATTAAGAACTGAGATAGCAATTTGTAATTCAAAGCATATCGTTCATTCTAAAACTGCAATGCATCGTGTGAAGTAGTTACTAGATGGTTGACTGAACTAAGACATTACAGTGCTCATGTCGGTATAGCTTACGCCATGACTAAAGTTTTGAGCAAACTTACAGGGCTAGGTGCACCCTAAATTGAGGGCATTTTCTTTAGTAATCACACAACTTAGGCACCTTCATTTTTCATCGAAATTACGTAACCAAGCAAAACTAGTTAAAATCTATACAATTATGATAAATACCGCATTCAAGTTAACAACTTCGAATTAGCTAGATAATAATCCAACCCTTCATCTGTCAGTTGAACGGTTTCATGTTCTAAGTTAATAAAGGCTTTTGGGGCACAGTAAAGCAATAAGACTCTCGGTTCGACAGTGACCGATTGCGCTCGTCTCATTTCACTTAGCTTCATATTACCTCTGGGCTTATGCATCAGCTCATGAAGTAAAAGTATTACATCTGATTTCATCTTGTTTCGCTTTAACACAAATTTTATAGGGCTTAGTTACAGCAGCTCACATTATGTTGTAAACAATGTATTAATAAAAAAGGTCGCTCCCCCGAGCGACCTTGGCAATAAGCCAGCATAAGTTGTTTGCAGCGGAGCTTATTTTACAACTCGTTTTTTAGCTCTATCCCAGCGAGAATCAAGTTTTTCTAACGCTTCGGCAAAGTCTTTCGATGTAATTACATCTTGGATATAGCCACCTGAGTAGAAATCGATTTTCGAACGGTTAGTTACTTCAATGAACGTTGAAGAGTTAACAGGAGTCTGAATAACATTTGGTTCATAACTCATGAATTCGTCTAGCTGTTGTAACGAAGGTTTTTTAGATTTTAGAGTTGGGATGAAACCTGCAATTTCCTCAAAATCCGATGCTTCAATAATGAACTTCAAATACGCTTTTGCTGTTTCTTTGTTCTTTGAATGCTTGCTTACCGCATAACCCCAGTCGTGGTTCATTTGTGCATTAAGTTCGCCCTTATCATTTGAAGGCATTGGCATAAAGCCTACGTTACTTGGTTCTGCACCACGTTCAATAACTTGAGGAATAACCCAGTTACCTAGGTAATACATACCTGCATCGCCTTTGGCAATCGCATTCTTCGAATCTTCCCAAGAGTTAGTCATCAAATCTTTCTCGGTAAAGCCATCATCAATTAGCTTCTTAAGTACACTAAGAGACTTGTTATATGACGTATCGCCAGAGAAAGGCTTATCTTGAGTTAGCATTTTTTCATAAACATCATTACTTCCTTCAACTACAAGTGGAAATTTATCCCACTGTTGAAGAGGCCACTGGGCACCGAAGTTGATGTAAAGTGGAATTTGCCCGTTTGCTTTGATCTTCGCCGCAGCATCAAAGAAGCCAGACAGTGTTTTGATTGGCACTTCAACACCAGCTTTCTTCAAAACTTCTTTATTGTATACAAGTCCCTCAACTGAGTTACCCATTGAAATACCATACGCATTTCCTGAATCAGCCCATGCGTCGTAAAAATAGACATCTTCCGGACCATATAAGTCATTCAACGGTTCGTAAAAGTTGCCATATTGTTCAGAAGGTACAGATGGAAGGATTAAAACTAAGTCGCCATAGTCGCCAGTATTCATACGTGGACGCAGACCACCTTGGTAATCCGCAAAGCCAACTACTTTTACTTCCGTTACTTGAGGATAAATTTCCTTAAACTCCTTTTCGTAACGTTTATATACACCAGCTTCCACTAAATCGGTGCGGTTGGTGTAAAAAGTAATCTCCCCTTTTACCAGAGATTTATTTATTCCGTCAGTAACACCTGCACTTGCTGCGCTACTGATGCCGAAAGCAAGAGCGCTTGCGACGATTGTTTTTGTAATTGTAGGTACAGTTAGTTTCATTCTCTATCTCCATGCACATCTTTGGCTAGATGTTTGATTGCTCTTCTTGAACAAAATAATAACGTTACGATTAATTTAATCCACATAGAATACACCGATACGTGAGCACCATCACCAGAACTTTTTCAAAAAAACACATAAAAATCATTTAAACAATTAACTATCAATAACTTAAACAAATCGACTCAAAACCTAAAATATAATGCACAAAGTCACATTTTCCTCATTATGGTGAACTAAAACACACAATCGAAACGTTACCATTTATTCTACAGCGTGATTCTGTCCAAAATATAAGCCGCATAACTAAATAACAATTAAGGACGAAAGATGAAGCACATCTACTATCCATTACCACTGTTCACCTTGCTAGCCGCATGTAGTAGTGGCGTAAACACGAATATGGCTGACAACAACTTTCCTTTAGATTCTATGGAGAGTTTTGTGATTCAGTCAGGTGATCAACTGCTACTCAACAATAAGCCATTTAGATTTGCTGGTACGAACAACTATTACATGCATTATCGCTCACATGAGATGATCGATGCTGTATTAGATGATGCCAAAGAAATGGGGCTTAATACGATTCGAGTATGGGGATTTATGGAGGGTGTTAGTCATGAACATACTATGCAGGCTGAACCTGGTGTTTATACCCCCCCACCAGGAGTTAAGAGTGCACTAGAAAAACTCGACTATACCGTAGCTCAAGCCAAACAACGTGGGATTCGTGTAGTCATCGCTCTCACTAATAACTGGGGCGATTTTGGTGGCATGCAACAATACGTAGATTGGTTTAATGGCGCACATCATGATGACTTTTATAAGCAAGCTGAGATAGTTAACGCTTACAAAAACTATGTGAAACATATTATTGAACATAAAAACCGCTATACAGGCATAGCCAATAAAGACGAACCAACAATCATGACTTGGGAACTTGCAAATGAACCAAGGGCACAGTCAGACAAAAGTGGAGAGCTTCTATATAACTGGGCAAAAGACACTAGTAATTACATTCGAGAATTAGCTCCCAACCAGCTTATAGCCCTTGGCTCTGAAGGTTTCTTCAAAAGAAATAATAATGAAGATTGGACATACAATGGCGGTGAAGGTGTAGATTGGGACAGAATCATTACCCTTCCAAACATCAACTACGGTACTTTCCACTTATACCCTGAACATTGGGGCAAACACAACGCTGAAGAATGGGGAACACAATGGATCAAAGATCATGCTTCAGCAGCTAAGAAGGCGAACAAACCAGCAGTACTTGAAGAATACGGTATTGGTAAAGACGAACCGCAAAATCGCGATTTCATCTACCATAAGTGGACTCAAACAGCTTATGAAACCGGCTTAGCCGGAAGCATGTTCTGGATCTTAACAAGTTCCGATCCCGACCAACCAAATAAGCTATACCCTGACTATGATGGCTTTAGAATTCTAAATGACGATAGTCGAACAACAAGTATTCTTGTCAATCACTCGAAGCAGATGCGAGGACTAACATATAGCCAAGAAGATACCGTTTATTTGGCATATCCAGTTGATGGCATGAAGGTCTCAGAGCAAAGCTTCACTGTTCGTAGCTATGCTATGCCTAAGCCTGGCAACAAGACGCAACAAGTTCAGCTCCGTATTCCAGAGAAGAACATCTCTTTAGATATGACTGATACTGACGGAGATGGATACTACGAAGCCAAACTCAATTCTAGTGATATTGGCTATGGTTCTCGAACACTCATAACAGTCGCTACATTCGAGCAAGGAGAGCGACAAACAGACAAAATCAAAGTAGAAATTGACCGCCCAATCAAAGGTTATGAAGTTGGCACCAAATATGACTTTGAAGATGGAACAACCCAAGGTTGGCAGAAAGAAGGTACATGGCAAGCAAGTTGGAAGTCACCAGCAGTCGAACCAACGAATGACCTTGGTTCACCGATGCTAAAACTAAACCTCGTTTGGTCAGGAAAGAATGATTGGGAAGAGCTTAAAGTTCGCAATCTTGCAATTGAAGGGTTCGCCCAACATACAAAAATGCGCTACACATTATACGTACCAGCCAATTCAGAAGATAAAGGTGGCGTACGTCCATATGCAGCATTAGGTGATGGTTGGGTAAAACTTGATGCAGATAAACTTAGAATGCAAGTCAAAGACCTTGAGAAAGTTACACTTAACGGACAAACCTACTATAAGCAAGTTGTAGAAATTGACTTGGGAGACGTATCGAAAAAATTACCTGACATGTTCTTATGTATAGTTGGCGATAAATATCCATTAGATGGTTCAGTATACATCGACGATATTGAGTTCTTAAAACCCGTCTATTAAGCGGTTCTTAAAATAGAATTAAACGCCAGTTACAAACTGGCGTTTAACTTCTAAGGCAATATTAACGCTCATTATGAGCTATGTGAGAACACTCATTTAAGATGTTTCTTCTAACTAGCGATTGGCACACTTATGTCGAGTAGACGACACCTGTTACCAAGTGTCGTCCCTCTAAGATGTATGGACTCCCTCCCCTCGGGGAACTGATCTGCTCCAGCCAGACTGGACACTTCATTAAGCGACATTTTGTTGTTCAAAGTTAACTGGGCTTAGATACCCAAGAGCACTGTGCCTTCTCATCCGATTATAATCAACCTCTATATACTCGAAGATCGTTTGGCGCATCTGGTCTCTCGTCATAATCGGCTCATATTGGATCGCTTCCACTTTCATAGAATGGAAGAAGCTCTCAACACAAGCATTGTCCCAGCAATTTCCTTTTCTACTCATACTTTGTTTTAGATTATAAGCAGTTATGAGATCTCGATAATCTTTTGAGCAGTACTGACTACCTCAATCACTATGAACGATAACCTGCTCGAGGAATCCGCGACGGAACAACGCCATTGATAGCGCATCACAGACCAGCGTAGCCGTCATTCTGGTATCCATAGACCATCCAATTACTTGTCTTGAGTAAAGGTCAATAATTACCGCCAAGTACAGCCAGCCTTCGCTTGTCGCTATATAGGTGATGTCTCCAGCCCATTTTTCATTCGGAGCAGATGCGCTAAAGTTCTGAGCCAACAGGTTTGGAGCAACAGGCATTTGATGCTTGCTGTCCGTAGTGCACTTAAATTTGCGTGCAGCTTTCGGTGTTAAATCTTGACGCTTCATACTGGCAGCAATGGTTTTAACATTGTAGCTATCACCGCTCTCAGACAGTTCTTTTTGGATACGCCTTGAGCCATCTCGGCCTTTGCTGTTGGCGAAAGCTTCTTTAACTTTTGTATCAAGCTGTTGGCGAATAGCCTCACGTTGGATGGCGTTGTGTCGATGCTTAATCCAGTAATAAAACCCACTTCGGGATATCCCGAACACCTTAGCCATACGCACTATACTGAAGCACAGCAGGTGTTCGAGCATAAACTCGTAGCAATCTACTTTAGATTCTTCGCGAAGTAGGTGGCGGCCTTTTTTACAATTTCTAGCTCTTCTGCTTGCTCAGCCAACTGCCTTTTGAGCTTGGCAACCTCTGCGGCTAGCTCTTGCTCTCGCTGACTAGTACTGGTGTCTTTCTTCGAGTTCTTCCGCCACCCTTAGATTTGAGATTCGTGTAAAGAAAGCTGTTTTGCTGTCGCAGCTACTCCCACTTTATCTGCTAACTTCAGGGCTTCTGCTTTAAATTCAGGGGAATGTTTAATTCTAGTTTTCTTAGTTGTCATTGTTCACCTCGTTAGTGATTGTACTCACTTAACTCAGTGTCCAAAACTGCTGGGGCGGATCACTTTCTTTTTTTAGGTTAGTTTTGACAGTATGTCTTCACGACATACATCAAGAATCTCATCAGCAAGAAGAGAATCATCAGGACAAGATCGAGACAAAACAAGAGCACCAACAGCATGAGCTATAGCGTTTATACTGCTCTTGCGCTCTTCCAAAGTAGACTCTTTTCCATTTGAAAAACTGGACAGTTGGCTCTCAATTCCAGTCAAAAATGTTTCTTTGAGTGGCTCAGCTTGACGTCCAGCATCAGCACAAAGTGCAGCCATAGTACATCCATTACCAGGTTTATCGCGATGTTCCCTAGAGAGGTATTTTTGCACAAAAGATACGATGTCAAAATCAAACATTTGTGCGTTTGATTGTGCAAAACTGTAGGCGGCAGCTTCTGCCATTAAGTCAGCTTTAGACTGAAAATGCTTATAAAACCCTCCATGAGTAAATCCTGCTGTAGACATTAATTCAGCAACGCCCACACCATCGTAACCACGCTCACGAAACAATACAGAAGCGGTTTTAACTATGCGCTCACGGTTTTCTTGGGCTTGTGCTTTTGTCACTTTCATATCGATTACGTCTCCTCTTAAAAATCATGATTTAGTATACTTTGATGATGGTCATAATCAAAGCATTGACATTTTAGATTATGATCATCATCATTATGAGCATTCTCCAGTCGTAAAACGGAAAACTCAAAAATGACAGATACAGCTCTATTTCAACCCTACCAACTTGGCTCACTTACTCTTGCTAATCGATTTGTGATGGCACCTCTGACTCGGAACCGTGCAGGGGCAGCTTTAGTGCCGAGTGATCTTGCAGCCACTTATTATGCACAACGTGCATCAGCGGGCCTGATTATTACCGAAGCTACGCAGATCTCACAGCAAGCGCAAGGCTACCAAGACACACCAGGACTATTCACTCAGGACCAAATCGATGGATGGCGAAAGGTGACTGATGCGGTACACGTCAAGGGCGGAAAGATTTTTGTTCAACTGTGGCACGTTGGTCGTATTTCTCATGTTGATTTGCAACCCAATGGTGCGGCGCCTGTCGCGCCTTCTGCAATCAGAGCGGAAACTAAAGTGTTTGTGAATAACGGTTTCGCTGACGTTTCTGAACCTCGCGCATTAGAAATTCATGAAATCCCCACCATTATTGAAGATTTCCGCCAAGCGGCAGCGAACGCAATTAAAGCGGGCTTTGATGGTGTTGAAGTCCACGGTGCCAATGGTTACCTATTGGAGCAATTCTTAAAAGATGGCGCGAATCAACGTACCGATTCTTACGGTGGCTCTGTTGAAAACCGTGCGCGATTACTATTAGAAGTGACCGAAGCCGTTAGCAAAGAAATTGGCGCGGATCGCACCGGCGTACGTATTTCTCCTGTTTCACCAGCAAACGCCATCTCCATCAGCAATCCACAGGAACAATACGACTATGTGGCTGATAAGTTGAATGAGCTTGGCATTGTGTATCTTCATGTAGTGGAAGGCGCAACAGGTGGCCCACGTGATATCGCTCCGTTTGACTACGGTTCACTCCGCCAACGTTTCAAAAATACTTACATGGGCAACAATGGTTATAACACCGAGCTGGCGTCTGCTCAGTTAGCAGAAGGTAACGTGGATTTATTTGCCCTTGGTCGCCCATTTATTTCAAACCCTGATCTCGTTGAGCGATTAGAAAAGGGGGCCGCGTTAAACGAGCTGGATGGTTCAACACTTTATGGCGGTGGTGCCAAAGGTTATACCGACTACCCAACCCTTGAGAATGCCTAAAAATGCAGATACTTAGCTAATAATGTTGCGACATGTTGTTTGTGTGTCGCCACTTTTTACACATTATTTAGAACACTATTTAAAGAGAAAAATATCATGTCAAATTCTACAGTTCTTATCACTGGCGCTTCTACAGGCATTGGCGCTGTCTATGCGGATCGCTTTGCGCGTCGTGGTCACGATTTGGTTATTGTTGCCCGTGATGGTGCAAAACTTGAAGCACTGGCCGTTCGTTTGCGCCAAGAATACAGCGTCAATGTCGATGTCTTGCCTGCTGATTTAACCCAATCCAGTGACCTTGCCTTGGTTGAAAAACGCCTACAAGAAGATGATCGCATTGACACACTGATTAACAACGCAGGTATTGCTCAATCTGGTAACTTTGTTGAGCAGACTCCAGAACTGATCGAAAAGCTTATCACGTTGAATGTTACCGCATTAACAAGACTTGCTAATGCAGTAGCCCCTCGATTAGTCAAAGTTGGTAAAGGTTCTATCGTCAATGTGTCCTCTGTCGTAGGTCTTGCACCTGAATACCAAATGACTGTCTACGGTGCCAGCAAGGCGTTCGTCTTGTTCTTATCTCAAGGTATGAATCTAGAATTGTCCTCTAAAGGCATTTACGTGCAAGCGCTACTACCTGCGGGCACTTATACCGAAATCTGGGATCGCGCAGGAATCGATATCAGCAACTCCTCGCCGATGATGGAAGTCAATGAACTCGTCGATGCGGCATTAGTTGGTTTCGATCGTAAAGAACTTGTCACCATACCACCACTTCATCAAGAAACTCGTTGGGATGAATTAGATAAAGCGCGACAAGGGTTGCTTTCTGACATTGAGATGTCACATGCCGCTGCGCGTTATAAAACAGCATAAACAACCATAAAACCTTGATTCATAGCCTCACAAAGACATTAGAAAACAACTTACTTAAGGAGTGACATATAATGACCAATAAATTTGTCGCGCTGGTGACGGGGGCCTCATCCGGCATTGGCGAGGCAACCGCCATCAAACTTGCCGCTGCTGGCTACCGTGTTTACGGCACGAGCCGACGTGGGGCAACCTCGAGTGGCGCTCGCTTTCCAATGCTGGCGCTTGATGTGACAAATGATGAATCTGTCGAAGCTGCCGTTACCGAACTTCTTCGCCTTGAGGGACGCATTGATCTTTTAGTTAATAATGCGGGTTTTGGCGTTGCACCCGCAGGCGCAGAAGAAAGCTCAATAGAACAAGCCAAGAGTATTCTAGACACAAACTTCTTCGGTATTGTCCGTATGACTCGTGCGGTCGTGCCCCATATGCGCCGTCAAGGATCTGGCCGGATCATTAACATCAGTTCAATTATAGGTGTTGTGCCTATGCCTTATTTGGCCCTTTATGCCGCCAGCAAGCATGCCGTTGAGGGCTACTCTGAAGCTTTGGATCATGAATTGCGTACACGCGGCATTAGAGTGTCATTGATCGAACCGGCTTTTACCAAAACCAAATTTGAAGCAAACAATGTCCAGCCTGATTCTATGCTTCCAGAGTACGACAAGATCCGCGCTAAGCTGACTAAAGTTGTAGAAGAAGCGATGGAAGGTGGCGACACGGCTGAGGTCGTCGCGGAGGTGGTGCTAAAAACGGCTCAGGCAACTAAGCCTCAATTACGTTATACCACTGGTAAGGCAGCCGGACAGCTTAGATTTTTACGCAGATTTGCCCCAGCCTCTGTATTGGATAAAGTTATACGTAAAAGCTTACGGATTGATGAGAAAGGATAACACCTGTGAATTTTCGACATGTGGCAATACTCACTTCCTTGTTGTTCCTAGTTTTAGCCCTTGGCTGGATGTTATGCCCTGAGCAAATGCTGACGCAATGGGGTGTGCAATATAGCGATGGCGCAGGCGTTGTTAGCCGCCGTGGCGCGGCATTTTATATAGGGGTAGCCATCATGTTTTTCGTGGCTAGAAATGTTGAGCATTCAGCGACCCGAATGGCACTCATCAAAGGAATAATAACGACTTGTACTGTACTAATATTACTAGCTGCTTATGAGTTTTCAGTAGGTCACGTGAGTAACAGAATCCTGATAGCAGCGTTGATAGAGGCGATTTTAGGATTGGCTTTTTTGTATGTTTGGCGCACATCGATTAAAAAACATCACGTTAGCAATAAGTTGAGAACACATAAATGAAAGCACTCACTCTCAAGAAATACCATAAATCATCACCCGTCATTGAGTTTAGTGATGTCCTTAAGCCGACAATCAAACCCAATGAGATGCTCGTAAAGGTCTACGCGGCAGGCGTAAATCCTATCGACAATATGATCCCAACGGGGACGTTTAAACCAGTTCTTCATTTTAAGTTGCCGGCAACGCTCGGTAGCGACTTAGCTGGAGTAGTCACTGAAGTTGGTAGCCAAGTCACACGCTTCAAGCCAGGAGATGCTATTTTTGCCAGCATCTTTGATCTAGGCATTGGCTCGCTTGCTGAATTTGCTTTGGTGCCAGAAAATACGGCTGCGCACAAACCCGCTAATCTTGATTTCGTGCAAGCCGCCTCAATCCCAATGGTTGGTCTAACCGCTTGGCAAGCACTCAAAGAACGTATCATTCTCAAAGCGGGTCAGAAAGTCTTTATTCCCGCAGGTTCTGGTGGCATAGGGACGTTTGCGATTCAATTAGCAAAACACCTTGGCGCATCGGTTGCTACAACGACCAGTACAAAAAATATCGATTTGGTACGCAATCTTGGCGCAGACACTGTAGTGAACTATAAAAAACAAGCGTTTGAAGCAGTGCTAAACAACTATGATGCAGTGCTAGGCACCACAAGAGGTGACACCATAGAGAAGTCCATCAATATCCTCAAACCAGGAAGCAAGATCATCTCTCTTGTTGGCCCCCTAGATGCGGCTTTTGCTCGGACACGCAAACTAAATGGGATATTAAGCTTTATATTTGGATTGATGAGTCGAAAAATCAACCGCCTCTCGAAAAAGAAAGGCGTTGACTACTCTTTTCTATTTGTTCGCCCCGATGGCGCTCAACTTAGCGAAATCAGCAAACTCATTGAAGCAGAAACTATCAAGCCTGTTATCGACAAAGTTTTTCCATTCGAAGAGGCAAAAGCAGCGCTGGCTTACCTTGCTGAAGGACATGCCAAAGGAAAAGTCGTTGTCAAAATACATGATTAAAACAAAGCAATATTCATTTATAAGCGTTGCATAAGCTGCATTTACGGAGAGCCATGTTATGGCTATCGCTTAGTTGAACCGAGTCTTTTAGACTTCTCGTTAAGTGAGTAAACCTGCTTATTCAAGTGAAGTGTTAACAAAGGCCCCCTGATCTGAGCAACCTCCCATATCTATATGTAGTTGGTCAGGTAACTGACCAACTACAAAAGTAAAATCAATTAGTTGAAGCCGATGCACGATAAATTGCAGCATCAGAAACAGCTCGAAATAAGTTTACTTCGCCTGGTCGCTGATAAAACGCACTACCTGAGTTTGAATAATGTTGTTGATTGTCTAACTTCACTTCTCCACTAAGTACAAACCAGATACATGCACCTTCCTCCTCAGGTGTTGCTAGTGATTGTCCCTTTTCAAGTTTATATTCTCTCAGAGCGAAATCATTCACAGGGACAATGTAGTCCGTACTTCCATCGGTATTTGCTCTGCCTTTTACGGTAGCTGGCGTGATAGGAGAGAAATCTGTAATTTCCAGTAGCTCTCTAGTGTCAACATGCTTAGAGGTCAAACCACAGCGAATAACATTGTCAGAGTTAGCCATCAACTCAATATTTTGTCCCTCTAGATATGCGTGAGGTACACCTGCGCCTTGGTAAACAACATCCCCTTTCGGCACATACATTAGGTTCATGATGAATATCATCAAAAGCCCAGCATCAAGATCCATGTTATCGCGCTCAATTCTTTCCACCGCTCGCATAAACCAGAACAAAGACTCAGATTTTGAGATTTCATTCTGTGCGTAAGCAGAACGGTTCGCTTCTATAATTGGGGTTAACAGTCGAAAAAGATTTGATTTCGGTAGGTTAAAAATCAAAGAGACAAAGCCCTTGATACCGATCTCAGAATACAACTTGATGAGTTCATGCAATGACTTGTACTTGTTTAGTTCAGCCAAAGTTTCCGTAACGTTACGGAAACCATGCAATAAATAAAAATCGGATAGCGCTAGCATCAACTCCGGTTTATGGTTGTCATCATGATAGCTACGTTGATCTTGAGCGATACCTTTAGAAATCTCTCGTTTATAACCTTTCTTCGCCTGTTCAATGGTTGGATGCACTTGTATAGATAAAGGCTCTCTTACATCTAATATTTTGAAAAGAAAGGGTAAACGACATCCATAACGCAAGACTAAGCCTTTACCTAGACGGTATTCTGGTGCCGCCTCGATCCATTTACACAGAGGGGACCCATCAATTAAAGTCGCAGAACCGGACTTGTGGTCACCTAGCCATAACTCCGCTGCTGGCTCATTTCCTAAATTTGTGCCCAGCATCATTGGCAAATAGTGATAACCACCCCAGGCATATTGTTTTATTGAACCTTTTATTTCGATCATCTTTCTCTCCTCAAATTAGTTCCTCTGCTACACATGAAAGCGATAGCAAAGTCCCTACAAAACTAAGTATTAAATTTGTCTAATTCACGGTGTTGCTGCTTAGATAGATATAAGAGGTGAGAACTGCGTTCATTTACATTTTCTAATGCACTTATACTAACTTCCAAACCTGATACAACATCAGCGACAGCGGTAGCGATATGAGAACACGATTGAAATTGCTCGGTTGAAGAACGAGTAATAACATCTGTTTCCACTACTAAATCTGAAATATGTTCATTTATTTGATTAATAACTGTCTTAACCTGTTGTAGATGGAGGGTGTTCTGTTCCATTTGAACTGAACATGAAGACATTCCCTGAACAGCAGTAGTACTCGCTCGATTCAAGTTATCAATCATTTTTTGAATTTTGTGTGTTGAGTGAGTTGTTTGTTTAGCAAGGTTACTCACCTCATCTGAAACGACAGAAAAACCGCGACCATGCTCACCAGCTCTTGCCGCTTCAATCGCCGCATTTAAAGCTAATAAATTTGTTTGATTCGCAATTTCGTCAATTACAGTAATAATCTGGCTGATATCTGATGTACGGTTTTCTACATCAGATATAGTTTTGGAACTCTCAGCAATCCGCTGATTTAAGTCTTCATTGCCCGTTACCATTGCATCTACAGAAATAAGAGTTGTTTCAACGAACTCCTGAATAAGGTGCGTGTGTCCCATCACCTTTGTTACGGCGCTTTGAGTATCTTTACTAATGTTTTCTAGTTGCTCGGCGGCTGCGGAAATTGAATGCATAGACAGCATCTGGTCGTTGCCAGTTTCACAGACATTCCCGATAGCTTGTGAATTGTCTTGGCTCTGTTCTCTCAATTCCGAATTGTTATTTTTTACCTGATTTATCAGCGAACTATTAGTTTTTATTACCTTTTCCAGTTGCTTCGTTAAATAAGTAAATTCTTCGCTCCACCCCGCTGTATTTACTCGTTGAGTGTAATCTCCATTCACCATTCGTTCTAAAACACTTAAAACATAACCAATGGGTTTCTTGATCTTGTGGGTTAAAATGGAACCAGCGAAGAGCACAAAGACTACGCAAACGACCAGTGTCACCAATTGAAATGACACAATCGTATCTAATACTGTTGTTACATTGGATTTCAATTTCTGATTGTTATCACGAACAACAGATACAATTTGCTTTAGATGGTCAGCGAATCCCGATTTATAATTAGAATACTGCTCTTTAAGGTCTTGTACGTATTTGATTTTATTTAATAAGTTGATCTGATTAGCGCTAACACCAGATGTAGAAAATAGGTATTCTGTTAACTGCTCACTAATTTTTTGATAGTCTCGATCATTATTTAGATCAACTAATTCATCTAGGAGATAGTCTTCTTCCTCTGCAATAATCGACTCTAGATATTTAATCTGCTTCTGAGTACTGATAGCGTCTTCAAGATCTCTTGAAAATAGTATCCTATTCGACAGTGCAATAGCGGCATTCCGCTTTTCAAGATAAGCCTCAATATCCTTTCGCAAAAACTCATCAATATCCGTTCTCTTATCAACCACTCTTTTGAAAATGATGTCTGATGAAGCAGCAATATTTTCTAATTCTTTGCGATCACGAATGATTTTTTGGTCTAGAGAGATTATTTCTTTCTTGGACTCAACAAGCTGATTAGATATCTTATGCCAAGAGCCAATGAGTTCAATAAGTTGCTTTTGAGTATAATCTTCAAAGAAATGTGCTGAGCTTACACTCTGCACTAAGTGTTCATAGCTGTTTTGTAAATCACCCTTTGCTATGTCTACAGTGTCTATTTTATCAAGAACCAGTATGTCGTTAAGTTGTAAATCTATAGATTGGCTTTGATGTTGTAAGTTGTTTGCCATCTCATTCAGTGATAGAGAACTTTGGATGATTTCTGCTAAGTTCGCTTTTGCTGATGTAGAGCGGTAAACCGTAAAAGCATTAGTTACAGAGAACATTACGATTACACTTACGAACGCAATAATGACTTGAGTTACAACTTTCATAACACTTCCAAATTACGAGAAAAGGAGAGAGCAAAGCCCTCTCCAAAACCTAAGACATGTATATGGTTTCTAGGTAAGGCAAGTTAGAACCAAACTTCCGCTTGAACACCGAAATTTAGAGTGTCTGTATCGCCATTACGCGTATAACCACTATCGATTTTCGATGCTGCTTCATCATCCCACTTCGCGTAAGTTACAAATGCACGGATTTGAGGACGTGCCCAGAAGCCCGTTTCTAACATTAGAGTTGGAGCAATCGTCACTTTGTAGAAGCCACCATCTGCACCATCAACTTTGTCTTCTTTGATGTGCTCGTAACCCAACTCGTATTGCATTGCAAAATTAGTTGTAATCTGGTTGTGCGGACGTACACCGATAGCAAAACTGTCACGGTCATATCCTACTGTTGATGCGTCGCTCCAATCACTCCATGGGGAGTAGTCGGAATCTTTTTGATAGAATGCAAAAGTTGATAGCTCCCAAGAATCACTCAGGCTAGCCAGACCATCGAAAACAACACGTGTAGATTTGGTATCTTCCGAGTTAGCAAAACCCCAACCGTTTTTGCCCAATGAGTCACCAGAAGCTAAGCCCTGACCATATTGAACCGCAATTCGTGAATAACCGTTTGCTACACCATAAAAGCCATCAAAATTGTAAACACCTGTAGCACCGAGACCATCTGTAGCCGCACCTTGATGCCACGAATGCTCCTCCATTGAATGAGCAACAAACTGAAGGTCTAAGCCAGTATCGGCAATTTTCTTGAACCAAACATTAAGGGATAGATCGTCTGAGTAACCTTGAATAGTAGTGTCTGTAGGGTTTTCATTATTTCGGTCACTTGGCATAAATGCATAGATACCTACGTCCATTTTGGCGAAGCCAACATCGACTTTATCTACACCACCACCAGTGCCATTGTATTGAATGTATTCCCAGTCATACTGATGGTTTGAAGTATTTGATGAACTGTAACGCTTACCCGCCCAGAAAACACTTTC
Source organism: Vibrio sp. C8 (assembly GCF_054051265.1). Taxonomy (NCBI): domain Bacteria; kingdom Pseudomonadati; phylum Pseudomonadota; class Gammaproteobacteria; order Vibrionales; family Vibrionaceae; genus Vibrio; species Vibrio sp. C8. Next base: position 26,943 of record NZ_JBPAOE010000008.1, read on the forward strand.
AGGAGAAAACGAAAAACCGCCCATTTCAACAAAACCTTCACGGAACTGAATGTCATGGTTGTCACCGTCTTGACAATTCCAGTCCGCAGTACAAGTCGTTTCATGAGTTAGGTTTGTGCGTACCTTCGCCCATGTACCTTCATCAGTAGTAAATTTGAAAGTTGGTAGCAATTCGATCTTAGTATTCTGCTCATTGCCAAGACGGAACTTACCGTAACTAGTAAATAAACCTAATGAGTTTGAACGTGTGCCGTCTCCGTTCAACAATAACCCTGATTTTAAGTAACCATGGAACTCAGTCGCAGTTTCGATTGCAAGTGCGGGAGCAGAGGTTACAACCAATCCTAAGATAATGCCTTTCGTTAATTTATTTAATTTCATAGTGTTTCTTCTTATCGTTACTGTAGGTGTTTTTATAACAACCATCCTTAGTAAAACCTTATGTACAAAGGAACCACTGATGGCAAAGGAATATTTAGCGATTAACGTTACTATTGGATTTAAAAATATTACAAAGATCACATTATAATAAGAGCACTTAGCTGTGCCCTTATTATTAAATTGACTATTTATACTTATTGTTCGACTCAATCAATGCTATGCGTTGTTTTACACACTCAGCAGATGTCAGCGGATCACTAGGAGTATTTACAACATAGTCAACGAGCTGCTCTACGGTAGTAGTTAAAACGTGGCAACGAGTATCGGAAGACGCATAATAAATAAAGACTTCGCCATTCTCACGAGCAATCAAACCATTCGAAAAGACAACGTTTGATACATCACCTACACGCTCATTTCCTTCTGGCGCTAAGAAATAACCACTAGGTCTGTGTGTAACTTTCTTAGGATCTTCAAGTGAAGTCATGAAGCTATACAGAACATATCTTAAACCTGCCGCAGTGTTACGTACTCCGTGAGCAATATGCAGCCAGCCTTTATCCGTTTTTATTGGCGCAGGACCTTGACCATTCTTTGACTCTTTAATTGTGTGGTAAGTTTTTGGATCAATAACGTATTCTTCTTCTACAACGGCATTATCCATTGAATTTGCAAAGCCCATACCGATGCCACCGCCAGCACCTGCTTCAATGAAGCTGTCTTGAGGGCGAGTGTATAATGCATACTTACCATCGATAAATTCAGGATGTAAGACTACGTTTCGCTGCTGTGCAGAACGTGTTTTTAGATCAGGTAGGCGTTCCCATGTCACTAAGTCTTTAGTTCGTACAATACCACACTGTGCAACGGCAGCAGATTCATCACCAGGAGCTGCATTTGGGTCTTTTCTCTCTGTACAGAACAAACCATAAATGTAGCCATCTTCATGTTTCACCAAGCGCATGTCGTAGACATTTGTATCTGGATTATCAGTTTCAGGGATCACACATGGCTTTTCCCAAAATTCAAATCCATCAATACCATTAGCTGACTCAGCTACAGCAAAAAACGACTTGCGGTCATAGCCTTCAACACGTGCTACCAAATAGAATTTTCCATTCAGTTCAATCGCACCAGGATTAAGAACTGCGTTAATTCCTAAACGCTCCATTAAAAATGGATTTGTTTCAGAATTTAAATCATAACGCCATGCTAAAGGAGCATGTTGAGCCGTCAAAACTGGTTTTTCATATCGATAAAATAAACCATTACCAGGCTTAACTGGAGCATTCTTATATTCAGTATTGTTTTTAAACTCAGATTTCAATAATGAGAGTCTTTCATTAAAAATTGACATATAAAACCTTTAATATTTAAATTAAATTCTAATAAATAGAATATATTTTGTTTTATACAATCATTTAGGTGATAAACGAAACGTTACGATAATCACCTAAATTAATTAGTACAGTATTAAAATACTTCTGAGTTGCTTTTCAGCTCATTGATCAAGTCATCTACAGTTGTATAAGCTACTGCCGAATAGGTATCAGCAGCACCGTAGTAAACAGCAATACGACCTGTATCTGCATCGGCTAGCGCTGCACATGGGAAAGCAACGTTTGGTACAAAACCTGTTGTTTCATATGATTTTTCTGGCGTTAAAATGTAGTCACGAGTGCGGTACTTAACTTTCCATGGTTCATCGATATCAAGTAGTGCAGCACCAAAACTATATACAAAACCATTACACGTACCGGATACGCCGTGGTAAATCATCAACCAACCTTCTGAAGTTTCAATTGGAATCGGACCAGCACCGATCTTAGTACCTTGCCACCAACCGTTGCCACCTTTACCCATTACGTGTCTATGCTTACCCCAGTATTCCATATCATTAGAGTGGCTCAGGAAAACATCACCAAATGGAGTATGACCTGAATCTGAAGGGCGATTTAGAAGAACAAACTGACCATTAATTTTACGAGGGAACAGAACACCATTGCGGTTAAACGGTACACAAGCATTTTCAAGACGTGTAAATGTCTTAAAGTCTGTAGTCATACCAACACCAAGAGTCGCTCCATGGTCATCAGTACACCAAGTTACATAGTAGATGTCTTCGACCTTAACTACGCGAGGGTCATAAGCATAAGTTGGTTGAAATGGCTTACCATCTTTGTCTTTCCACTCGATAGGGTTGTGTTCAAATTCCCAGTTTAATGCATCACTTGAACGACCTACATGTAGATGTGGTCGACCATTTTTGTAATCACAGCGGAAGACACCAATAAATGAACCTTCAAATGGAACAACCGCAGAGTTATAAACACGAGCTGCCGCAGGGAAAGGGTTCCAATCGATAATAGGGTTTTCGCTATGACGCCACATTACGCCTTTTTCAGTTGCTGGACGCTCTTGCCAAGGCATGTTAGGAATAGCGTCACCAATAATTTTCACAGACATTTTGTACTCCGGTTAATATCTAAAATTAAATTTTTATAAGCACTACGCTTCAAGCAATGCCAAAATTTGTTTTGTTTTCGTTTCAACTAAATCTGGATTACCACGCGATTCAACGTTTAAGCGAACGACAGGCTCTGTATTTGATGAACGTAAGTTAAATCGCCATTCGTTAAATTCCATGCTTATGCCATCAGTAATATCAGTTACAACTGCGGTATCAATAAACTCATCCCATACACGCTGTACTGCACTCTTTGCATCAAGTACATGGCGATTAATTTCACCCGAAATTGGGTAACGCGACTGAGCTTTAGCTACAAATTGTGAAAGGCTTAGCCCTTTGGTAGAAACAAGTTCTGCAATTAATAGCCAAGGTAGCATTCCAGAATCACAATAAGCGAAATCTCTGAAGTAATGATGCGCGGACATTTCACCGCCATAAACTGCATCTTCTTGGCGCATACGTTCTTTGATAAACGCATGACCTGTTTTTGATTGAACTGCAACACCACCTGCTTGCGAAACAATATCGATAGTATTCCATGTCAATCGAGGATCATGAATAATCTTAGCCTTTGGCTCTTTGTTTAAAAACGCTTCTGCCAACATACCAACAATGTAGTAGCCTTCGATAAACTGACCGTTCTCATCAAATAAGAAGCATCGGTCTACATCACCATCCCATGCGACACCAAAATCAGCGTTGTGCTCAATGACAGCGTCTATTGTCGCTTGACGATTTTCTGGCAGTAAAGGGTTAGGAATTCCATTAGGGAAGTTACCATCTGGGTTATGATTTACTTTAATGAACTCAAACGGCAGGTTTGCTTCAATATTATCAATCATATGACCTGCTGCACCGTTACCAGCATTTACTACAATTCGTAGCGGACGCAACGACTCTCGATTCAAGTAACTCAGCAAATGTTCCGTGTACTCGCCAGAAATATCGTAACGTTGCGATTTTTCTGTGTATAAAGACGCATTATTTGACTTAACATAGTCTCTAGACTCAACTAAGTCCTTAATTTCATTTAAGCCAGAATCACCGCTGATTGGTTTCGACTGCTCACGAACTAGCTTCATCCCATTGTATTCTTTAGGATTATGGCTTGCTGTAACCATAATACCGCCATCAAGTTTAAGGTGACTTGTTGCGAAATAAACTTCTTCAGTACCCACTAATCCCAAGTCTAAAACCTCAGAACCACCGTCAATTAGCCCTTCGCGTAAAGATTGAGCTAATGATTGACTACTTAGGCGAATATCAAAACCGACAGCTACTTTCTTAGCAGAAAGAAACTCGGAACAAGCTCTGCCAATCCTATAAGCGATATCCTCATTAAGCTCGTCAGGTAACTTTCCTCTGATGTCGTAAGCTTTAAAAGCTTGAACTAACTTTTTCATTTCCAACCCTCAAAATCGTAACGTTACCATTTTATTTTTTTCACAGATCCTTTCAAGGATATCTTGAGATTTTTGGCTATAAGTGTGATGTATATTGAGTTTTAACTTTCTAATATTGGGGGGACATAAAAAAGCCAGTGTAAAATCACTGGCTCTAAATGAAATGGTTACGATTTCTAAATTAAAGAATGTTATCTAGGGTAGAGAGTTGTCTTCTCTACGTACTGAAGCTCTTTTGGATCAGCCCCTTCAACACACTGGACGATATAGCGAGATAGCATCTTTCCTACACTATGAAAATCTTGTCTTAAGCCAGGTACAGGAGGAGTGAAGAAACTCGGTAAATCACAAGTTTCAACAGCAATAACTTGTACGTCTTCACCAATTTTCTTACCTGCGTCTTGGATACCAGCAATCATGCCACATGCGCTAATTTCTGACCCGCAAATAACACCATCAGGGGCATCGTCCGACTCCATCATCTTTCGAGCATACTCTCGGTAATTATCCACATTTGTGTCAAAGATAATGTCTCTATCTTTTGAGAACTGGATACCATGTTCCATTGATGCTCTCTTCACTCCGTAATACTTATGCCAAGCATAAGTATAAATCTGAGAAGAACTAAGTAAGCGGATTCTCTTGCAACCTTTATCGTATAGATAACTCGCAGCCCTATAGCCAATATCGTAGTTATCTATATCAACATAAGCATGCTCTATGCTCATCTCTGTTTGACCAAAGGTAACAAAAGGGATGCCTTGCTCATGAAGATAAGTGACTCGCTCATCTTGCGTCAGTGTTAAGTTGAAAATGATCCCGCCAGCCAAATTGTTTTCAACCGCGTATTTAACTGGTTCTAGTGGGTCTTGATCTGGTTCTAATGGTAAAACAGTAAGGTGAAATGGTGTGCCGTCTAGTCCCGCAGTTAAGCCAGCGATCAGTGATAACGTGCCAACATCACCAACAATATCTCCAGCTTTTGTCACTGGCAATATCGCACAAATGTTGTAGTTGATACCAGTTCTTAACCCTACTCCGGATAGATTTGGTCTATAGCCCAACTTAGTAGCAGCCGCTTTTACTTTATCTTTTGTCGGTTGCTTTACATCGTCACCATCTTTCAGTGCGCGAGAAACAGTTGTAACAGACAATCCTGTATATTCAGCTATTGTTTTTAAGGTAGCTTTAGACATAGGGTTCCATGATTGCTAAATTCGTAACGTTAAGAAAGTGTCTCACTGATATATGTCTTACTCAAGTGCAAGACACATAAATTTTAAGTAAGTCAAAAAAAACAGGCTGTTGTAGCCTGTTTTTTTTAATTTATTCAACAACTATATTCTCTCTTCGGTTGCTGCACAGAAAATCGAAACGTTCTGTAAATTCAAATGAAGGTCTAATCTGTCTCCATTTCGAATCTGAATATTCGCATCTAACTTCGCTCTCAAAGGCATTCCGAACATATCGAACTCAGCAAGAGTTTCTGACCCAGTCATCTCAAAGGCACTAATAGGTAGATTTAGTTCAAAGTGACTATTTAGCGGTGATTGTGTGACATGTTCAGGTCGGATACCAAAAATAACCTTTCTATCTTCAACTGGTTTTGAAGTGAAGTTGTAGTCTTTAACCGGAATCCATGTGTTGTTAACGAGTACGCCCCATGAGTCATCTTTCTTGTGTAATGTACCTTTTAGAAGGTTGATTTGAGGAGCACCCACAAACTTCGCTACGAAAATATTCGCTGGCTGGTTATAGATTTCATAAGGTGTACCTATTTGTTGAGGTATCCCTTTGTTTAATAACACGATTTTTGTAGCAAGTGTCATTGCCTCAATTTGATCGTGTGTAACATAGATGATAGTTGAGTCTAGGTTTGCATGTAGCTTCTTCAGTTCTAGTCTCATCTCTCCACGCAACTTTGCATCTAAGTTTGATAAAGGTTCATCAAATAAGAACACCTTAGGCTGGCGCATTAGTGCTCGACCGATTGCAACACGCTGTCTCTGTCCCCCTGATAATTGCGCTGGAGTACGATCAAGCAAATGTTCAATTTGAAGCATTTCAGATACTTCTTTAACTCGTCTCGCTATAAGATCGGCTGGCTTCTTATTAATTTTCATACCGAAACCGATGTTCTCTGCAACTGTCATATGAGGGAAAAGGGCATAGGACTGGAACACCATAGCGATATCGCGGTCTTTCGGGTCTGCCAAAGTAACATCTTTTCCGCCAATGATAACTTGCCCTGAAGTGACATCTTCCAAACCTGCAATCAAGCGCAATAATGTCGACTTGCCGCAACCTGAAGGACCAAGCAATACAGTAAAGCCACCTGCTTCCATTTCTAAATCAATGTCATTAAGGATGACGGTTTTACCAAAAGATTTATTTAATTGTTTTACTTCTACAGCATGCATGTTGCCATCCTCGTTTATACATTCTTAAATTTAGTTGTTGTTTGGCTGTTGGATAGGTCAATACGCTTGATCATCTCTAAGCACGCGCGTCCATTGTGATAAGGACATTTCCAAGGCTCGACCTTAGGTAAGCCTTTATAAGGCTGTCCATTGCGCTTAACTTTCCAATACCATTCACCATTTAACTTATCTTTTAGCTGCTGCTGAATGATGTTCCAGCAACCAACAGCGTTATCCAACAGCATTACCGCATTTTTCTTTTGGTAAGCATTAAAAAAACCAACCATTGCCTCTGCTTGAACCCACCAAATGCGGTCTGAGTCTAGCAAATGTCCTTCTCTAAGTTCGTTGAAAACAGCACCATCACGATCCACACCTTCAACACTAGTTATGCAAGCCATATCGTAACTTTGATCGAACACTTTATTTGCTAGTGCTTTATCATGAATCTGCTTGGCTGCTTCATCCATTAACCAAGTACCCTCGATATCATGACCGTATGAAACGTCTCCAGAAACACAGCGCCAGTCTCTAGTAAAGAACAGCCCATAATGTAGAGTGCCATCAACGACTTTTTCTGACATCAGTTTACACAGCTCACTCAATTTACGTTCAACTAACTCATTTTGAGTAGCCTGATGCAATACTGTATACGCTTCAAGTACATGTAGGTGTGTATTCATTGATTTTTCAGCGAGAATTCCTTCTGCTGTGTCACATACCAATTGGTTCTCAATCGGATTCCAATTCTTATCAAACGCTTCACGATAGCCACCGTAAGTAACATCATAAGCATGCTCTTCTACTAAATAGAACAAGTTCATTGCAACGTCTAATGCATCTTCCGCACCACTAGCCAGGTAATATTCACTAAGAGCGTAAATAGCAAAACCTTGGTTATACACGTGCTTTTGAGAATCCGTAACGTTACCATTTTTATCTAAAAGCCAATATACACCGCCGTGCAAAGAATCTAGAGCTTTATCAACCATGAATTTGTAACAATGCTCTGCTGCGGCTAAATAACGCTTGTCTCCAAGCACTCGATATGCAGAAGAAAATGTCCAAAGAATTCTAGAATGTAGCAATACTGATTTTTCATGTTCAGTATCAATGTTACCCGTGTAGTCTGCGTAACAATAAAAGCCACCCAGATTCTTGTCTTGCATACTCAACCAAAAATCAAGAATGCTTGTAGCTTCTTCAGTTATGCTGTTTTTTATCTTAAATAAATCTAACATATTGTTTTCTCGCAAATATTTTTATAATTCAGCATAGGAATTTTTAAGTTCATTCTTGTTCATCCACAACAATCCTATTGTGCAAAATAACGCAGGAGAGACGCTAAAGAACATTCCAACTATCGGATTTACTAGAAGCAAAATGATGCATATTAGAAAAACCACTGACGTAAACAGGACTACTCGCTTTTCTTCTACGAGTAATACGACGGCATTTTTTAATTCATCTTTCAAGCTATCAGCTTCATAAATGCTCATTTGGACTAATGTGCAATAAGTCAAAACAATCATCAGTACTGTTATTGGCAAGCCACATAACATGATAACTGTTGAGATCCCTTCAAGGTTTAAAATTGCCCAATGTATGTACCAAAGAAAGGATATCGTTGGTAACAACAATACTAACCCTACTTTATTGCTACGAAAGAACTCAGCTCGGTACGTATTCCACGCGTCTTTTAGCGTAACTTTCGCAGCACCGTTTAAATATTTTCGTATTAGGTAACACACTGTGACTGTTGCAGGCAGAACACCAAACACTACCCCACCGATTAAAGACAAAAAGAACCAGATTACGTTTAACCATGCTAAACGAGTGATCCAATGACAAGCATTAATAAGTGAGGACGAATTCATAGTCTAATCACCCCTTCACTGCGCCATTAGTTACACCAGAATAGATTTGCTTCTGAAGTGTAAGAAATATAACGATTGATGGAACTAAGATAATTACAATCCCTGCTGATATCGTTGTCCACTCAGTACCAAACACAGAAGTGAACTTATAGAGTGCAGTTGACACTGTCACTTGCGATGATTCAGGCAAGTAAAGTAAAGGAAAGTAGAAATCGTTGTAGATAAAGATCGTTCTCAAAATAATAATTGTCGCAATTGCTGGCTTCAGCAAAGGTAAGATTATGGTTCTGTAGATGAGGAAATAAGAGGCACCTTCCATCTTCGCAGCTTCATCTAACTCCTCAGGAATACCTTTCATGAATTGGAGGAATACATAAATCATTACAACATCAGCACCAATGTATAACAGAACTACCGACGCTTTGTTATTAATTAGCCCTAAACTCTTAATCACTTCAAAAGTTGCAACTTGAGTTGTAACCGCTGGAATTACCATAGCCACAACGTAAGCCAACAAGACTAATTTTTTTCCTCTGAATTCAAATCGAGACAATACATATGCAACTTGAGTACCGAACACGATAGTGAAGAACAGCGACACTAGCAAAATAGTACCTGTATTTAGGAATGCTAGCCCAAGATCACCATCAGCGAATACTTTGATGTAATTGCTAAAGTTCAAGAATGTTTCGGGAATACCTACCTTACTCGTGTTGTAGTACTCATCTAATGTCTTAAATGAAGCCATCAATACGGAATATGGAGGTACTAACACAGCAAATGACGCTAGGATCAATGTCATATACTTAAATAGTGCCCAGAATACCCATGACGGATTAGACAAATTCTTTTTAAATCGTGCTTTTCGAATTAAACGTTTTGAGCGCTCTACTTTTTTTACTACAAGCTGCTCTTCATAGGTCATAGTTGACGTTTTATCTGACATACTACTTTTCCTCTTTAAACAACACTTTTTGAAGAATCATAAACAACACAACAATCATTAGAAGTAGCACAGCCATTGCTGACGCTAGACCGAAATCATTGAAATTAAATGCTGTTTCCAGAGTAGCCATTACAAATGTTTTAGTGCCGTTTGCACCTTTTGTAATGATCATTGGTATTTCGAAAACCGAGAGTGAACCAACAAATGCCAAAAGCACTTGTAAGCCAATAACGAGTTTAATTGACGGTAATGTGATTAGACGAAATTGTTGCCAACCTGATGCGCCTTCAATTCTAGCGGCTTCATATTGGTCTTGTGGAATTGACTGTAATACACCGTAAAACAGTATTAAGTTGAAACCTAGATAACGCCAGATTGATGCTGCAACTAGCGCCCAATTGACGACATCACGATCCATTAACCATGGTTGAATAAGATTCTCTAAACCAATCAGTATCAAGAAACTATCTAATGCACCATCTACCTGATAAAAAATCTGAAACACCATAGATGCCGCTACAGCATTTAGAACAAATGGGATAAAAAGTAGTGTTTTAAATAGGTTTCGACCTGCGAGTTTGGAGTTTACAAGTACAGCAAACCAAAGCGAGAGTACTAACTGAATAACTGCACCAGCAAAATAGTAAAGAGTCACTAATAATGGGTTTAGTTGGTCTGGTTCTTCCCACAAATACGTGTAGTTGTCGAGTCCAATAAAGTTCTTAACTGGTGCATAGCCATCCCAATCTGTCGCACTCATATAGAAGAGTTGGCTTGCTGGGTAATAAGAGAAAGTAAACAGCAACGTCAGCGGAATCGTTAAGAACATAACGATGATTAGCCTTTGCTGTTGCTTTAACGTCAAGTTAAACATATAAGCTCCCAAAAAATATCCAACCAGCCATCCTTAAATTTAGATTTTGGTTGAACTGATTCATCTCATTTACACGCAAATCTTAACGTTACGATTTTGTCATAGCAATCACTCAATACTGTCATATAGGTTTAATGTGAAACCGATCAATAAACAAACCTCTATATCGAGTTTGTTTGTGATCAAAGCCCATATATGAAGCAGTTGTTAAATGTGATGAAACGCTCAAAATGTATCAAAACAACCAAATCGAAACGTTACGAATTGAGATTTAAACTATCACGATATCTACGAGGAGATATTCCATAGAATTTGCGAAATCGATGTGTGAAGTTATTAGGATCTTGATATCCCAATCTAAGCGCGATCATTTTTATCGACCAGTCTTTATTTCCTAATAAGTCCGCAGCCTTCTTCATTCGTAAATGAATCAAGTATTCTCTAGGTGTCATCCCCACAATCTGCTTTACAACTCTATTGAGTTGCTCAGTACTTAAGAACACAGATGCCGCAATGTCTGTAACGCTCCAATCAAGATGGAGCTGTGATTCCATTGTATTCAACATGCTTAATACTCGCATTTGTGTATCAGACAGGTCTATCTCAACGTTAGAAAGAAGTTTTACTAGCTCACTTAACATCATTGTTCTAAACGCAGATCTACCATCTATTTCGTTATGAATTAAAGAAGTCAGAGACCAAACAGATTCGGCTGAATCAAAATTAATAACTGGACGATATGACTTGGCAACGCTATTCCATCTTTCCACGTTATTAAGAAGCAACCAGACCATATTCCATGGTTTCGATTGATCATTTAGCTCAAATCGAAAGGGCTTGCCTGCGGGCAAAAATGTAACGGTGTTTATCCCTACCTCTAGAGTGCACTCTGACGTTGTTAATACTCCAGCACCCTCTAATGTCACAAGCACTGTGTGCACATCAGGACTACTCCTTTCTACAACATATCCATTTTTTAACTGCGCTAAACCTGCCATAAAAATGTCAAATTGCTTCATCTCTGGAACATCAGAGAGCACAAGAAATCGCTCCCGACATTCTGGAGCAAGGAATACATCATCTTTCCATTTTCTTGATGGCTGTGTTTTTGCATCGATGACAGATTTGCACAGATTTTCATTTCTTTGGAACATTTCGTTTAGTGCCTTAAATGCTTAAAGTTCAACAATCTCATTTTCGTATCCAGGTTACAAATTTGTCATGAAAAGAATCTACTTAACACCCGAAACATCAGCAGTTTTGTCGAAAACAATTAGAATCGGAGTTCCTGTAGCTATTCAAAGTGCATTGGTAGCCATACTCGCATTAGCTGATGTTTTAATGGTTGGAAACTTTGGTAAGGAAGCAACAGCCGCCGTGGGGCTTGCCTCTAAATGGCATTTTGTCGCTATTATGATCATGGCTGGACTCTCTACCGCTAGCAGCATACTGGTAGCTCAATATTGGGGGAAGGGAGAACGTAGTACCACTAAAGCTGTCACATTGTTGGCTGCAAAAGCCGGTATATGGATTTTAATTCCAGTCACAACTATCTTCATTGTGTTCTCAGACAACATATTGAACCTTCAAACCAGAGACATAGAAGTTATAGCTTTAGGCAGTGATTATCTACTCTATGCATCACCCGTTTTGATACTTACTCATTTAGTGATAGTTCTAGAGTCAACTCTACGCTCTACTGGTGATAGTTTTAGCCCTTTAGTCATCGCAACAATCACCATAATCGTAAACATAGCTCTAAACTACTGCTTAATTAATGGCATCTATGTAATAGGACCAATGGGAGTCGCGGGTGCGGCATTAGCTACAACTATATCTAGAGCTACACAGATAATAATCTTTTTCAGCTACTTAGGATTCAAGCAACATTGGCTTAAGAGTACCAATATAAATAATCTGGATGTTGAAGGGCTACATAAGAAATATATCTCACTAGCCATTCCAGCAGTTTCCGGAGCCGTTCTATGGGCTATTGGAACCATGTTGTATCAAGTTATCTTTGGGCATATGGGAACACTAGAACTTGCTGTATTTAGCACTCTTGGACCATTTGAATCACTATGTTTCTCGCTGTTTTTTGGTCTATCTGTGGCGTGCTCGGTGATAATTGGGCAGCATCTTGGGTGTGCAGAATTCACAGATGCTAAAGCAATATCGAGACTGTTTACTCGAGCTTTCGCAATACTAGGTATAGCGACCACGGTAATCTTGCTAGTTTTTCAACCTTGGTTTTTATCAGCTTTAGGTTTGGACAATCCTGAGTACACGTCACTATCCAAGCCAACAATTACACTACTCAGTATCGCTGTGAGCCTTAAAATGCTTAATATGGTCATCATCAATGGGATATTACGCGCAGGAGGAGAAAACAAGTTCTGTTTGCAAATGGATTTTATAGCCATGTGGATGTTCGGTCTTCCGTTTACAGCAATTGCCGCCTTTATACTCCACTTAAGTTTCGAACAGGTTTACGCGATGATGCTATTAGAAGAAGTAATTAAATTAACCCTGTGTTGGCGTCGATACAACAAACATCTATGGCTGAGAGATCTGACTGTTAGTGCCCGCGTTTAGTGGAATCTAATGTACTGTAGGGATCAGAAATATTTTTAAACCTCAAGCGGTTGTTATTTGTTAATAATATAGATAGTACTCGCTATTAAAAAGCTCATCACATTCGTGATGAGCTTTTTACATCCTGCTGAACCAAAGCTTCACTCAGCTAGATCATAATTAGATCAAGAAGTCGTCTAAAGAGCTACCCTGATTTAATGCATTTTGAATTACGCTTGGAGTACGTCCTTGACCTGTCCAAAATTGTTCTGAGCCAGCCGCGTCAATATATTTATATTTAGCTGGACGTGGCGCTCTCTTTGATTTCTGCTTATTGGAGCTAGATATCGATGAAAGGGCTGAAATCACTTCATGGATATCAATTCCTTGATCTTTGATCTGTCTTGCAATAGCTGCTAGCTTGGCTTCTTTAGCTTGTTCTTGCTCTCTTAGCTTAGCCTCTTCTTCACGACGTTCTTCAACAACGAGAAGCAACTTACTATGAGCTTCATTTAGCTGTTCTAACGTTAGTTCACGAGAATATGCTCTCAAACTGCGTAAGTTTAATAAAGTTTTTATTAGTTCGTTCATACTATTCCCAAGTTAATAACACATGTGCAAATTGGTTCTTACTAAATATATTCCACATGCGAAGATCTTATATCGTCTTTAAGGTGCGATAACCGAATGCTTAGTGGAGAGAAGAATTATATCGGATCTACTCATAAATAGGATAAAAAATCATAAATTCGAGTTCTAATACTTAAATTGAGTGATAGTAAAATATCTCCAATCAAATAAACATCTTAATTTCTGAATAGAGATATTTAAGAATTGATTTTCTGTTAACTCGCAGCGAGCGGCTAATTAAGTTTGGGACGAAATGTTTCAGCCCAAACAATTTCAGCCCAAACCGGCTGAAACGAAGATGGACATAAATGAGTAAGTGATTTTGCCAAATCAGAAACTCATAAATTACTTCCAGTATGGCAAAACCACTAAGTAATGCTAAGTTGATACTCCCAAGCATCTCCGAGACTAACCTTTAACTTTTTGTAGCCACAGAATAAAGTCTCGACTTATTGGGTTTTAGAAGGCGCTAGCAAGAAATTTTCTATGATATCCAATGGCTCTTTAAATGCTTCAAGCAACGCATGTATTAGAGCTTCGTCTTGCGAGGACTCAATATGACGGCTTAAAGCATCTTTGCCCTCGTCGGTGAATCGATAGTTTAGTAGATCCTTTTGATGCTCAGATAGCTTGCTAATAAGGTCATCAAAGCTAATGTTGTCATTGCATAATTTTTTTCGCCCACATTCAGTTAACTTTTCATAGTGGTCGTCAACTAACTCGACCCAACCTTTCGTCTTGGCTAGCTGCCAAAGTGAAGGAGGCATTAGCCTTTCCAGATCTGTATTTATATTTAATCCGCCAACTTTGAACATTGCTTTTAGGTCATCATTAGGCTTCAATAAAAAGCGTTTGATATGCTTGGAAGCAACAGCATCGTCTAAAGTATCTGAGGCCTTTTTTCCTGCATCATCGTTGTCCAAAATGATAAGAGCTTGCAATTTATCCTTGGGCTTAACGTGCTTTTGAAGCAAATGAAATGCTTGTAGCCTATCAGCTGCTGAATTTGCACCGTTACTAGCATTTGATGGGACAAAGATATGAACCTTGTCATTAAGACCTTTTGCTTTAAGTAAACAACCAAAAACTTTCTTATCACTTTTTCCCTCAAGGAAAAGGTGAGGTAGCTTAGTTTTAGAAAGTTTATTTTTAAGATTTTCTTGAGTTTGGATGTACTCTTTCTCTCTTTGATCCCACTCTTTTCTTTTATCTTCAACTATTGGTGCAATTAGCTGTAAAAAGCCCATATTACCATGTAATGCCTTCTCATCAGTCTGACTAACAAAAGTGGCGTTATCTTTCTGTCCAACATAGTAACTGGTTGTTTTAACATTTGAAGGTAACTTTTCAGATGAACCAATAGCGTAAATTGCTGGAGAGTGAGTTGTAATTAGTATTTGAGTGTAATTTATTGCAGCTTCAATCAACTGCCTATTAAGCTCGAAGCAGGATAAGAACTCAACGTTATTCTCTGGCTCTTCGAAAGCCCATATCTGGGGTTTAATAGTATTTCTCTTTGCCGCTTTTTGCTTCCTAGACGCAATAAATGACAGGATCATTGGTATGTGGCGAATTTTTATTCCATCACCTCTCCTCGTCAATGGAATTTCATCGGAATTAAACTCCAACGCCCCAAAAATGCTCCTAAGGTTTTTGGGTAGTTTGACCATATTACTGCCCGAAAACTCATTGTCTATTGCCTGTGTAAGCTCTTGAACATGAGCATTTATCTCTTCTTCGAAACTTGAAGCAGATTGATGTAAACCTTGATCAGATAAGTTAGCCAATGAATCATATAGCTTAATTTGCAAATTCTGAAAATAATTCCAGTCTTTTGTTGCGGGTATATACTCGAAATCAATTGCGTTCAATAAATATGGAATTTTGCTGCGAGGAGGAAAACCTTTAGTTCTTTTTTGTATCTGATTATTCCTGATTGTACATAACCCACTTTCTTCATAATCATTTCGAACCCCTTCTTCCCGCCATACCTTTTTCCAGTAAACATAGTCTAACGTTAAGTTTTTTCGATAGCTTTTGGGAAGCTTTAACGCAAGTTCAATAACAATCTCTTGCGCACGTTGGTTGTACTTAGGAGCATATTTATTGTGATCGTTCTCAAAATTAAAGCTCTGATTGTGATCTGTTTGTCCATTGAAGAACAGGTTTAGTGCTCGTAGCACATTGGACTTTCCAGCATCATTTCTTCCAACAAATGTCGTGATCTCTTCAGCCTTAAACGCTTGATTAGAGATAGAACGGAAGTTCTTGATAGAGATCAGGCGTATCATTTATTGCTCCAAAGTTATCTTAGAGCCTAAATACTAATACAAAAGTATACTTTTCAGTAGTTTAAATTTCTCAAGCAAAACGAGAAGTTCTAGCCAGTAAGCAAATAAGGGGGAGTAGCCTTGCACTTGGGTTTGCCATTAGATCATGTATTTCAAAAGTAGTTCGCAAAGACTACTCATTCATGAGTGCTCAACTCACTTTGGGGCAGAGATTTGTTGACGGCGATGACTTTGAATTCAGCATTGCAGATTGAAAACAAAAGGATGTGACTCGTATCGCAACGTCAGGATTGGTGCTCTGCTACAACAAATTTAATGAAGTTGTCTCTCGCGACGTTGTCCAATACCTCATTCCAAATGATACCTACATCCCACACAGCACTTGGTCCACGTAATGGAATGAGGCGAACGCTATCATTAGCAATATGACAAGCACTGGCAGGTACAATCGTAAAGCCTGAGTTTGCTGAAACAAGGGCTAACAGAGTCGCGATATCATCGGCTTCCTGTACGGGATGTAGTATTTGATTTTCCTCTATCAATAACCTATCTATCTGTTTCGCCAAGCCCTGTCCTCGTTCCGGGGTAAGCCTCAAATAGTCTAGATGACGTAAAGAAGCCCAAAGTTCGCCTTCGTCAATTAACTGACAACGATGAACGGCGACCACTAAATGATCTGAGAAAAGCTTGATACTTTTCAATGGGGGAAGTACTGGAAGCCGGTTAAAACCAAGCTGAAGGTCACCACGAAGTAATAATTCCGTTTGTAATTGTGATGGTATGTCATTGAGCACAATATGAATATCAGGAAAGCGAGTTTTAAAACGGGTGATATAGCGTGGGGCTAGGACATAAGAAGATATTCCAAAGCCTATTTTTAGAGACCCTGTCGTTCCCTCGGCGACTCGAACAGTTAAAGATTGAAAGGCGCTGAAGTTATCCATTAAACGTTGTGCTTCTGGCAAAAGCGTCAGACCTGCCTGAGTTAAACAAGCGCCTTGCCTTCCTCTATCAAATAGAACAAATCCAATATGTGCCTCAAGACGCTGAATTTTCTTGGTTAGCGCTGATTGCGTAATATAAAGATGATCAGAGGCGATTCGGTAGTTACCATCTATCGCTAACTGACAAAATGTGCGTAATTGATCGAAATCCATTCCATGGTGTCATTGAATACAGAATATTATTCATTATATGGAATGTAAGTGACTTTTTATACTGATAACGTCAATTCACAACAACCTAAGGAACAGTCCATGAAAGATGAGCGCGTTGCCTCCGTCCAATTTAATCACAGGGCCAATGACAAAACCTACAATCTCTCTGTAATTCAGCGTTATGTTGAACAAGCCGCTAAGCTCAATGTCAGTATTATTGTGTTCCCCGAAATGTGCATCACCGGATACTGGCATGTATCAACACTAAGCGAGCCTGATATTCGTACCCTCGCTGAGTATGTTCCTCAAGGGGCGACATGCCAGGCGTTACTCGCCATGTCCGCTCAATACAAAATCAGTATTGGTGCTGGATTAATTGAAATGGACGATAAAGGGAGACTCTATAATACTTACGTTATGGCGATGACTGATGGCCGACTGGCGAAACACCGAAAACTACATACATTTGTCAGTCGATACATGGAAAGCGGCAATGATTATACCGTTTTTGACACTCCACATGGATGTCGTGTCGGGATACTGATTTGTTGGGATAACAACCTGGTTGAAAACGCTAGAATTACTGCTTTGAATGGCGCGGATATCCTCGTTGCGCCTCATCAAACTGGTGGCTGTCATTCCCGTAGTCCGAATGCTATGGGACTCATCGACCCACAACTGTGGTATGACCGTAAACAGAACCCTGAAGCCATTCGCGAAGAGATGCAAGGACACAAAGGACGTGAATGGCTAATGCGCTGGTTGCCGTCCCGTGCCCATGACAACGGGATGTTTCTGATATTCAGTAATGGTGTCGGTGTTGATATGGATGAAGTCAGGACAGGAAACGCAATGATCCTTAATCCATATGGACAAATTTTAGCTGAAACCGATAGCGTTGATGAGGATATGGTGATTGCCGATCTCAAAGCACAGGAGTTAGAGATGTGCACGGGAAGGCGTTGGATTCGAGGCCGCAGGCCAGAGCTTTATCAAGCGCTTACGACTAAAGGCCATGAGCTGTCAGCGTTTGACGCAAGGTTTTCCGAAGAATAAATCAACTATACACACCATTGCTGTTAGACACTGGCATAGCGAACAACTGTGGCCAGTGTTCATAATCGTCACTCTAAAACACTTGCTGCATCTCGATTAACTGATGCTCACCCACAATTTCAACCTCTTTGATAAACTGGAAGCCAAACTTTTCGTAATAACTTCTCAAGTAATTATGTGCATGAATTAATATTGAATTTACACCAATCTTTTCTGCGTGTTCGATCAAAGCCGACACAACTTTAGACGCGATACCTAAACCTCGATACGCTTCAACGACCGCGACTCTTGCCATCACTGACGAACCATCATTGTTAATCGTTAAGCGTGCTGTAGCGATAGGTACAGACTTTTCAATCACAAGAGCATGAATTGATTCCGTATCTAAACCATCAAGATCTAATTCTTGTGGGATATTCTGCTCAAGAGTAAACACTTGGTGGCGAATGGCCTGAGCCTGTTTAACTACCCCTAAATCCTTACTTATAATTATTTCCATCTTATTGTTTCACCAAACAAAACCAAATACCTAACAGCCGGTGATTCTCAAGCCATTTTTTTAAAGTACGTTTTATAGCGAGTGTTTTCTATATACCCTAAATCTTCGTAGAGCGACTGGGCAACCTTATTATCAACAGCAGTCTCTAATTCTATGCCTTTTGCGTTAGTCTTTTTTGCATATCGTTCAGCAAACTCCATTAGGCCACGACCTAAACCTGAGCCTCTTGCTTCGTTTGTAACAAACAAATCATTTAATATCCAATAATGATTTAACGAAATCGAGCTAAAGCCCTGATACAAAGTGGCAAAACCCAATAGTTTCTTGTCACTTAATGCAATTAAAAAAATACCGTTCCCGTCTAATATTCTTGATGAGATCCACTTCGATGATTCATCTTCGTTAGCTGGATTGTCTAAACTGACGGAAAGTTGGCGATAGGCATGAAAAAGCTTGGACAATTGTACAGCATCTTCAAGCGTTGCTTCACGATATTCCATTGTTTCCTCTATAGTTACATTCTTACATTTAAACGGTAGATATTATTTCCAAAGCACCACAAACCAAAACCATGCTCAACACTAAGAGGCAATAGGTCGGAAGAAGCTACGTTCATAGCTCAGCACACAATCAGTGTCTTCTGCATATTTGAAAGCTGCCTTACAACTTTCATCTTGCGCGGATTCGTGGCGGTATTTTTCATATTTCGCTAGAGATGGGAATGAGAATAGCGCCATCGCTATATTGTTCGCACCCTCTGACAGTAAGAAATAGCCATGGTGAACACCTCCAAACTGTTCAACCAGAAGGATCCACATACGAGCATATTTCTCAAACTCAGGGATTTTCTTTGGGTCTACAACATATTTAACATGACAAGTGATCACTGATTGTTCCTTCTATTCTGAAAGTTACACACATCCTATGTATTAGATTTATTTGGTCAGAAGATCATAAATTCAAGTCACGTAGCTAAACTCTGTAGAAAGAAAAGGGGCAGTTTCGTGCCAGCCGAGATCTCGCTGACACGCTGATGGACATATCTGTTTCAGTGATTTTGCTAAATTAGTAAATCATGAATAACTTATAGTATGGAAAAGTCAGTTAACCCAGAACCCGATGTTGATTACAAAGGTCGATTTTGCTGCATGAATTGATGGTACCTAGAGACTTGATAGTTTCATTAAAATAAGCCCCATAATAATCAGTACGGCTGCGATAACTCTCAAAGCGTTAACAGGTTCAGCTAGCCACAAAATTCCAACAAGGAATGCACCGACAGAACCAATACCTGTCCAAATTGTATACGCCGTACCAAGAGGTATAGAGCGCATAGCAATCGCTAGCAACCAAAAACTTGCCGTCATTGCCAAAATAGTTACGAGTGATGGAATTAGTCGAGTGAAACCGTAAGATTGCTTCATTGTGTAAGCCCACACAATTTCAAGTAATCCAGCAATGAGAAGATAGAACCAAGGCATAGCCCCTCCATGTAATAACAGGGCTAGGTCGTCCCAGCAGTTCACTCCCAAAACGGGGGAAGTCGTCTTCCAATACAGGTATTTTAAGAACTACTTAATAATATCACCAGTCAAAATTTTCATTCCAGCAAAACCAAAAAAAGCAGCAAACGTACATTCAAACATAACTTTCGATTTTAGATAGATATTTCTCGCTCTATGATTAGAGAAAAGAACAGCGTAACCAAGAAAGACACTGGAACTCAACATTCCGACCGACAATATCACCGTCACCAAATCAGAAATCTGCGCAGTTGCAGGAACGCCGATGGAGTACAGAGAAGCAAAAGACAATATGGCTTTGGGATTAGTCAGGTGAATAAGTAGACCTTTGAAATAAATATTGGACAACGTGGTTGAATGACTTTGAACTAGCGTCAATGTTGATTTACCAACGGCAGAACGTAAAGATTTCAATGACAAATAAATCAAATAAGCAGCGCCACAATACCGTATAACTTCAAATATCCAAACATTTGAACTGAGCAGTGCAGCCAGACCAAACGCTGCACTACAAGACCAGAACAGTGAACCGGTTAGCACGCCACAGGCCAAGCCTAAGCCGTAAATTCGACCATGGCTCATTGATGCGCTAGCAATAGCTAATGTCGCAGGTCCAGGGCTTGCTATTGCAGCTAATGCTGCCACTAAGATTAAAGGGTAATTAATAGCATCCATTGCAATCATCCTTAACGATATCATTGTGAAATGACATACTTACCATCCGACTTAACATCATGATAATTCTAAATTATTAAGCAATAATGCTAACTCTTTTCTTTCCTGTCCCTCTAATGCCCTAAGTGGCAACGGCAAACAAGGAGGCTTAACTAAGTTTTGAATCTCAGCAGCCGTAGCCACAACACGAAGGCTTCCTCCATTACGATGGAATAGTTCCCACATCGGAGTTAAGCGTTTTGATAGACGCAATGCTTCTTCTGCATCCCCTTTTTGCGCTGCTGCTGTGATCGATTGAGCCACTTTAGGGAATAAGCCACCAATGACTGAATACCAAACGTCACATCCTGCGTTCAATCCGGTTGCTGCACAAGAATCACCACTAATACCGATAGATACATGCTTTGGAATGAGAGCGCGGAGGCGGTTTACTCGATCTAAAGCGGCTTGAGGTTCCATTGGCACACCAGGGATTTTAATTGACCTGACATTGGGTAACTGAGCGATACGCCCGTGCAGTTCATCACTGAAATTAAAATGTGTCGTGCCTGGATTGTCATAGACGCACAGAGGCACCGATAGCTTAGAAGTGACAACTTCATACAACTTATACACTTCACTTTCTGTCAACTGTTGATATGACATTGGCGCTAATAACACAGCACTCGCACCTGCTGTTTGAGCATCTTCGGCATTGTGAAGGACATCTCTTAGGTTTAAGGCGCTAATACCAACCATGACGGGTATTTCTTTGGCGTGTTGAACCGCAATCTGCGCGACTCTTTGTCGTTCTTCTCTTGTGAGGTAGGCATAGTTACCAGTCGACCCCAATACCCCAATAGAATCCACCTCAGCATTAACCAAACGCTGAATAAGACCTATAAAAGCTTTTTCATCAACAGAATCATCGTACATTGGTGTTAATGGAAATGCAGACAGCCCAACAAACATAAAATTTACCTTCTGAAATAGAATTGGCGGATTGAAAATACAGCGTTATCGCGACGCTCTATATGTATTGGCTTAACAGAGGAGTCGCCAGTTTTAATGCAATACCAAACATGATGCATGAAATCACTGAATCTAATATTCGCCATGTTCTTGGCTTACGAAAGAGCGGGATCAACTTGTTAGCTAGATACGCCAAGCCGTAAAACCATACTCCTGATGCAACCAGTGCCCCTATAACAAACAATAGTTTGTCGTCAGGTTCCATTTGAGCTGTCACACCACCAAGGATCACCACCGTATCCAGATAGACATGTGGATTTAAAAAAGTGATCGCCATCGCCATCAACACGGCCTTTAACCAACTCTGGCCAATGTCCGAATTTTCCAACTCTAGGTGGCTAGAGCCTCTCCAAGCTGATTTTGCAGATTGATAGCCATACCAGAAAAGAAATGCTACGCCACCAAGAGTCAGAATGTCTTCCCATAACGGTGCTTTATAAAGCAAGGTCCCTATACCCAGCACACCAGTACTGATAAGGAGAATGTCGCCAAGAAAACAAATAGTCGCAACGGACAGTGCGTATTGCTTTTTTAATCCACACTTTAATAGAAACGCATTTTGGCTACCTATTGCGACAATCAAACTTCCAGAAACAACGGCCCCCGTTAACAAAGTATTTAACACATCAAACCTCAATTGATTTTGCAGCAAAAACCAACGATTGCTCTATCACTGAATCAGGCATGATCACTTGCAAGTGTCTGACCATTTCATCTCCTGCTTCCTGTAAGTGTTCTAGTGGCATTTCTGGCAAGCTTTCTAGAATAAACCACATGTTTCGAGTATTGGGTTCTATACGGGTTCTGACACCTTGTCTCCAGTTCCAACGACGACAAGTTACGCCGATATCATCGCGCCAAATAACTTCCCCAACGTCAGGGTTTTCAATTGAAGCCTCACCATTTTTAATGGTGTCAAAAGATTCAGTGCCATCGGCAATGGTGAGTGTTGGTGTTCCTTGATAACTATCCATGTCTTCACCACCAACAGGTATGGCATATCGAATACTGATGGCATTATAAATATCGACAATAGGGTCAATACTTGGCATTGTTCCATCTTTTAATACTCGTTTTCGAAGTGCTGCCGCAGAGCAAGGTGTTCGATTCGGCTTCGAGCCAAATTGACGAAAAACGTCCCCCCACGCATTGATGTGTGACTCTGCCCAACAGAAATCACTTTCTAAAATAGATGCACAGGCTTCCTTTAATACGTCCTTTGCATACGTAACGTCTTGAACTTCAGTTCCTTTCACCGTGATACTCAATGCTTTAAATTCAGGCGCAATATTAGAAATGCGACTGTCAATTGACGGTAGTAGTGTAACCATTAGATAATTCCTCTCATGACTCATTTGCTACAAGATACAGTTATGACCGATAAAGTCAATATAATGACCGATAGTGGTTCGAATGCCCAGACTGTCAACCAAGCCGTTGCTGCCAGAATCAAAGAGCACCGTAAACATCTCAAGCTTTCACTCGATGTATTAGCGAAAAAAGCAGGGATCAGTAAAGGGATGCTAGTTGAAATCGAAAAAGGCTCTGCTAATCCAAGTATTGCTATTCTGTGTAAATTATCCGCTGCCCTTGGTATTTCAGTAGCCGATATTGTCAATGTGGCTAGTAACCCAACCATCAATGTCATTTCTAAAGAAGATATTCCAACTCTGTGGAATGGAGAACATGGTGGTAGTGCTAAGCTATTGGCAGGAACGACGGGCCCCGACATGATAGAACTTTGGCGTTGGGTAATTAAACCATCCGAACATTTTGAATCACCCGGTCATCCACACGGTACATTTGAACTATTCCATGTTGAGTCTGGAATACTCACTTTGAATATTGATGGGCAAACAGTAGAGCTGCTTGAAGGTCAATCTGCTATAGCTAAAACGGATGTTCCTCACAGCTACTCAAACCAAGCTGACTCTGATTTGGTGTTTACCATGAGCGTTACTGAGTTACATAGATAGTAAGAACATCCCATTCCAATCGATTTAGGACTCAATGCTCACTCTGATTTTGAACTGACAGTAAATATAAAACCTTTGACTTTGGTCATTACAATGATACGCATCGGTCAATATAATATGATCTATATAGGCGTTATGTATCATCATTAATAGGCTACTCTAGGAGAAGGCAATGAATTTGCGTCAGGAAACACAAAGTGTCAAAGGTAACAATCGAGAGGTAGATTTAGCTAGTCCTAACGGCAATTCGATAGAGGTTGGGATTGGGAAGTACTCTTGGCCTCAAGTTGTCAATTGGTTATTAATTGTTCTAGTTTTGTACGCTATGGGAAGTGTATTCATTGCTAACCCATTTTCTATATTTACAGATAGGACAACACCTGTAGATTATTCAAGAATAATGTACTTTCATGGCTTATCAGTTGGATTGGCTGGACTAACTTGTTTAATTGTCAGTCAGGTATTTAATCTTGACCCAAAATTCAAAAAAATTATTTTTTATTGCACTATAGGTACCATTTTTTTTGGTGTAACAGGAGGAGCTATAAATCGCTCCATGGAGTTTACTAAATTAACCCTTTGGTATCAGATTTTCTCGTTTTTTGCTCTTGATGCAATCATAGTTACAATGCTAATAGGAATTATAAAGACTAAAGATAATGCACTTAAAAATTCCACCTATTATTATTTGGTTTTAGCTTCTTCATGTTCAGCTTTAATTGCTGCTCTTATAGGAGATTTAGCCGGATTTATTTTAGATTTTGGTGATTGGCCTGGAATCATGGGTTGGTATGCAGGGAAGATTGGATACACGCTTGAAGAATGGCAAAGCAATCTTTTAAGATCACATTCAGATATGATGGTAGTGTCAGTGATAGGTCTTATATTATCCGTCATCAATTGGAAATATGGTCGCAATGTTTTAGGTAATGTAAAAAAACTTAAAACCGTTAGTGAATGGTTTGTTATTACAGGATTAATTTTAATGGTATTAATCCTTGTTATTTCTGGTTTTGGAAGCTCTGAATTTCAAATTCCACATATTTTTACAGAAAAAGGATTCTTCAAACCCAGAGGTCAAAGTGTTGCTGGTATAGATCTTGTTGATTTTATCATTGGCACTTTTTTCTTAATTGGCGGACTACTACTTATTGCATCAATTTTATTTGGGAACAATAAATCCAATAACTTACTAGACAAAACATCAAAGTATACACTTAGTGGTGTATTTCTAACATGGTTGTGTATTGTTATCACTGTTGCTGGCATGGGATTTCTACAGGAATATAGAGCGGATCTATATAACTCAGCGAATGATGTTCCTCTTGGTGATTTTGGTTTTGCATTTAGAATGCTTCATCTTGATGTAAGCTTAATGTTATTCCCAGCAATTATGGTTGTAATGATACTGGCACAGCAATTTTTAAATGAGAAAGATAATAAAGTCATTCAAAGGATTTTACGTTTTGGGGTTATAATTTGCACTATTGGTTCATTAATTTATATGGTATTTAATCCACAACCATTTGGCCCTGGTTACTGGGTTGTTGGATTTGGCTTCATAACTATAATTTCAGCTATGATTTATTATTTCATACGAAGTAATCCAATAGTTAAAGTCAAACAAGAATAGTAAATAGAGAATTATTCAAAGCATGAAAATACAAGCCAGTGGTGATGACTACTGGCTTATTCATCTGTATCACCTTTAAAATAAGATACAAACATGGTGGAAGTGCTGAGTTAGTGTAAAAAATAAATAATTCTGACATTGAATATTTTAATTATTCCATATTGAAATGGGAGCATTAACTTAAAATATTGATGAGCAAACGATAAAACTATCGGAATTTTTGAAATCAATCATTTATTATTAAAACCAATGAATACAAACGTATAACGCAATCTTCTCTAATCTATGATGCGTGTTGTTTTACTCAATATAGCTTTCGAATAAGGACTTTTGAGTTTTCTTTCTTGCAACCATTACACATTATTCAAGCTATTTATACTACACCGGCTTGGCAGATACATACGCAGGTAAACTTGCTCCAATACAGGCGATGCTGATAGCGAAAATACCTGTCCATTGTATAGAACTTAATTGCTCATCAAGTATAAACCAACCTGCTATTGCACTAACCGCTGGTGAAGCGCTCATTAATACTCCAAATATACTTTTCGGAAGATTCTTTAAGGCATAAACATCAAGTAGAAATGGTATGGTGCTAGATAAAATTGCAACAATTAATCCAAGTGCTAGAACTTCGGGCTTGAACAACGGCAGTCCGATCTGGGTAACACCAATAGGTACACTAAATAAAGCAGCTACTATCATCCCTATACTTACACCTCCTGCACCTATATGAGCTATTTTGCTAGCGTAACTAATATATATACCCCAGCTAATGGCCGCTAAAACGGCATACAAAACACCAATAATGTCTAGCGAAAAGCTGGACAGTCCGAACGGCAGCATCATAACGCCAAACAGAGCAAACCCTATCCACACTATATCTGATTTTCGCTTTGTCGAAAGTAAAGAAACACCTAGTGGGCCAAGCACTTCTATCGAAATCGCGATTCCAACAGGAATATGATGAAATGCTCTGTAAATCAATATGTTCATCAGTCCAATCATTCCCCCGTACATAATGACATTTGGGAAAGCGGAGCGCTCAATCTTTAATGTCCATGGACGAATCATCAAACCAAGAATTAGTGCAGTAATGCCAATGCGCAGTGCAGCAACACCTTCTGGGCCGACTAAAGGAAATATTGTCTTAGCAAATGCGGCTCCTACTTGAAGGGACAGAAGAGAAGCAAACGCTGCTGTCATTGATAGTCGAGGTATAGGTTGCATAGTACTGAAAATCCTTTGGTTATATGTGAAATATCTATGGGATAATTTACAGTAAGAGCATTGACGGAGTTGTTCAAAATCACTAGAGTTTTGTTACTTTATTGGCAGATTTCGTCAAACATTTTTGGAATAGTAGATAATGAGTGCAAGGAAGTTAGATAGAATAGATAAGCAGATTCTGCAGGAACTCGTTAAGGACGGCAGAAAGTCTACCGTTGAAATTGCTGACAAAGTTGGACTTTCATCTACCCCTTGTGGAAGACGTATTCGTCAGTTAGAAGAGGATGGTTTCATTACGAGTTACTCTGCAAATCTAAACCCTAAAGCCCTAGGGCTTAACATCTGTGTTCTTATTAGCGTTAAACTGAACAGACATGCACCTGACGGCCATGAGCAATTCATTCGTGAAATCGAAAGCCACCCAGAAGTCTCTGAGTATATTTTGGTTGCTGGAAACTATGACTATTTACTAAGAGTATGGGTAGAAGATACGGCCGCATTGACTAGTTTTGTAGCAAATGTTCTTCAAGGCATACCCTCTGTTTCAGAAACGTCTACTATGCTGGTTTTAAAACAAAGTGGTGGTCTGATGAATCTACCTTGGTAACTCTAAAATAGGTACATTAGTTAGAACGACCACAGTCTAATAATGCATATTATTAGACACCAAAGTGAAGTGGTTTTGAAAATATTTGGGGAATTTATGCGCATTGGATCTGTGCAGTCTGCCATTAATAAAAGTTGGGCTATTTTTAGTAGGGATTATTAGTCTCCTGTTGCGCAAGCTTAGAAAGGGGCAAATCTGAGCTAGCGAGATCAGCTAGAACGGTGTTGGACAGAAACAATTTAGCGCATTTGCACTAAATTGTTTAAGTTGGATTAGGTAAAGTATCCTTTATACCTTGTGTGGTGACAAAAGTAAGGCTCTATTTACGTCGCTCTAAGATTATCGTGAACTGTAAATCGCATACTTCTAGATAATTTAGGCTCAGCAGAAAGCCTGACATCCATCGAATATGTATATTTGATTGAACCTAAAAGATGATCTTTGTTCTCTAGATTGTATTCGACGCCGACTACACCATTCTCATTAGTTTTTTGAACAGCGATAGTATCTAGGACACCACGACTAAGTAAGAAACAGTCTTTTACGTCCGTGTAATGTGCACGATAAATATCACAACCTTCCAGAGTGCATATATAATTTCTTTCTTTTTCACTTCTATAACTGATATCAAAATCCATCAGCAACTCTTTTTGGTACTTAGCTCTATTTAGCAGGTTTAATACAGAAGAACTGCTAACAAAAAGAATAGGATTTTCAATGCTGGGTATATATTCAACAATTAATTCAATCGCCTTCATATCAGAATAACACTGCAAATGATAGAGATAATTAAAATCAAATATTGAACGGAAGATATCTAATTTTATCCTATCGGGTAGGAATCTAGCATAATATTCCTTATTAGATTTTTCATTACTAGATCTAATTTCAGTTGTAAAGTTATACTTATCTACGCTCTTGAATGTGTAATTTCGCTGAAAGTCAGACTCAAGATAATCGCATAATTCAATTTTAAATAATGATAGAGGGTAGAAGTCTTTTTTATCTTTATCCAAAAAGTATCTAGATGCTTCTTGAGCAAATTCTTCTACCACTGCCAAATCTATTTTAGAATGCCTCAAACTTTCTTTTTGAAACTCTTTAATTTCTGAAATCGCTTGGTTCATAGACCTTATAAAGGTTTCAATTAGATTCTTGGTGTCCTCACTACTATCTAGTATTGACATATGAGGTATCACTTTACTATCTTCCTCAGCGTTCAATGTATTCGCGTAGTTTTCTGCAATCGAAATCCAACTATTCAATTCATACAATATAGATTCACGATTTGTATAGCTAAATAGCTCTGAAAATATTGTAGATCTAAGCTCAGGTGTTAGTGTCCATTCTTTACGTGAAATATAGATGGCGATTTGTACAAAAAATTCGCTTTGACTTTGGGCATTTGATCTTACACGAGATGTGTATACCCTTCCTGAAACCCTTTTTTCATCATCTGAATCATTGAATAATCTACGGCATTCTCCAAGCCAATTGCCATAAGCATTATCGCTATATTTACCCCAATCCAATTGGCGAATATATGCCCCAATGATATCAGAGGCATTACCTATAGGTTCAGGAACATTCGAAGGCTCTTGAGACTTAACACCACGTCCCTTCATTAAGGAGTTAACCAATTTTTTGATTTTTGAGGAATTTTCCTCATTTGAAGCCCTGATTAGTTCACAAATGGCGATTAGCCTCAAGTCCTTATTTAAATTGCTAAAGCAAACTATATTTGCATCGGATTGATTGAATTCCGACCCATTAAGAGCAATATGCCACTGTGGGCTATCTAGAGGTTTCTTCAAATAATAGTGATTTAGAGCAGAAGAGTGCCATGATTGTGATCTATATGAAAAATCATCAATATCGAACGATTGTCGCCATCTACACAAAATGTCAACGCTCCATTCTAACTCTTCAATGTTTCCTGCACTCAAAGATACAGAAATCATATTGATTGTCTCTTTGAGGTGACATGAAGAGGCGAATAAGTTCTCGTCGTAATCAGAAATTACCACCTTGGATGGATGGATTTGATGTTGCCACCCTTCCCAGTATCCAACAAAATCTAAGAGCATTCGATTATAGGTGGCTTCTGCTCTCATATTATCGATTTGTCTATTGTGCTTTCTCCAGTCAATGAGTAAAAACCAACAAAAACCAGCACCTTGGAGCAGAGAGTTTATTTCTTGTCTAACCAGAGAGTCTCTACGAACATAAATTTTTTTGTAGAGATAAAGCATATCGTGAAAGAATGATGAACTATTATTAAGCTTCTCGACTGCCAGCCTAGCCAGTTGATAGTATTCACTCGAAAACTCATCTAAATAATTTCGACCTAAAAATGAATTGGAGGGTAGAACCATCCAATTATCAAGTTCATTGTTATCATTAGTGAATGATAGTACTGATGCGATTTCAGAGTGGGCATTAGCAAGGACATCCAAGTTTTCAGAAAACTCCTTCGAGTTCTCAGACTTTATAGAGTCATGTGCAGCACCGACAAAAGTATCAACGATTGTAGACAATTTTAGGTTTTTATTTGTTCGTCTATTAGAAAACATAAATGAGTGCTTAAGTACAAACCTCACAAATGGATTTATTTCAAACCCTTGATACCTAGCAAGCCGAAAACCCCCATTTATTTTTACAGGGGATAAATTTAAACTAAGTTCAGATTTATCCTTATTATTTTTGAGAAGTAGTGATTGGATATGTAACGCCAAGTTGATCAACGTATAGTTAACATCAACAATATACTTTCCTTCGAGGTTACCTCGAACAATTTCTTTGCAACCTTTATTTGAATAAAAAGAAATCGATGACTTAATTTTGATGTAACCATACTTTTCCTTGATAACACCAAGAGTAGAAGGTTGCTCTAATAGAAATGATGATAATCTTCCTTTAACGTCATGAATACATGATTCTTGAATCGTGTATCGCAACATGATCTTCTCTCTAGATGAATCATCTAAAATTTTGAATGTTTGAACAAAGAACCAAGCTGTTAGTGAAATATTAAGTAAAACCCACATAGCTGATGAGATGGAGAATGCAGCGTATGAGATCGTGCTAATGTGTGGAGCTATTAAGTATCCAATGACAAGGTATGCAGACAGAAACAAACCACTCAGCCCAGCGAACATAAACCCAGAATATATTTGGTAGACCGGCAATATTGCGTTCTTATCTGCCTTGTTTTGAAATAGAACACTAACCAAACCTACAACTAAAGGGTAGACAACAGCCAATACTGTCAGTTGACCTGATAGAAACGTTGTTTGCCACTCAGTGTAATCTTCCCAGTTAATTGAATCTAAAGGAGTTACCAATATCATCAAGGGAATGGATAAACTAATGAGGATTCCAAATAGTGAAAATGCTATCAGTGTTATAAACGAATACTTCAGATATTCAGTTGACCATCGAACTATATTCCATTCTAACCCCCCCCATCGATTTCTGAGAAAGTTATCATTTTTATAAAAGGTATCCTTGATGTCTTTATTGATTCTCTTTGACAGTGTATTGCATGGAAGCCAAATAAATCGTTTCATTTTTAACCGATAGAATAATGATATTTAAGGTATATATGACACATTATCCACATAATTTCTATCAGGCTCTGTTACTTAGTTCGGTGGAGCTAAGTAACAGAGCCAACGATCTGATTACACTAACCACACGACGTAGCCTCTTGCCTAAGCCTCTCTTTCAAAACAACCGACTGGAAGTAACGTAACACTGCCAAGCGTTCATTAACGGTGATTCTTTGAGCTATTGGACTAATGAGGAAGCAATAAGTGACTGGATCCAAATCAAGCGAAGTAATTGCGTGCCGATAAGTCGATTCAACAACCTAGCTATCACAACTACACTACTAGCTTATTAATCCTGCATCACTTATATGAGGCATAGTATTAATGAAGCTGAATTAAACTTATGGGGCAGGTCTTGCTTTCCCTATACTTATTAGTTGATGCTTTTCCATAGCAAATTTAGATGAACAGAATGTGTATAACTTTCGCCCCTAACAAAGAATGGGGCAGATTTGAGCTAGCTACAGAGGCTAGCCCGCTTGGGAGGCTTCCTATCTAAGATGTACTGATGAGTAAATGGAGTGATTATGCTCTTTTAGCTGCATCCAGCTCATTTTCTGCATGTCGCATATCGTCTATGGCCTCTTTTAAATCTTCAGAGCTTATCGCACCAGCTCGATGAAGCCTTGCCATTTCCTTGTGATGCTGACAAGCGCGATCATACTTTTCTCTTGCTTCCTTTATTTCAGGACTTCTATTTATGTTGAACATAGACAACTACCTTATGTGATTGAATGATCATGTTAAACACTACAGTACAAAGATGAGTAAAAGTAGGTCAAATCACCTCACTGTGATATGTGAGATTGAGCGTCACCAACACGAAATGGGGCAAAGATAAGTTAGCGACGATTACTGCTCTGCTGCAACAAATTTAATGAAGTTATCTCTCGCGACATTATCCAATACCTCATTCCACTCAGCACTTTGTCCACGCAGTGGAATGAAGCGGACGCTGTCATTGGCGGGGAAACATCGGTCCGTGATACCCACTCAACTCTTTACCCAAATATCAAGCTCACCTAAAGTTTCTAAAGGCCAAGATAACCGTTGTTATTTCTAACTGTTGAACATTTCAGCGGCCTTCTGACCAACTTCTAGGTAAGGTCGTAAATTTTGATGAGTAACTTCAGGACAACAGTCTTGTGTTTGCTAAATAATAATCTAAGCCGGCTTCAGTAAGTTGAATACAGTCATGTTCAAAATCAACGAATGCTCGTTCAACGCAGTACAGTAGCAATACTCTTGTCTCAATTGAAAACTTATATGATTGTGCCCTTCTAATCTCACTAAACCTCATATTGCCTTTCGGCTTATACATAAGTTCGTGAAGCAGGAGTATGACATCTGATTTCATCTTGCTTCTCTTTAACACAAATTAGATACCGCTTATTTACAAAAGCCCATATTAAACGGCAAACGACGTGTTAATAAAAAAGGTCGCTCCTTCGAACGACCTTGGCAACACGCCAACAGAAGGTATATACAGTGGTACCTATTTAAAAACTCATTGCTTAACTTTGTCTCAGCGAGATTGGACTAAACCCGCACCTTCTTTTGCCTTACAAATGTAGATAAATTCTTTTAGCCCAGTTTCTTGTTCATATCTGGATTCAACTATTTTTTTGACTGTTTCCACTAATTCAATATGTACTAGGGCCACAACACAACCACCAAATCCACCACCGGTCATACGAACTCCACCTCTATCGCCTATCACTTCTCTGACCATTTCAACTAATTTATCAATTTCATTGACCGTAATTTCGAAATCATCTCGCATGGAAGCATGCGACTCTGCCATCAATTCGCTCAGTCGCTTAATATTATTAGAGCTGAGAGCTTTCGCTGCCTCACAAGTACGCATGTTTTCTGTAATGACATGACGAGCACGTTTTGCTACTACATCGCCGAGTTCACTTTTACGTTTCTCAAACTCTTCCATAGTCACATCGCGTAATGCCTGGACTCCAAAAATACGTGCAGCTTCTTCACATTGCTGTCGGCGCGTATTGTATTCGCTATCGACTAACCCACGCTTTTTATTAGAGTTAATGATAACGACAGCTAAATCCTCTGGGATTGGCACTGCTTTAGTTTCTAGAGTACGGCAATCCAATAACATTGCGTGATACTCACGTCCTTCAGCAGAAATCATTTGATCCATAACACCACAGTTACACCCAACAAATTCATTTTCTGCTTGCTGTCCAATCAATGCTATATCAGCTTGCCCAAGATCTAAATTAAACAATTCCTTAAAAGTCTGGCCTATTACAACTTCAAGTGCCGCTGAAGAACTCAATCCTGCTCCTTGCGGGACGTTACCGCTTACAGATATATCTACACCTTTAATCGGGCAACCTCTCTGCAATAAGCATTTCACTACGCCTCGAATATAGTTAGCCCACATTTTGTCTTCTTGGAATGCAATCTCTTTTGTAAGGTCAAATTCATCTATAGCATTGCCGTAGTCGACACAAACAATTCGCACTAGTTGATCGTCACGCATAGAAGCAGCAACAATCGCTTGATAGTCGATAGCACATGGTAATACAAAGCCATCATTGTAATCTGTGTGTTCTCCAATTAAATTAACTCGTCCAGGGGACTGAATAATATGAGTTGCCTGATATCCCAATACTTGTTCAAAAGATGCTTTCACATTTTGGATTAGTTCAAACATAGTTAAATCTCAGATAAATAGTACTAATTAGATTTCCGAAAACCATACTCCAACATAAGGAGTTAAAGGATGGATTCCAGATGATGATTACTGCTCTTTATAGTGAATGTCACTCAGCGATCGTAAACGTATAGCCGCTTGCTCAGCCGTTAAATCGCGCTGACTTTCAGCTAACATTTCATAGCCCACCATAAACTTACGGATAGTTGCACTACGCAATAACGGAGGGTAGAACAATGCATGCAGTTGCCAATGATCAAGGTCTGTGTCAATTTCAAAGAAAGGGGCATAGTGCCAACCCATTGAGTATGGGAAAGAACATTGGAACAAATTATCGTATCGGCTAGTCAGTTTTTTTATGGCGACAGCAAGATCATCACGCTGCTCAGGATTTAGTTCGCTTAAACGACGAATGTGTGTTTTGGGTAGTAGCATTGTTTCAAATGGCCATGCAGCCCAGTAAGGAACAACAGCTACCCAGTGAGCAGTTTCCACGACGATACGGGTATCTTCTTTTAGCTCGGCTTGTACATAATCCACCAGCAGGTTACTACCGTGTTTCTGGTAGTAAGATTTGAGATTTTTCTCTTTGCGTTCGATCTCGTTTGGCAAGAAACTATTCGCCCAGATTTGGCCATGAGGATGAGGCTGAGAACAGCCCATGGTTTCACCCTTATTCTCAAATGCCTGGACCCAAATATAATCTTTCCCTAACTCCTCAATTTGCTCGTTCCACGTATCAATAACTCCACGGATTTTTTCTACAGGCAGTTCCGGCAAGGTTTTACTATGATCGGGGGAAAAACAGATTACTCGGCTCAAACCACGTACACCTTGGACTTGAAATAATGGGTCTTCTGATACTTGTGCATCCGGCGAATCAACCATTAAAGCCGCAAAATCATTTTTGAATACATACGTGCCTTGGTAATCTGGGTTTACATCACCAGAGATACGCTCATTTGTCGGGCAAAGGAAACACTTCTCATCGTAGGCTGGTAACTCATCAATCGCAGTTTTCTCATCCGCGCCACTCCAGGGACGTTTTGCTCGATGTGGTGAAACCAAAACCCATTGACCTGTTAATGGATTGTATCGGCGGTGAGGATGCTCAACTGGGTTAAATTCAACGTTTGACATTTTACTTACTCAACTATTTACTCATGCTAATCCGAAATACTGCAACGGATGAAATTAATAACCTTGTGGGTTGTTAGACTGCCACTTCCATGTATCTAGAGTCATTTCAGCGACACTGCGTGTAGCTTTCCAACCTAACTCTCGTTCTGCCTTACCAGTACTGGCCCAACATTCTGCAATATCACCAGGTCTACGAGGACAGATTTCATAGGGAACGGTTTTACCACAAGCCATGCCAAATGCTGCCGCCATTTCAAGTACGCTAGAACCTTTACCTGTGCCGAGGTTATAAACGTGTAATCCTGATTTTTTACCAACGGTTTTTAACGCAGCAATGTGACCATCGGCTAAATCCATAACGTGGATATAATCACGAACTCCAGTTCCATCATGAGTTGGATAGTCGTTGCCAAAAACAGACAGTTTTTCGCGACGGCCGACTGCGACTTGAGCGATAAATGGCATTAGGTTATTTGGAATACCTTGTGGGTCTTCACCCATAGTGCCAGATGGATGGGCACCAACTGGATTGAAATAGCGTAGCAAAGTGATACTCCAATCTTTTTCAGCGTGGAATAAATCACTGAGACATTCTTCCACCATGAATTTACTCCGACCATAAGGGTTAGTGGTTGCGCCTGTTGGAGATTCTTCAGTAATCGGTACTACGGCAGGATCACCGTAAACAGTGGCAGATGAACTAAAAATAAGACTTTTCACTCCAGCTCTGCGCATACTGCGAGCTAATACCAGTGAGCCATTAACGTTGTTATCGTAATATTCCAATGGTTTAACAACCGACTCCCCAACAGCTTTTAAACCCGCAAAGTGAATGACAGCTTGAATATCATGCTCAGCAAAAACTGAATCTAGGAAGGCTTCATCTCGAATGTCTCCTTGATAAAACTTAGGTTGGTTACCAGCTATCGCTTCAATTCTCTGTAAAACTTCGACCTTTGAATTGAACAAGTTATCAACAATAATTGGTTCAAGACCTGCTTCCATCATCTGTACACAAGTATGACTACCGATGTAACCCATACCACCTGTAATAAGTACTGCCACTGCTGGACCTCCTAAACTGGTTTCAAATTATTAAACTGCATAGTTAAACTTTGAAAATTGATACGTCTTTTGTTAGCGCCGAGGAAACTTGGCTAATGTCGCCATGGACACGAGCAATCGAACTGGCGCTATCAGTAATTTCATCACTCAGATTGTTAGTTAACTGTATTTCAGCATTCAACTTGTCCATCTTCGTACATTGGTTGTCAGCGGCTATAGAAATACTTGAATTAATCATGTTGATTTGACCTACAGCCTTTTCAACCAATTGAATTTGATTAATAACGTCTAACGTACTGTTTCGATTCAACTCACTATTTTTCAATACTTGAGACATCTGGCTTACTATTTGATCTGACGAACTGGAAAACTGGTCTAGAAATTCATCAATTTCTGTGGTGCTACTTCTTGTTCTAGAAGCGAGTACCCTTACTTCTTCAGCAACAACTGCAAACCCTTTTCCGGCCTCGCCAGCCCGAGCCGCTTCTATGGAAGCATTTAACGCCAGTAAATCGGTCTGATCGGCAATTTTTTGAATAGTATTTAGGATATTACTTATGCCCTTAGTGACAGTATCCATACCCCCTATTAACGAAGAGATCTTCTCTGTATCATCACTTAGAGTAATTACGATATTTTCCACGAAACTTCCTTTTTTTGCAGTTTCGCGAACCTGATGACTGACTTGCTCAGCAAGTTCCATTGACTCTTTTATTTGCTGCTGGACATCTAAGGAGGATTGACGAATATCGTCAATAGCTTCCGACAGGCTTTTGCTTTGAGCATTATAGCTAGCGACCGTCGATACATTTCGACCTATATGTGTATCAAGCTCTTCTCTTGCATTATTCAAAGAGCGATTAGAACTAGAAATGTTTAGAAATAAAGACTGTAGATTATCGATAAAGGTATTTACTGATTTGGTAATATCTCCAATCTCATCTTTTCGATTGAGTTCTATCCTCTGTGTCAAATCTGCATCACTACCCGCCAAACTTTCAACTAATATTTTCAATTTTGACAATGGGTTCAGTTGAATATTAAGTGTAAATAAACTAACGACTAACATCATAAATGCGCAAAGCGACATGTATTTAGTAATATCTTGGTTTATTCTTCCTGTAATACTATCAATATAGCTGTAATCAATATACGAACGTAAATACCATTTAGAATCAGCAACAGTAATTATATCGGTTTTCTTTAGATCTAAGTTTACTTTCCCTGTTGAATAAATAGTATTGCTCTGCCCATCAAGCAGCTCAAAATAAACTCCAGGAATACTATATCGTTTAATTAAGCCATCGATTAAGCTAAGGTCGATGGTAAAAAAGTCTACTACTCCATTTTTCTTCTTGGAAACAATGACTTTTGCTTGACCAGTTTCAGAATAAATCTGAGTAATTTTTATTCCTTCTTCATGATCACGAGCTAAATCTATAAAATACTGAGATTGCTCTTTGTTCAAACTACCTTTATCACTTAATGCAGTCTTGTTGATTAATTTAACAACTTGCTCATAGCCAAGCTTTTGTTGAGTATCGCGAATACCAATTATACCAAAGTCAAGACTTTCTATAACTGAGATGTCTCTCTCGAGTGATTGCTTAATTTCACTGCTAATCAAATTTACATTACTAACCATGCGACTGTCGTAAGATTTGTTAATATAGTCACCAATTACAAACTTAACACTGAAAAAAGCCGCAACAATAGTTATTAGCAAAGACATAACAAACAGAGCTATAATCTTATTTTTCAACGACAATGGTTTCATAAAAAATCCAAAACAAAAGATTATTAAAGTGGGAATAGAGTTATATCCTGAACATTAACAAGAAATATAAATATCCAGTTAGATAAAAAGAAACAAAGAAAAACTAGTCAGTTGGTCAGGCAATTATTGCCTGACCTGTAGCAAAATTTAACTCATTACTTTTGAATTACCACCAAGCTTCAACTTGTACACCATAACTAATGGTGTCAGCGCTCTTACCATTGTCGAAGGTGTTATCATTTTCATTATCTTTGAAGTAACTAGCAAAGAATCGGATCTCTGGGCGAGCCATAATTGAATCACCTGCTGAGATTGCATGTGCTATCGTAAATTTAGTTCCACTAGATTTGTCAGAAGAACCTGAGTCCCATGTTTTCTCTTGATCAAAATAACCGACTTCGAAAATAGTTTTATTATAAGCTGACCAGTTATAAGTAGGACGAGCAACAAAAGAGAATAAGTCTTCTTTATCTAACCAATCACCATGGTCTTTCGCTTGACCGTATGTCAACACATGATTGATTATGAAATTGTCGGTGATGTTTAAATCACCAGTACTAATGAAACGATAACCTTTTGCTTCACTTACATCACCACTCCAAATGTCGTACCAACCACCACCTTGGGAGATAGCATTTTGCGCTAAGCCTTTATCCATATATTGAAGAACAAACTTGTTCCAACCCATTGAAAAGCTTTGGCTGATTTCGGCCGTTAACATCAATCCATTTTTTAGATCCTCTGTTAATGCCTCTTGCTCATCTGTTGGATTAACAAGTGCGTAATCGATACCAAATTCTGTCCATGAGCCTTCCCAAGGCGCATATCCGGAATAACGCATATCTAAGAAATAAGTGTTTAAATCACCGTAACTTGTTTCATTACCGCTAGAATCCCAAGTTGAAAGCGCATTATCTGCACGAATAATTGCAGTGGATAACGCCCCAGTGTCCAGTTTAATGTTTTCTACACCTACACCATAACCAGAAACATTCCAATACTTGGTGTCAATAATATGAATATCATGACGTTGATAGAAACGCTTACCAGCCCAAATAACTGCTTCGGGAGACGCTGGAATATAGCCTTTTGCTTGAATGTTTAACTGTTTAATCGCGAAGTTGGCACTGTCTTTTTTGCTCGACTCCGTTTCAAGATTACCGTCAGAAGACATTTCGAACATACTCTCAAAGTACATTGAACGACCATCTTTATTAAATAACTCTTGACCTAATCCTATTTCTGAATATGTATCATATTCATTCCCTAAGCGACCTAAAGTTGTTTTATTAAATTCATCCCCAGCTTTGGTACCACCGCCATCAGCGCTAGCTCCCAAACCAGCACGCACATAACCGTGGAAATCTACCGCTAATACTTGAGTAGCAGATAAAGAAGCTATAATAGCGACTGCCAATGATGCTTTTTTCATGTTTATTCCCTTTTGTATTACTTGATGTTATTGGCCGAGTAAATATTGCCAATATTTTATTTAAGACAATACTTACCCGTTAGACGAAATTCGTCTTATTTTTATATATTGGTTTTCATTCCAGCCTAATTAGGCTGGAATTAACTATTTATTGTTTTTGATAACGATGACTTGATATGGAGCAACGACTATATTGTTTTTAACCTCATCACCCGTGCAAGCATTGACCCAATCCCCCAAAGGACATTCAAGTTCCCGACTTTTATTCAAAAAGTTCATAATAAATAAATAACAAGATTGCTCGTCTTCGCGAGTTGTCAACGACAAGCCTTCAGGTATATTTTCGACTGGTTTACTAACACCATATTTTTCGGAAATAGAGCTGTAGAACAACTCATTAAATTCAACGTCTGTACGTGCTGCTATATAATAGGCAACCCCATTACCAAACTCGTTTTTAGTAATAACTGGACAGCCATCAAATAAATTCTCTCGGTAATAAGCAATAGCCTCCGCTGATTCTAAATGGATGTGCTCCATTAAATGCTTAATATTAAACTCCCCACTAAAACCTAGCTCAGAATCAGTTTCTATTTCAAACTTCACACTTTCGTGGTCATAAAGGGAATCAATTTCTTCAGCCCAAATACCGAACGTCCGGCGTAACGGGCTATTTGCACCACCAGGGAAACCGCCCAGAAAACATAAGTCGTTTTGATCAACGATTCCACTCCAGTAAGTAGCAATCAGCGTTCCGCCTTGCTTAACATATTCTTCGAAACGTTCCGCTACACCTGGTTTTATAAGGTATAACATTGGCGCAACGATAACCTTGTAAGGCGTAAAGTCACATAATTGCTCAATAATGTCGCAGTTAATTCCCTGTCTCCAGAAACCTCGGTAATGGTCGCACACCGTTTGTTCATACTGCATACCTTCATTACGAGGGCCAGAAGCATCATCCATAGCCCAGCGATTTTCCCAGTCAAAAATGATCGCCACTTCTGCCTTAGTCGTCGTTCCAGCCACATCGTTTATTTGTTTAAGGTACTCACCTACAGCAGTCACTTCTCGCCCAGTACGGGTGTCCGCGTGTCCAACATGGTCGATAACAGCACCATGAAACTTCTCGACAGAACCACGGCTTTTTCGCCACTGGAAATACTGTACAGAATCAGAACCGTGAGCTACTGCTTGCAACGAAGAAAGCAAATGAACACCATCTTTTTTGAGTTTGGTGATAGGCTGCCAGTTTGTTTGACTTGGGGTCGATTCCATCAACAAAAATGGCTGATTTTTCAACGTACGCATCAAATCATGATACATTCCTGTATAACAAGCTAACGCGACCTCATCATTGTCTCGGTGCCATAGCGGATAGCTATCCCAAGATACAACATCAATGGACTTGGCCAACTCCCAGTAGTTGTAATCGTAAAAGTATTCCATGAAGTTTGCTGTCGTTGGCAATTCAGGGTTAATACGTTTAAGAGGAGCAATCTCATGCTCACAAAAGTTCGATACACGATCTGTACAGAAACGTTTCCAATCCAACTTGAGTGCATGAACAGAGTTTTCACCAATCGGAGATGGTGACTCAATTTGTTCCCAACTGGTGTATGTATGACTCCAGAAAGCACTCCACCATAGCTTATTAAGGTTATGTAATGAGCCATATTTGTTTTTTAGCCATATGCGAAACTCTTCTTGGCAGTAATTACAATGACAATCACCACCATATTCATTTGAGACATGCCAACCTATCACAGCAGGATGTTGGCTGTATCGTTCAGCCAACCTAGTGTTCATAATAGCTACTTTGTTACGATAATTTGGCGAACTATAACAATGGTTATGTCGCTCTCCATGAAGTTGTTTTACACGAGAGCTATTAACTCGAAGAACATCAGGATAACGTTGAGATAACCACGCAGGGCGAGCACCACTTGGTGTAGCCAAGAACACTGAGATGTCATTTGCTAGCAAGTTATCCAATACATTATCAAGCCACTCAAATTGGAATTCACCTTCCACAGGTTCAAGTGCAGACCAACTAAATATTCCCACAGACATAACGTTACATTGCGTCTGTTTCATCAGCTCAATGTCTTTTTCTAAAATATCCGGTCTGTCTAACCATTGTTCAGGGTTATAATCAGCCCCATGAAGCAAGCCTTTTATTTTAGGGATGACGTGTTTTTTATTATTCATTGTTGCCCCTTAAATACTTTTAATGACGGTAAGGCATTGCCTTCATAATCGAATAGAGCTTGGTTTTCCCATGAGTTGCCCACATCCCACTTGTCACCGCTATATTCCATCCCCGCCTGCGTTGACCAAGTCGCTCCATCAATCGGTAACCACGCTGGCTCCCAGTAATAAATCCCTAACCCTTGATTATCAGGAAGTTCGTTCAATAGAGTCATAATGTCAGCCAAATATTTAGCCTGACCATCGACTGAGACACTGTATCCCTCAATCGGTCCTGCCTCGGAGTAGCTATTCCCCAACGCATCACCATTTTCAGTGGTAAATGGGAAAGATGTCTCGACTAGAACAATAGGTTTGTTGTAGCGACTGATCACATCGTTCATATTGGCTTTTACTTTATCGATTGGACCATGCCACCATGGGTAGTAAGACATACCAATCACATCGAAATCGACACCACGTTTAGTGATTTCGTCAAACCACCAACGAAATAGACCGTTGTCGCCCGCTTCCGCAAGATGCAGCATAATTTGAATATCTTTACCGCTGTCGTTGTCATGAACGGCTTTGATGCCGGTTTTTAGAAGAAGTGATAGACGGTCGAATTCCTTGCCATCTTGTCCCCAACTTTTACCGTCAGGCCAAAGCATACCGCCATTCAGTTCATTGCCAACCTGTACCATGTCTGGTACGACACCTGCAGCTTGGTGTGCTTTCATAACTTCTGCTGTATAGTCGTAGACTTTCTGTGTCAGGCTCTCAAACGTGAGTTGCTCCCACTCTTTTGGCTTTTGTTGCTTTTTAGGATCTGCCCAAAAATCGCTGTAATGGATATCAAGTAGGAATGACATACCGTTTTCTTGTGCGCGTTTACCAAGTTCAATGGAACGCTC
Source organism: Vibrio sp. C8 (assembly GCF_054051265.1). Taxonomy (NCBI): domain Bacteria; kingdom Pseudomonadati; phylum Pseudomonadota; class Gammaproteobacteria; order Vibrionales; family Vibrionaceae; genus Vibrio; species Vibrio sp. C8. Next base: position 68,991 of record NZ_JBPAOE010000008.1, read on the forward strand.
TAACGTATTATTGCCGCCTCCAAATACATCACCAGTAGATGACATAGGGTCTACCCACAAACGTGCACGGATAGAATTAACACCATTATTTTTTAATATCTTAATCAGATCTTCTTCACTACCATCTTCATAATATTTCCCACCTAACTTTTCTATTTCAGGCAACATGGAAATATCCATACCACGAATAAAATCAGCTCTCAGTTGTGGAGCAGTTATAACAATATTATCTGTATTAGTATTAATATCAGAGCCATTATTATTTGAAGAGTTTACAGATTGACAGCCAGCCAAAGCCACTGCCGCACTAATAAGTGCAACCTTAAATTTTGTATTCATATCTTTCTCTCTAGTATTAGCCTTTAGTACTACCCGCTGTTAAGCCAGATACAAAGTATTTTTGTAGTGATAAGTAAAGAAGCGCTACAGGTATTGAAATAAGCACAGCACCTGCTGCATATGTCGTATAACTTGCACCCATTTTTTCCACAACTAAATTATATAATCCAATCGGCAATGTATAATTTTCAGGTGTTCTTAATATAGTGGTTGCGAGAATAAAATCGCCTAATGGCCCCGTGAAAGAGAATAATGCCACTACCGCAATAATTGGTTTTGAAATAGGCAGTATAATTTCCAAAAAAATGCGAATGTTACTCGCGCCATCCATTTTTGCTGATTCATCAAGATCCTTCGGTATTGCATCCAAATAACCTTTCATCAAATACGTATTCATCGGGATCATCCCCCCAACATAAACCAGTACTAATGCAAGATGGCTATTAATCAATCCCAACATCTGCGCTAGAACAAATATTGCAATTAAGGCTGAGAATTGAGGGATCATCTGCAACAGAAGGAATAACATTAAGCCATTTTTCCTACCTCTAAAACGAAAGCGTGAAAACGCATATGAGGTACATGACACACTGATCAGCGTCAGTACCATGGTCATAAAGCTGATTTTCAAACTATTCCAAAACCAAGTCAGGTAAGCGACTTTCTCATTGGCAAACAAAGTTGAATAGTGACTTAGAGTAGGATTGTCGGGAAAAATGGACTCACCCATGATGCTATTGCCTGGATAGAATGATGCACCAACTGTCCACACTAACGGGTATATGATGATCACGGATACCAACAGGATAAGGCTGTAACTCAATGTCAATCGGATGCGATTACTACGTTTAATACTCATAATTATTATCTCGCCTCTTCTTTGAATGACTTAGTCATGCGGAATTGCCAAAGAGCAATGCCTACAACGAAAATCGATAATAGCAACGTAATTGCAGATGCAATTCCGTATTGTGATGAAGACATTGTCAGCTTATAAATCCAAGACACTAGGATATCGGTACCACCTGCATTACTACCAATAACCGCTGGTCCTCCATTATTAAACAAGTAAATAATATTGAAGTTGTTGAAGTTGAATGTGTATTGAGTGATCAAAATCGGAGCAATCGAGTACAGCACCAACGGCAGCGTAATAGTTTTTAGCTGTTGGAACTTACTCGCACCATCCATCGTCGCTGCTTCATAAAGATCATTTGGAATTGCTTGTAGAACTCCTGTTGTCATTGCGAATACAAATGGGAAACCCAACCAAGTTTGAATCATGATTAGCGCAACTTTTGTCCAGAATGGGTCTGTCAGCCAAGCTTTAGGTTCAATACCAAAGAAATCGAGAATCACGTTATTGATAACACCAAAGCTGTCGTTAAACATCCCAGTAAAAATAAGAATGGTAACAAAACCAGGTACCGCCCAAGGAAGAATAAAGATAGTGCGGATCAATGGCTTAAATTTAAGGTCTTTCTGGTTAACCAAAATCGCTAATAAAACGCCGACCGTACATTGCAATGTTGAAGCAACTAATGTCCAAACAACTGTCCACTGCAAAACATCAATAAAGGTGTTTCGCCATAAATTAATTTGGAAAATATTGAAAAAATTCTTTAAACCAACCCAATCAACCAATTTAGCAGGCGGTGAGTTGTAGAGGTTGTAATTAGTAAAGCCAATAGCAAAACCAAATATGATCGGAAATACAACAACAAAGACTAGAAGTATAAACCCCGGACTTATCATGAGATAAGGAAAGCCCGCATTGATAACATTTCGATATTGAACGCGTAAAGAATTAAGCTCTCGCCCTTCGTCAGTTAACTTACCGTTTTGATATGCGTCACTTATACTTAGTGCATAGACCACCAGGCCAAATACCACCACTAATGAAGCAATAATACCTTCTGCAAGCAGGAAAACTGAGTTATCTTCAGGTAGATTTTCACCAAGTGTTACAAGTCCCCACATCCCATGTGAAATGAAATCACGAGTTACTGCATAAAAACTTGTTAGCAAGATAAAAAACATTATGCCTTTTATAAACTGTCGGTTATATAACTGACCAAAGCCAGGAATTAACGCAAGTAAAGATGCAGTAACCCGATGGGATCGATAAAACCCCGAATCACGCTCAAAATGTTTACTCATGTCAGACATCAATTACAACTCCATCTAGGAAAACTTCCAGCGTCAGTTAGCCCAAGTCCAAACTGTTATAAAGGGCTAACCGAATACTTACGCTAGGAAAAATCTTTTTAACTATTGACCCATCATTGCGTGGTTGGCTTCAATTTGCATTTGGATACTCTCTACCGCCGAGTTGAGCGCACTTTTCGCATCTTGTTTACTCGTCGCAATTAGCTGCAATGCACTATTAGCAGGCCCCCATACTTCGTTCATTTCAGGGATAGATGGCATGGATGTAGCGTGAATCGACTGTAAAGCAACCGCACTAGCACCAGGATCATTTTTGATAACTGGATCGCTCACCAACTTAGTCACTGCTGGTACTTCACCCGTTAGCTCAAATCTGCGTTTAGCGTTCTCATAGTTATTAACGAAAGTAATAAATTCTTGGGCTAACGATTTATTTTTAGAGAAGGTAGATATGCTATAGCTCTTGACGCCCATGAATGAACCCATCTGTTCACCAGATGGCAATTTTGGAAGTGGAGCTACACCGTAATTAATTCCTGCTTCTTTGTATGGCTGTAACGCCCAAGGGCCAGTTTGAACAATCGCTGCTTTTCCAGATGTGAATAAAGAATCTATGGCATTAAGACCATTATTACCGATGATGCCTGTAGGAAATACTTTAGACTCATAAAACTTTTGAATATATTTCGCACCTTCTACCGCCCCTGGGGTATTTAGTAATATTTTATCTGGGTCGTAGGAACCATCGTCTTTTTTACCGAAAACGTCTCCACCCATTCCATTTAAAATGCCATAGGTATAATAAAGCTCATCCCACTTAGCAAGTAGTCCGTATTTATTGTCCTCACGAAGTTTCTTAGATAGCTCGAATATTTCATCCATAGTTTCAGGTAACTCAGAAATAAGGTCTTTGTTATAAACCATGAATACCGTTTCAACTGACTTAGGTAGGCCGTATAGCACTCCATTATAAGTTAATGCATCAATCGAAGACTGACTGAATGTATCCGTCACCGACTTATCAACTTTAACTGGAGCGAGTAGACCTTGAATGACTGCACCACCTATTTGATCATGAGGAATCAAGATAACGTCAGGGCCTGTTCCTGCAGGTCCATCCATACGCAAGGACTCAACTTGACCACCATATGGCATTTCAAGTACTTCTACTTTTACATCATGCTGTTTTTCAAACGCTTCTACTGCCTCTTCGTTACCAAAAGACTTTTGAATGTCCTCCCAAACTAACAAAGATTGTTGAGCCAATGCCATTGGTGAACAAAATAAAGCAGCAATCGCAAGAGCTGATAAATTTTTACTAAATTTAATATCGTCCATAAAATTTCACGCCTTTTGTTTCTGGTTAGAATAAAATTTATGGTGCAAATATGCTCCTTTATGTTATTTTTTCCATGCAGGTTATTCATTGATGTGATTTAAATCACCATAGTCGATAATTATTGTGATTTGGCAAACAAGCAAAAATAAAATTTACTAAATAAAAGACGAATTAGATCACGCACTTTATTTACTTTTCATTTAAGAGGAATTTGAAATGTCTTCGATTCAATTATCCAATGTCGTTAAACGATTTGATCAAACTCAAACTATTCACAACGTAAACTTATCAATTGAAGAAGGTGAGTTTGTGGTCTTTGTTGGTCCATCTGGCTGCGGTAAATCAACACTACTGCGTATGATTGCTGGTCTGGAGGGCATCAGTGATGGCTCAATTTCGATTTCTGGGAATGTAGTAAACGACACACCTCCATCAGAACGTGGAGTTGCTATGGTTTTTCAATCCTACGCCCTCTACCCACATATGACCGTAGCTGAAAATATGGGTTACTCACTCAAAGTGAACAAAATACCTAAAGAAGAGAGAGACAAAAAAGTGCAGTTGGTCAGCAAAGCATTGCAACTAGAGCACTTGCTTGATCGTAAGCCAGCTCAACTATCTGGTGGTCAGCGCCAACGTGTCGCTATTGGTCGAGCAATTGTTCGCGACCCGAAAGTATTTTTGTTTGATGAACCGCTCTCCAACCTTGATGCTGAGTTACGTGTAGATATGCGTCTGCATATTGCCAAGCTCCATCAAGAGCTGAAATCCACAATGATTTATGTCACACATGACCAAGTTGAAGCGATGACACTAGCAGACAAAATTGTGGTTTTGCGTGATGGAAAAGTCGAACAAGTAGGTTCTCCAATGGATTTATACAACAATCCAATTAACAAATTTGTAGCTGGATTTATTGGTTCGCCGAAAATGAACTTTCTACCTTGTCGCGTAGAAGCTTGGGACGAGGCTAGCTTAACCATAGGTCTTGATGTGGGCGGGTCAGTCACGCTACCGATAGCAATCGCACCGATTGAAGTAGGCAAAAAACTGACACTAGGCATCCGTCCAGAGCACCTATCAACAAGTTTAGATACGATTGAACTTGCGTTCGAATGTGAAGTTGTTGAACGATTGGGAGGCATGACCTACGTATTCGGCCAATGCGGTGGCGTTGACGATTTCAAATATCTCCATCATGGAGACACTCAAGTAAAACCAGGCGAGTCAATTTCGTTATTTACATCACCATCTCACGTGCACATTTTTGAACCTGATGGAAGTGTTGTTAAATTTGATTTGGTAGAATTGGCGCACTAACCAATTAAGATTTAATCGCCAATATTTACCCAAAAAACTTCGAAATAATTGGGTAAATAAGCACACGATGATCAGAAAGCGTGCGGAGCGCTTTCTGGTTGAATAAAAACTATTTGGTGAAAATAAGGTAATATTTTGGCTACACTCAATGACATTGCCAAAAAGGCGAATATATCAACATCAACGATTTCGCGTTTTCTCAACGAAGACCCTACTTTGTCTGTCAGTGAGAAAAAAAAGCGGGCAATTTTGGAGGCCGTAGAGTCACTTGGCTATCAATCTCCTAAACGTAGTAAAAAACAGTTTGTTCATCATGAAGTAACTAAAGCAAGTGAGTCAGTTGTCGTACGTGAAGTTGTTATTTTGAACTTTTTAACACCCACACAGGAAATTGACGACCCGTATTTTACATCTATCCGTGCAGGTATTCAAAATCGCTGCTTAGAAAAAGGTGTAGTCCAAAGGACTCTCCATTTAGATCAAATCGATACTAATCTAAAGCTTATAGAAAATGCACCCGCTGTTATAGCGGTCGGACATTTCTCCAAACATGTTGTAGATACTTTGTATCAAGCTAACAAAAATATCATATTTGTTGATTCCAATCCCTTGGGTAGTAAAACGGATGCAGTATTGATTGACCGGTTGGAATTATCTAATGAAGTCATGCAGAATATGTTGAAAATCCGTTGTAAACGACCCGCTTTTATTGGCAACAACGAGGAGCGATTACATACTTTTCGTAAAGTAACCAAAGAAAACGGCTTGTACCACGATTCGTTATGTAAAGTTAGTAAAGAATATTGCATTGAATCTGGATATCAAGCGATGAAAGAAATGCTACAACTCGATGAACTTCCTGACGTAGTTTACGCTGCGACAGATATGGTAGCGGTTGGTGTTTATCGCGCTATTTATGAGTATGGGTTAACGATTCCAGGGGACATACAAGTCATCGGAACAAATGATATTTCCTCAGCCCGACATATGAGTCCAAGCCTGACGACAATGCGACTATTTCCGTTTGAAATGGGAGAAGTAGCAATTGATATGTTTATTGAAAAAATAGAAGGTAGAAAATACAATAAAACGGTTTTATTTGGTCATGAGTTCATATGGCGGGACAGTTTTAAAATTAAATAAATTCGATAAAATTTATCATTTCATGCTGCATCATTAATGACAAATCGATTCAGTACTTTCGCATACTGATCGCACTCACAACTATGAAAGTAAATTTACTTAGGTAATTTATCCGTAGTCACAACCCCGTAAATTATTTTATAAATAACCAATAACACTTATATAAACCACCTCAATAATAAAATTCGTTGCTATATTATTTACGTTAAAAATTAAATAACGATAACGTAAATATATAAAACGGTGAAACAATGAACAATACCCTAAAAACACTAGCTATCTTCGGCTCATTAGTAACATCGAGCTATTCTCTCGCATTTATTAAAGGGGCAGATATTAGCTGGATAACTCAGATGGAAGACAGTGGCTACGAGTTCTATAACGATTGGGGCTACCGACAAGATGTCCTTTCAATATTACGAGACCATGGAATGAATGCAGTGCGTCTTCGTGTGTGGGTTAATCCCAGTGATGGTTATTACAGCTCACTGGATGATGTAATTGTCAAAGCGCAGTGGGCCAAAGACGCGAATATGGACGTGATGATTGACTTCCATTATAGCGACACTTGGGCTGATCCCGGCAATCAATGGAAACCCTCACAATGGCAACAACTGAGCTTCGAAGATCTCATGGGACAAGTATGGTCTTACACACGAGACTCACTCAACACCTTAAAAGCAGCAGGTATCACACCAAAATGGATTCAAGTCGGTAATGAAACCAATAACGGAATGTTGTGGAATGATGGAATGGCTTCAAACAACATGCGTAACTACGCATGGTTGTTTAATAGCGGACGTAATGCAGCCAAAGAAGTCTTCCCAGATGCTAAGGTTATTGTCCACTTGGCAAACTGTCACGATAATGCCAATTTCCGATGGATTTTTGATGGCTTACAGTCCAATAGTGCTTGGTGGGATGTTATTGGTGCCTCATCCTACCCCAAGAATGCTACAGGCCTCACTTGGCAAGAAGCAAACAATCAATGCCTCTCTAACCTGAATGATATGGTCGAGCGCTACGGAACTGAAGTAATGATCACTGAAATTGGCGTGCCTTGGGATGATCCTCAAGCAAAGACTATCATTGCTGATATGATCCAAAAAGTGCGTAGTATTAAACAAGGCAAAGGCATTGGGATATTCTATTGGGAGCCACAAGCATACAGTTGGCAAGGTTATACCTTGGGTGCATGGGACCCAAATACGCGCCAACCCACTCAAGCACTTGATGCTTTTATTGAATAACTCAAAAAGCGTATTTTCCAATCCCCCTCTATCGTTAGAGGGGGTATAATTATGGAGAATTTAATTGGATTACGTTGATAGCAATTGTTGTTCAGAAAACATTCAGTCAATCAGCTTTCTAAGCTCATATACATCTCTAGAACTAAAACCAACAGCCGGATCTACGAGATGCAACTTGAAGTTATCGCTAAGACACATTGGTTGGGTATCTATGACAATGTTCGAAGATGAACTGTCACTAATAGAAAACTCTAGATCGTAAACTTTGCTGCCATCTTTGCCTTTAAACCCTACAAAGAACTCCGGATGAAGATGATTCTCTTTAAATCCGTTGCGAAGGAATAATTCAGATAGCTTATTTTTTTCACCATAGAATGAGTACCGCCATAGAGAATGAACTTTCAATTTTGCGTTCGTACTTTCCAGTAACTCAACTAGATTATGTACCGAATTTGGTAAGAAGTTTATGTGTGATAAATCGTACTTTAGATTCGCAGGCGATGTCTTATTCGGCTCTCCACCTGACCAAGGGAATAGCACCCCAGTTATGCTCGTATAAATCGTTACATAGGCTTCAATGGAGATATCGACGCAGAACATCCCATCATCGATATAAACGTCGCTATCACGTTCCCAGCCACGAATTTCTCTATTGCTCAATAAATGCTGCAAACGAGGAGCATGCTTATGTGAAAGAGTTAACTTTTTTGTAGTAGTCATATTAAATGAAATGGATTTCAATCTAGTTGAGTCACTACATAGGATTAGCACCTTAAGGTGCTAATTTATGCTTCTGTAGGGTTTCAATAACATCATTCAGTGCTAGTAAAACGCCATTTATTTTTTCTGTCTCTGAGTTCACTGACTCAAGTTTCGGCTCCAATACATCCTTGATGCTCGGCAACAGATTACCCGCGAACTGATAGCCTTCAGATTGACCGTATAGCTGCAACTTGCGCTTCTCCAAATAATCAGCGTTTTCTTTAACTTCTAACAATGCTTTAGCTAGCTTATCTTTTGAAGACTCTATCAACTTTTTAGTTTTGACTCGCGATATATTGTTACCAGGAATCAACTTAACCTTTGCATCAAAGTCAGATGCTTTCTCGTAGAGAGCATTTCTAGCCCATTTATCTGCATAGCGAAACAATGCATTTTTATTCAACAGCCGAGCTAATTGATTATGAGTCAAGTATCGTAATTGCTTATCATTGACCAAAATTTCCTCATCTCTTTCTATACAAATCAGCTTTATCTCTGTAATAAGCTCATTCAATGAGAAATCGCCATTTTCAAAACTCTTCATAGCGCTGTAGAACGGCTCTCTAAGTCCAACCATGAAAAATCTCCGCCCTTAAAATACCTAATATATTAGGTTGATTACAAGAGTGCAAATGTTCGATAAAGGCATTTCTGTCACATCTAACTTGTGGCTCAAATTTATCGAAATAATAATAATGAACATAATCGCAAAAGAATTTGCTAAAAATATAAAAAATCAAAGAGTTGAAAAAGGAATCGCTCAGCAGAAGCTAAGTCTTCTTTGTGGATTTGATAAAAATTATATCGGGTGCCTAGAAAGAGCACAGAGTCGAGTAACTTTAGAGAAAGTCTACATCATTGCCGCTGCATTAGATTGCTCAGTGCTAGATTTGCTACCGAAAGAAAATCCTAACCGAATTGCGAATATGATTAAGCTTGATCAACCTAAGTCCTAAGTAGCGAATAGAATCATCTCACATTAACCAACAGTCATTTTGAATTGAACAATAAGGAACAAGCCACGATACTCAATGATTGCACGGTGAGCAAAAAAGCTAAGCCATAACTGACAAGTGTTGATTAATCGTCTTGAAAGGGTTTTTATATTGACTAGTCATGTGGATTAGCCATTGGATTGAAGTAACTAAAATTCTTGTCCATAGTAAAAGACAACGCTCCGCCATTGGTCAATAGACCTATTTTATCTCCACTTCGCACTATTATTACCCCTTTATACTCTATACCTTCTACTATCACTGTAATGCATTTACTTTCCCAGTACTTACTGTTTGTTTCACATATGTCCTTGTTCAGCTTCAGCGAACGTTCTGCGACCAATTTGCCATGGTCAGATGCAATTTCAGGCAAAAATACCCAAAGAAGTACAAAAAAACTCAATAACAATAAAGCTAATAACATTGCATAAGAACCTATCAAAGAAATCCAAAAGTCCTTGTTATGCCTATTAATAGTATTCTTTGTCGTTTTGAAAAAAATGATTATATACATACGGTATAGCGTACTGATAATCAAACAAAACAAACACTTATTACGAATAATAATTTTAAAACACTAACATCTAATACCGTTAAAAACTTTGTTCCCAGATCTTGACTAGCAAAATATGTCCATAGAAGTGTTTCTTCCCATTCCAACCGGAATAAGTAGTAGTAAAATCCGTTTCCACGAAGATAACCAGTATAATAAGCCAATCCGTAAATCTGAGCTGTCTTTAAGATTAAACCAGAACTTAAAATAGCAAAAAATACTATTTTTATATAAATAAAAACATTTACCTTCATTTAAAAACCAAAATTTGCATAATTACTTACACGTTAAAAATATTATATTACATCAATAGAAGATAACTTTAACCACTTAACCTCATTGTTATTATCACTCGTCAAATAGCATTTATTTCACACATATTAATTCCCAATTTTCATTTGAGCATATAACTCCACACAATTCCAACACATAGGAACCATTCAGAAAATTATTTTTAATAATTTTATTCAAAGCTATTTCAATAAAACTATCTGATGCAACATACTGCTTTTTTAAAGGTATGAGTTCTCCGGTAGATATAGGTAAATTAGTTGGACTCCACACACGGTTATTTACATATGTTTCAATACAACCTTTAACACAATCAATAGATTTATTATATTTTGCAATACCGAAAGACCAACCTTTTAATTTATTTAATACGATCCGATTACTTCGATTTACAAACTCAACAGGTTTATCAAAATTCTCTAGGTCAACATCAGAACATGTAAATATACTGTATATATTTATAGGTTCACTTATGTGGTATTCTTTTGGAGGAAATGCAAGGATTTCTATAATTTGAAATGCATTAAATAGACCTAAAATACCTTTACTAGATAGAAATTCTATAGATGTTTGGAAAACTTCCCATTCTTGGATTCTTTGATCTGTTGGAATCAAACAATTTTTAGAAAATCTCATTAGTACTCTTTAATCTGCACAGTCATATGGTTTATATCAAATTAGTCAACTAAACTCATAATGAATGATTAAATTCTTTGAAGCAACTATGAGTATCTGAGAATGTTATGAACAACAGTTCTATGATTCGATTGGTTAACTTATCACGAAGATCGAATCCTATGGTGAATAGACGTGTAGGATCATTTTTGACAACATTAAGCACCTTACTTAGGAAAATATGTGCTTATGGGTCGCCTAGTGCACCTTGGTCATCGCAATATCAATGACAACATCGCCATTAGCTACTTGATCGACCTACTACTGAATGTTGCAGTCAATCGTGGTATTGATTTCCTTCCTTGTTGGGATGAGGTTCATAGCTCTAACATGAGCAAGGTTTGTCGCAACGAAAAAGAGTATGGCGATACGGAAGCGTTCTATGCTGAGCAAGGTATTAAACTGATGGCGGTACAAAAAGGCGACTATCTCATCGCGAAATGTGCAGAAGACTTCGTGTCTGAAAGTAAAACCATTCGTCAAGGTAAAGTCCTGAAGTCCGTTTATTACCGTCCAGCAAACCTAGAAGCTCTAACTCAATAGTTTTTTAACTGCTTTTTCAATGTCAGCTGTCTTTAGGCGCGCGGAATCGCAGATAAAAAAAGGCCACCTTGGGAGCAAGGTGGCTAATGAGACTATAAAAAGCCTAACAAGAACGAGAATGTATCACTCTTATTAATGCTAATAGTGTGCCAACTTTTAAATAAACATTAACTCGTTGATATTTAAAGAAATTAATTTTTCACTCTTAATATAAACAATAAGTTAGTACACAAGACCTTTTGAAACTGACCCAGATTTGTGCTCAGTGCACCAAAACTAATCGAAAACCAAGTATGGTTTACCAGCGATAGAGACACATCTCACAGAAGTGTTAAACACATTACGTAAATTCTCTTCACTTAAGACTTCTGCCGGCTCACCGATACTCTGTACGACACCTTGTTCAAGCAGCAATACTTTGTCTGCGTTCTGCAAGCTCCGGTTTAAATCGTGGTTCGCCATAACAACAGCCAATCCCTCTTGTGCCATTTTCGCAATCAATTGATAAAGCATGCCTTCTTGGGCGATATCTAAAGGTGCACCGGGTTCATCAAGAATAAGTAGCTGAGAGTGTGGGTTGATAGCAGGCCAAACTTGCAGACAACTGCCTGCGAGTCGCACACGTTGCCATTCTCCACCAGATAACTGATGAATAGAGCGGTGAAGCTTATCGTCAATCTTCAATATATGAGTAAACAGCTTCACGGCCTCTTTAACTTTAGAGTCTTGCAGTGAACTATTAATGGGGAGAGATAAAGCGAGGTATTGGAAGACATCAAGATTAAAAGCGGGCTTCTCGCTTTGAGATAGGTAAGCTCTGCGCAAAGCCAACTCACTAAGAGAGTTTTTCTTGATATCAAAATCGTCGAGGAAAACATCTCCTGCACAGTCAATCACTCCCGCCAATGCAGAGAGAAGCGTGCTTTTACCACTGCCATTAGGACCAACAACATGAAGTATTTCGCCGGCTTGGCATTGGAATGACAAAGGCAATAAACGTTTTTTAACGTGCAGGCTATTAACGCGAATCATGATTTCTCACCAGCATCCAAATAAAAATGGGTGCGCCAATAGTGGTAGTGACAACGCCTAATGGTAACTCAGCAGAATCCAGAGCCAAGCGCGCAACAATATCAGCTAATACCATCAGAAGAGCGCCACTGACAGCACTTAGTGGCAATAGCATGCGGTTTTCAGAGCCTAGTGCTAAACGCAATAAATGGGGTACCACCAAGCCAACAAAGCCTATCACGCCTCCTAGGGCAACCGCAGCGCCCACTAAAACGGATACGGCGATGATCAGTTTCCAGCGAATGCTGACTACATCTACACCTAGCTGTTTTGCATGGGTTTCTCCCAGCATCAGTTTATCCAATGCTGAACCCTGATATAGCAACCATGCCATAATCGGCAATGCGATAAGAGTAAGAGTATGTTGATACCAACTAGCTCCGCCAATACTCCCCATAAGCCAATACATAAGTTGACGTAAACTCAGTTCATCACTGAAATAAAACGCCCATGTGACGACGGAACCAGACAAAATGCCCAGCGCCACGCCTACCAAAAGCAGTCGGGTTGTTGTAAGTCTCATTGCGTTGGCGATAAACACCAGCAATAAAGTGAAGATCAGAGCCCCTATAATTGCAGAAATCATAAAAGCTTCAGGGCTAGCAATAGCCGGAAAGAAGAACAGCAGGACAACCATCGCAACGCTTGCACCGCCAGAGATCCCTATAATCCCGGGCTCTGCCAGCACGTTACCAAGTAACACTTGAAGGGTAGCACCGGAAACCGCTAGTGCAGCGCCAATCATCATGGCTGCAAAAAGCCTTGGCAAACGTAAATCAAACACCAAACGAGTTTCGAGTGCATCAAATGAACTGAAAGGCGAGATAAAGATTTCACCAACCATCAGATAGACCACGCTGGCTAATGCTAACAATGTGAGCAAAAGGTAGCCTGCTCGCATCCAGCGCCGCTGCTTAAGCAGCATGAGTTGACTAAAATCCATAGACGTTCATGTAAAAAATAACAGTTCAAAAAAGAATGGCTTAACCTTACCGTTAAGCCATTCAAATATAAAGCTTCAATATAGAAGACCAGAAATAAACCTGTTAATCGTATACCGCTTGACCGTCTTCATAACGAATTTTTACTTTACACACCATAAGTGCAGCCCGCTCGCCTACCGCGGCATATCGATTCGGAAACACAATCGCTTCCTCTTCATTCTTCGCCATCAGTGGTTTATCGCCATCATGACCAAACACTTCACCGTGCATAAAGCTCGTAAAGTTAGAGATACTATCATCAAACAAGAAATCAAAGTCGTCATGGATGCGAACAATTGTCCGGCTCACGCGATACATCGTAGCCTTTCTAGGCAAATGTTCAGATTGGCTTCTGGAAATCAAATCACGTAGCGACAAATCAAATGCCGTTAGGCACTGCAAATCGTTAGAGCCGATTTCAGCGACACGACCCAGTTCAATCATCATGGCTTGTGCGGCATAGTTTTCCGCACTGTACCAACTAAAAGTACTTGCTGGCGCATTAGAGAACATCACTGCATCGATGTGACCATTCTCAACAAAATCCAAGAGTTCTTTACTGCGCACTGGATGACGAGATTTAGGGCTGATTGCAAATGAATAATGTTTTGAATCACGAAAAGCGCAATGCAGATCTAAATGCCAGCGAGACTTTACCTCACTCTCAGCATAGAAATCCTTAATTACCAGTTTAAGGTTATCTGCAATGGCTAGCTCTTTGCTTTCTTCGTGGGCTTTTTCGTCAAACAGATGATTCAAGTCTTCATCCAATGAACGCACATGCAGCTTGGTCGCTTCAGGATTCGCAATGATGAATAAACATCTTTCATTTACTGTCTGGAAACCACTCAGAATGTCATTCACGAGTTTATCGATAAGCTCCATTGGAGCCGTTTCATCACCATGAATACCACAAGAAATAACGATGTTTTTGGTATCGTCATCGTGTTTAGCTGGCACAACTTCTAAAATACCGCGTTGAAGCAATTTGAGAGTGACGCCTGCCGGTGTAGTCACCGCTGTACACTTTACGGATTGTTCAAGATCTAGACTGTCGAAGAGAAAAGATTGGCGAAATAGAGACTTCGTCATGCGCTACTCCTTTATTGCACAGCGGTATGTTAAAGAATTGAGCAAACAATTTATGTTGAAGCGATCTCACTTATTGAGCTGAACTTCAATATAAAATGAAATATGCCTGCTGTACTTTGATAACCTGTTCGACTATTAACTGAATGACATTGAAGGCGAATTCTATCCTAACTGCTATTGAGACTCTATACCCTAGAAGTTCCAATTCGTTGAAACGCTTGTCTTAAATCTCAATTTTGGATTTTCTTTTATAACACACCGCAGTTTACAACTTTGAGTTTGGTCCCTTTAGTACTTTTACTAAACCAGCAGCGACGAAAAGAACCTCTGTAGAGATATCTCCAATCCATTGATTCATCAAACCTGCATGTTCAATAAATAGACGCGATACTTCTCCTTCCGGTGTTAGCCCCATGCCGACTTCGTTGGATACCAAGGTGATATCTGCCCGACTCTGTTTTAACACATTGATAAGATGCTTGATGACTAGCTCTATTTGTTTCGAATCGCGCATTTGACCATGATTGTAAATCACGTTATTCAACCAAAGTGTCAAGCAGTCCACCAGCACTACATCCTCACTAGATAACTGCTCAAGCATTTGCGCCAATTCGTAAGGGCTTTCGTGTTCAATCCAATCTTTTCCGCGCTGATTTTGGTGATGTTGTATTCGAACCTCCATCTCCTCATCAAATGCGATCGCTGTTGCTACATAGTGCAAAGCTTTTGCACTATCAAAACGCACTTTGCTCTTTGCTAATTGCTCAGCAAAGCTGGACTTTCCGCTTCTTGCCCCACCAAGTATCAACCGCACTGTCACCACGCAGCCCCTAGAACGGGTAAACCATTTTGCGCAAAAACGACAACCACAAGATAGATCATTAATTCCATTAGCTGTTGTGCCGCCCCCAAACAATCACCGGTAAATCCTCCAAGTCGACGGATCAACCAACGTCTGAATAGCTGACGAAAAACAACCGCTAAAGCAATAAGAACTAGAGTCAAATAACCATCTAACAGTACGCAAGGTACTAAACCAGTAATCACAACCACAGCCAATTCGTTGTAGCTCTGTTTGTGGGCTAACGGTTTACTTTTGCTGGTATCACTATCGGAAACATAGGGCGTATTGAAGATGAAGGATGACGCGACAGCGCGACTTAACGTGTAGCCCACCAACCAAATGGGAATGAGAGAAATGATGTCACTGGCCGCTACCAGCAACACATATTTCCCCAGCAGAGCCATTATTAACGCAACCGAGCCATAAGTGCCGATCCGGCTATCTTTCATGATGCTTAAACGACGCTCTACCGTCATTCCGCCACCAACACCATCCGCCATATCGGCAAGTCCATCTTCATGGAAGGCTCCGGTCAGCATCAAGCTAAGCACCATAGTCAAAAAAATACTGATTTCAGACGTCAAAAGCAGATCGACTAATGCATAGAAGCCAGCGCAAATTGCTCCTAAAAGTATGCCAACTAGCGCAAAATATCGGCCAGACTGATTCATCCTTTCACTGTTATAAGGCAAATTGGCGGGCACAGGAATTCGAGAAAAGAAACTGAGCGCCAAAAGAAACAGTTCAAACTGATATTTGAATCTGGCCAGCATTACACTGTCACTCCTGCCTCAGCAAAACTCGCCATGTTGTTGTAAAACTCGACGGCTGATTTAATGAGTGGAACTGCGAGAACCGCGCCTGTACCTTCGCCGAGTCTCAGATGCAGGTTCAACATAGGCGTTGCTTCTAATAAATTCAGCACCTTTTTATGCCCCGATTCGTCAGAACAGTGCGCAAATATCATATAGTCTCGACAATCTGGTTCAATAAGCGTGGCAACATAAGCGGCGACCGTGACGATAAACCCATCCACTAGCACAGGTGTGCGCTTACGATAAGCACCTAAAAATGCGCCTACCATTTGCACGATCTCGTATCCACCAACCTCTGCAAGCACCTCTTTCACGCCCTTGCCTTTAGAGCGTTCTACGCCTTTTGCGACCAGTTGATACTTTTTCTCAAGCTGCTGATCAGAAATACCCGTGCCTTTACCGACACACTCTTCAACAGGTAAATCAGACAAGCTGGCTAATAGAGCCGCTGCACTTGAAGTATTAGCAATGCCCATCTCACCGAACATCACCAAGTTGCTACCAGCATCAATCACACTTTCAACCAGTGACTGACCGTACTCTAGTCCTTGATCAACTTGCTCTAACGACATAGCTGGCTGGTTAGCAAAGTTCTCGGTGCGAACACCTAAACGTTGAACAATAAAATCCGGATGCTGCACGTCCACTGGTAACAATATCCCTGTATCAATGACCTTCATCGCCACATTGTTTGCACGGCAGAAACAGTTGATAGCAGCACCACCCGCCAAAAAATTCAGTACCATCTGTTGTGTTACAGCGCTAGGAGCAATACTGATCCCTTCATCCGCAATACCGTGGTCTCCGGCAAATACCAGTACCGTTGGTTGTTGAATCGCAATTCGTTCAACCGCTTGTTGCTGCCCCTGACTTTGAATTAATGCCAGTTGATGAGCAACTTGCTCTAACTGCCCTAAAGCACCTAATGGTTTGGTTTTTTGATTAATACGGTGCCAAATTGCATCGTTAAACGATAGATCTAACATTATTGATTCCTTGAACAATGCTTAAATTTTAAAAGAGATGACGCAGTCTACTCACAAAATCCATCCGACGCCAAACCTACAAAGCGCCAATAAATGGAATACTTGTATATTGTCGAGTAATTAGCTTAATTTCACTACATGACATTAAACATCTGGGAAGCAACGATGAAAGACGCCCCTTTTACAACAACAAACAAACCCATTCTCATTATCGCGGGAGCATCGGGTTTAGTCGGTTCATCTTGTTTAGACATTGCTTTCAATGAGCATGCACTTGAACATATTTTTACCTTGAGCAGAAAGCCATTTGCGCCGGAACCTCTAGCAGCAGATGGTAAGTTAACCCAGCTTATAGATGCAGAACTGAACATAAAACATTGGGAAAACTCAAACAGTCGCCCTACATTGGGGATCATCGCACTGGGCACGACCTTAAAACAGGCAGGTTCAAAACAAGGATTGGAAAAAGTTGATTTCGAACTCGTTTGTCATGTCGCTCAGCAAATGAAATTGCTCGGAGTTGAAAGGTTAGCGGTTGTTTCTAGTTACGGCGCCCACCCAAGATCTCGCTCCCATTATTTACGTTGCAAAGGTCGAATGGAAGAAACCATTCGTCAAATCGGCTTTTCGCATGTCACATTCGTCAGGCCAGGTCCTTTAGTAGGCAAGAGAACCATCACTCGCCCAGATGAAGTTCTACTGCAAAACTTTATGAAAGTCGGCAAATACCTGATGTTTGGAAAACTAAGAAATCTCGTCCCAATAAGCGCAGAGGCAGTGGCCAGAAGTATGCTCTACAGCTTGTTCGATACAGATTCAAAGCATGTGACCATACTCGATAGCATCGCCATGCGACACATGCTGGAAAAGTACCGTTAAGATCAGACCATAACTTGCCCAATAGTTAGCCAGACAATGCGATAAGTTACTGAACAAACGCTTGTAACACGCCATGGTGATTGCTTAGTCGTATGGGGGATGTTCTAATACCTGTAAATCTTTCAGCGATTTGGTAATCACACATGCAGCAGGAAAACTCGCCAACTTACTTCTTCTTCGATTATGAGACTTGGGGCACTAACCCAGCGAAAGATCGTCCTAGTCAGTTTGCTGGCGTACGTACCGATATGGATTTTAATATTATCGGTGAACCATTAGTTATCTACTGCCAATTACCTAGCGATTATTTACCTGCACCAGAGGCAGCGCTAATAACAGGTATCACGCCACAAAAGGCGATGGCTCAAGGTCTACCTGAGCCAGAGTTCATTGCTCGTATTCATCACGAACTTTCTCAGCCAAATACCACCAGCCTTGGTTACAACAGCATTCGATTCGATGACGAAGTCACGCGTTATACTTGCTATCGCAATTTTTTCGACCCGTATTCTTGGAGCTGGCAGAACAGCAACTCGCGTTGGGACTTACTCGATGTGATGCGTGCATGCCATGCCCTTCGTCCTGAAGGCATTGTTTGGCCGGAAAACGAAGATGGGTTCACTAGCTTCAAACTTGAGCACCTATCAAAAGCCAACGGTATTGAACACGAAAATGCGCATGATGCGATGGCTGACGTGATTGCTACTATTGAGCTGGCTAAGAAAGTTAAAGCCGCACAACCAAAGCTGTTTGATTACTTCTTTACCATGCGCCATAAGCGCAAACTCAATGAGTTGGTGGATATCGTCAATATGACACCACTGATGCATGTCTCCGGAATGTTAGGCAGAGAATGCCAATACACCAGTTGGATTGTGCCTATTGCTTGGCATCCAACCAATCAAAATGCTGTGATTGTGGCTGACTTAGCCAAAGATCCTCAGCCTTTAATTGAGCTTTCCAGTGATGAACTGCATACGCGTCTTTATACCAAACGTGATGAGCTTGCACCGGACGAACTGCCTGTTCATGTCAAATTGGTTCATCTCAACAAGTGCCCTATTCTTGCACCCGCGAAGACGTTAACCGCTGAAAACGCTGAGAAGATAGGCATCAATCGCGAACAGTGTTTAGCGAACTTAGCACTGATTCGTCAGCATCCAGAGATCCGAGAAAAGCTGGTTGCACTGTTTTCGATTGAACGTGAATATGAACAGAGCACCGATGTCGATACGCAGTTATACGAAGGTTTCTTCTCTCCGGCGGACAAAGCGTCGATGGAGATTATACGCAGTACACCACCAGAAAATTTGGCAGCACTGGACATCACTTTTGCCGACAAAAGAATCGAGCCTTTATTATTCCGTTATCGTGCCCGTCACTTCCCATGGACACTGGATGAAAATGAACAGCGCCGCTGGGCGAATCACTGTCGTGATTTTTATGAGTCGCGAATTGAAGATTACATGCTCAATTTAGAAAACTTAGTTCATGAGCATGAGAGTGACGAAAAGAAAATCGCTATTTTAAAATCTGTCTATCAATACGTCTCAAAACTCGTTTCCTAGGGGCTATGTCCCTAGGTTTATCTATACATATAAATGGCAACAACGTTTCATGGCTCAAACCGCACTTAAATACCTAGTCTCAATGGGAATGATATTTCTCTGCTTGCTGGCAGGTAATAATCTTCAAACTTGGTTAGGCATTTCTATTCCTGGCAGTATTATTGGCATGCTGATCCTGTTTGGCCTCATGTCGAGCGGACTCTTACCGTCATCTTGGGTGAAGCCAAGTGCAAGCTTATTCATTCGCTATATGGTTCTACTTTTCATCCCGACCAGTGTCGGTCTTATGGTGCATTTCGACATACTAATAAACAACATTTGGTCTATCTTAGCCAGTGCCATCGGTGGTACTACATTAGTGCTTGTGATCCTAGCCTTCTCACTTGATCGCATTTTGAAAAAAGGAGGCAAATGATGTGGTTGCTAGTCACTATCGCGGTGTTCTTTGTTTCTAGATGGATCGCTCGCAAGCTAAATTCACCGTTTGCCAACCCACTGTTGATTAGCATAGGTCTAATCATCCCTGCTCTGATGTTGCTGAAAATCCCTTATGAGACTTACGAGCGAGACAACCTATGGGTGAACTACATGCTTCAACCCGCCGTCGTTGCCTTAGCTTACCCTTTGTATGAACAACTTCCTCAGATTCGTGCAAACTGGAAAATCATCATGCTTGCCTGTGGTGTCGGAAGCGTACTTTCTATGCTGACGACTGGGATCATTGCCGCATCAATGAATGTTGATATCGCTTTAATTGCAGCACTCATGGGTAAATCTGTCACCACACCGATAGCGATGGAAGTGGCAAATAATTTAGGTGGAGAGCCAGCAATTGCAGCCATAATGGTATTGCTGGTTGGCGTTTTTGGCGCCATTGTGGCGTACCCAATTTATAACATGCTGAATATCACACATCCCATTGCTCGAGGCTTAACTATGGGTAATGTCTCCCACGCCCTCGGCACAGCGACTTGTGCGGAAAAAGATCAGAAAGATGCGGCTTTTAGTTCACTCGCTCTGGTCGTTTGCGGTGTCATAACCTCTGTTCTTGCCCCGAGTTTATTTGCTTTTGTCCTTTGGTTTGTTCACTAACTCTTTGACATATCTATTTAATTAGGCTCAGACAGCATTTGCTGTAGATTCTGAGCCTTATTCCTATCTATCAACCTCATATGTGTGACATCACTCTAATTATGTAAACATGTAATACGTTGCATTTGATAATGAGATTTTGATCGCAGTAAATCTAGTATATTCCCCTAAACTAAAGCTCAATGTATTAATTAGGAATATCTATGAAAGGCCGTATTGAACAGGCATTAGCAGACATGCAACGACCGCTGGCGGAGTTTTTATCGCCAATCGTATTAGCTGATGAGTTTGACGCTACTCTATCTCCTGACCAATTTAAGCAACTACTTTCCGTTACAGGATTGAGTGACGCAGACCTTCGTATTGAATTACTGCCTCTTGCGGCAGCATATGCTTACGTACCTATTTCGAAATTTTATGTTGGAGCTCTAGCTCGTGGATTGTCTGGCCGCATTTATTTCGGCGGCAACATGGAATTCTCAAAAGTTCAGATGGGACAAACCATTCACGCAGAACAAGCAGCTATCAGTCATGCTTGGATGAAGGGTGAGGAAGGCATCAGTGATATCACTGTGAACTACAGTCCTTGCGGTCACTGTCGCCAGTTCATGAACGAGCTTACCACCTCGAAAAGCTTGATGATTCAGTTACCAAAACGTGATGCCAACTCTCTGCAATACTACTTGCCAGAATCTTTTGGCCCTGCCGACCTAGGTATCACTCAAGTACTGATGAACAAAAGCGACCACGGTTACAAATGCGAGGAATTAGATCCGCTGATGCAATCGGCCGTAGCAGCACTCAACAGCAGCTATGCCCCTTACTCTGAAAATTTAAGTGGTGTGGCATTGAAATCATCGTCCGGTAAAACTTATTTGGGCGCATATGCGGAAAACGCAGCGTTTAACCCAAGCCTGCCGCCACTGCAAGTCGCTTTGATTCAGATGAGAATGGCTGGCGATTCTTTCGACAACATCGAAGCGGCCACTCTGGCTGAGCTTGAGAAAGGCAGCGTGAGTCACTTTGTTGATACTCAAGCGACACTTGCGTCACTGAGTTCTTCTTTGCCACTAAGCTACATCGCACTTTAACAGTAGCTTAGTCATGTAAAAGCCAGACTCTTGTCTGGCTTTTTTGTTGTCAGAGACTTTTTCTATTAACCTACATCGCAAACTTGTCTAAAGCTTGTTGTTTATTCATAGGTTTGAAGAAGTAATAGCCCTGAATTTCATCTACGTTCCAGACATTGAGTTTACGAAGCTGAGAAGCGGTTTCAACCCCTTCAGCCACGGTTGTCATACCGAGTTCTTGGGACATATGAATAATATTACGAACTAATGATTTCGCTTTATCATTTGTCTCTAGACTATCAATATAAGATTTGTCTAATTTTATGATATCCAATGGGAAATTGCAGAGTGAGCTAAACGATGAATACCCTGTGCCAAAATCATCTAACGCAAGCTGAATCCCTAAAGATTTGACCGCTTCCATTCGCTCAACGATCTCATCTTCAGTACCTATCAGGATACTCTCCGTTAACTCCAGTACCAATTGTCCTGGTAACAGTTGGTATTTCTCTATCAGGTTGACCAAAGTTTCCACCAAACTCTTATGGTGGAAATGAGGTGTCGACAGATTCACGTGGATACTCAGCCTATTTTGAGAAGAACTGGTGCTCTTATACTGAATATCACGAATAAACTCACACGCCTGCTCAAGAATGACCTCTCCCAACTCGACGATCAATCGACGCTGTTCCGCAAGCGGGACAAACAGTCCCGGAGACACCATACCTAATGTAGGATGGTGCCATCTTGCAAGCGCTTCAAAGCCGACAACCTGACCATTGCTCGCGTTCACAATAGGTTGGTAATAAGCAACAATTTCACCATTTTTAAGCGCTTTCATAATGTCGCGATTCAAAGCCAGCGATTCTTGTGATCTTTTAATCAGACTGTCATCAACCGTCACAAGACCCTTTCTAGCTGTAGATTTAATTTCTGTGAGAGCATAAAGACCGACATAACTAAAATCCTCAAAGTTAGCAAAACTGGAAGAAGAACGAACAAATACCGCTTTTAAGCCAATATCGAACTCAAAACCAGAAACACTGATCTTCGACGAATAACTATCGAGTAATCTGTTTGCCGCTTTTTCTAACTGACGATAGTCTTCTTCAACACACCAAACCAAGAACTCATTTTCGCTGATGCGCCCAGTAAACTCGTCACCAAAACGGCTCAACAAATTATCAGCAAGGTGTTTCAAAACGTTGTCATGAACTAAGTGTCCATACACTTCACCGATTTCTTTTAACCTTGAAGCATTAAAATAGACAATTGAGTAGTTCTGTTCTTGATCTGAGCTTTGGAAAAACCTTTTGATCAAATTAATCACCGTAGGACGATTTAGTAATCCGGTTGCAGAATCACGATGAGTTAAGGAGTCAATTAATACTTCTTGCTGTTTCTGCTCACTAATATCTTTTATCGACAACATAACAGCCAACTTGTTGTCTTGCTCAAATTGGGTCGCTTCAATCACACAGTCAACAGTTTCGCCATAACTATTGTTAAGCCCTACTTCGAACTGACGTAATCCCTGACTCAAATTGATAAATAACTGTTCTGCACTGCAAATAGAATCACTACTGTGAGCACACAGTTTTTCTACATGCTGACCAACCAAATCACCGCGCTGATAACCGAGTAAATCTAACAATGCTTGGTTCACGTCAGCGATCATTTGATCGACCACAAGCACCATCCCCAGTGTTTGGCTGTGGTATAGCGCTTCAAATTTTTGTAGCGTATCTTTTAACTTGCCTTCAGTTTTTGAGGAGTTGTTAGCCAAAAACTGTACTAAGGTCGTGATACGTTCAAACTCATCCCGATGCCCTTCCAGGTTCACTTCATCACTTGATATCAGGGCTTTTATATCCTGTTCAAAGTAGCTGAATCGCTTGCCTACGTTGTTACGGAATAAAATGAAAATAACGATAGAAACCAGTGTTGTGACCACGCTAATAGCAAAGATGAGATAGTAAAAGACCGACTCACCTTTTTGATAGTAGGTACGCGACTCACGAGATTTTAAAGCAGCGATCTCTTCACCATAAATATCGGTTAACGATGTATAGTGGTAAAGCTCTGAATCTGTTCGAAAAACATCTATATCATTGAGCTCATCAATACCCTCTCCATGAATGTGCTCATCAAGATGTTTAATCTCATCTAGATCGGTAATGATTGAGTTCTGAGCCGTTAAGATGCCAACAAAGTCAGAAGGAAAACGGTCAGATAAATGCTGCCCCCACAACATCCATCCGGCAAACTCTGATTCACTGGTTCCGTTACGCACGGGTGTAATACTAACTACCCAGATATCGTCACCCTCACGGATTAATCCATAAGTGCCGCTTTTACCGCTGTCCAGAACGCGTTTCATTTTATTGAGATGTTGAGCAATGCCCTTATCTTGTAGCAATGTTTGTGTGAATACTTTGGCATCTTCAATATCCCGCCCAAGGCCTGCTACATACTCATTCCGACTATTAATAAAAGACATGAAGTCGAGCCCTAATGAGTCGAGACTATCCATATACAAGTTGCGTTCTTCAAAACCAGTATCAGACTGAGTGAGAAGATCGTAAGTCTCAGTCCAGTAAGCCCAGTCATGGGAAGCTTCCTCCTGCCTCACACTCAGTGAATCAATCACAGCAAACGCTTGTGAACTCGCTCTGTGAATCTCAATATTCTCCAGTTCATTGAGGCTGTACAGAAAGAAATAACGGGTGAGGAAAAGACTACTGAAAATGATGCTAGCGAGCCCAACCGCAAATAAAAATGCAGTTTTCGTATGCAGCGTAACAAAGCGTAAGCGAGATGGTTTATTCAAGAAACGATCAACTCTCAAGTTAACATTTGCGATACAAATAACACATATCACGTAAGAATTTAATGATATATGTCGAATGAAAATATGAAGAAAACTATAAATCACACATTTATTTGGAACCAATACCTCTTTTTTGGTGCCAGTATAATATGAAATGCATCAATATAATATTCATCTACCAATAAGTTTACTTGTACAACCATACATTGCCGTACATTCCATTAACATTTGTATACGAAGCGCACAGATTAACGCCTACGCCAATGACGATGAGTTAATAGCCTGATAATTTGGCTTTTCTTCGTGTCAAACACTCGTAAGGATACCTATGTTTGAACAAGTTGTTCGGATACTGTTCCCTGTAATGGCACTAGTCATTATTGGTTATCTCATTGGTCGCTGGCTCAAACCTGATTTCCGTCCCATTAACAGAATCAATATGGATGCCTTTGTTCCAGCATTGGTATTCTCTTCACTTTCCACCATGCCAATTAGCAGTAAAGAACTTCCTCTCATTTATGCTTCTTTACTATCTGTACTCATTCCCGGTTTGCTTATGATTCCGATTTGCAAGCTAGGTGGTTGGAACTTCAAAGCATGGGCTCCGCTTCATATGTTTAGAAACAGCGGTAACTTAGCCATTCCACTGTTCACCTACGCATTCGGCCAGCAAGCTCTTTCTTCTGCGGTACTGCTGTTTGTTGTTTCGGCCTGCTTACACATCAGCATCGGGCTTGCAGTATTAAGTAAAGGAGGTTCATTCAAGCAGATCTTTACGGCTCCTGTGTTTATCGCTGCTGTTGCTGCTATGTGCCTCAATTTGTCAGGAACTCATGTCTGGGAACCGCTATATGAAGCAACAAAGTTGCTTGGTCAGGCTGCTGTACCAGTGATGTTGTTGTCATTAGGCGCTCAGATGACCAACATGAAAATGGCGGGCTTTAAAGTGGGACTGCTCTCGACCGCTCAATCACTGTTTACCGGCGCGATCGCATTTACCTGTATCTACTACTTCATTCCTTTACCGCCAATGCAGTTAAAAATGATGGTGTTATTCACCATGCTTCCACCAGCAGTAATGAATTACCTGTTCGCGGAGCGTTATAAGATTGAAGCAACGAACGTAGCCTCAATGGTATTGTTTGGTAATTTCCTCAGTATTTTCACTCTGCCTCTGTTGCTGATTTTCGCCTTCTCATTATAGAGAATACGAAATGTAAACTTAGGTCAACCAGAGTAAAGCTAGATAAAGTCGATGTCCTAGCCGAAGCCACGGAACTACAATTAAACCATAGGAAACATATGGAATAATTGTCATGAAAAAACTTACTTTACTCATCATACTGTTATGGCTTCCATCCGTATGGCTTACATGGCAACCCGATGCCAATAACTTCTTCTGGCGTCATCAACTGACCATGCTTACAGGTGCACTTGGCTTTGCCTATATGGCAGTTGCAATGCTGCTGGCTATGCGTATTCCTAGCGTAGAAGAATATGTACATGGGCTAGATAAAGGCTACGCCATTCATAAACAGATGGGCATTGGTGCTCTAGTCACTATGGTGATGCATTGGTTATTGATTAAATCAGCGAAATGGTTGGTCAGCCTAGAGATCATTGAAGGCCAACATAAAAGACAACGTCTGAGCCAGATCGTTGAGAGTATCAACTGGACCCACTGGGCAAAAGTAGTAGGCGAATACACTTTTTATGTCTTTCTCGCGTTTGCCGCCATCAGTCTTATCCAAGCGATCAGCTATCGAAAATTCCGTCTTACCCACAAACTGGGTGGCGCAATTTTCCTCGCAGGTTCGTTTCACAGTGTGTTCTTACTTGACTATCAATGGAGTTCAGCTGGCCTTAACTCGTTGATTTGGCTTGCCGCAATTGTGGGTTCTATTTGTGCATTTGTTTCGTTAACAGGTTCAATTGGCCGCGCTCGCATAGTCAATGGTCAAGTGACTTCTATTCAACGCATTCATGATCAAGCAAGCCAATCTCGGGTATTGCACGTAAAAATAAATCTCAATGAGGCGATGAAGTATCGTGCTGGGCAGTTTGCTTATCTCAACTTCAATGATGGCGAGGCTCCACATCCGTTTTCAGTACTTAATTATGATTCCCACAACCATGAGATAGAGTTCGCGATCAAAGATCTCGGCGACTACACTCGCGCACTCTATGACTCTTTGTCGGTGGGAAGAGCAGTTGCTGTTGAAGGTGGCTATGGTCGCTTCCAAATACCAGATTCATCACACCAAGTTTGGATTGGTGCTGGTATCGGTATCGTACCTTTTATAGCGTGGCTACACTGCTTGACCCATCTGCCCCATTCAACCAGCAGACACATCGATCTGTTCTACTGTCGGGACAATGATGACCAGACATACTTTGTTCACTTGCTGGAAAAATTAGTCAGCAAGCTGCCTTGTGTGAAGCTGCATATCTATACCGCCAGCCATAATGAGTTCCTATGCGCAGACCGAGTCGCTCAACACGTTGATTTGTCTAAAGCCAGCGTCAGTTTTTGTGGGCCGATTAACTTTGGTAACACACTGAAAAATAGACTTTTAGGCTTAGGGCTTAATAAACAAAACTATCATTCAGAACGGTTTGTAATGCGATAATCTCGCCAGTAGACGAAAACCGCGCAAACGTTTGCTTTTGCGAGATATTCCAGTATGATTACGGCAGTTTTTAGTGGCTACTACAGAATTAAAAGGAATATCTATGTTTGGGACGGCTACACGTGAAAATGCAACCCGTGTACTTTTACTTGGCTCTGGTGAACTTGGCAAAGAAGTGGCAATTGAATGTCAACGCTTAGGTCTGGAAGTGATTGCATGCGACCGCTATGCCGATGCACCGGCAATGCACGTCGCGCATCGCAGCCATGTTCTTAACATGCTTGATGGTGATGCACTTCAGAAAATCATCGAACTAGAGAAACCTCACTACGTGGTTCCTGAAATTGAAGCTATCGCAACTCAGAAGTTGGTAGAACTTGAAGCACAAGGCTTGAATGTAGTTCCGACAGCGAGAGCAGCACGCCTTACCATGAACCGTGAAGGTATTCGTCGCCTTGCCGCTGAAGAGCTTTCTTTGCCGACCTCTCCGTTTAAGTTTGCTGATAACTACAAGGATTTCGTCGCTGCGGTTCAACATGTGGGTATTCCATGTGTATGTAAACCGGTAATGAGCTCTTCAGGCAAAGGCCAGAGCGTCATTAAAACGGAAGCAGACATTGAGACTGCGTGGAAATATGCGCAAGAAGGTGGTCGCACTGGCGCTGGTCGCGTTATCGTAGAAGGCTTCATCGACTTCGATTACGAAATTACTTTATTAACCGTACGCGCTGTAGACGGAGTTCACTTTTGTGCGCCAATAGGCCACCGTCAGGAAGATGGTGACTACCGTGAATCATGGCAACCACAAGCGATGTCTGAAAACGCTCTTAAAGCAGCAGAATATGTGGCAGAGCAAATTGTTAATGCACTCGGCGGATACGGTATCTTCGGTGTTGAACTGTTTGTTAAAGGTGACCACGTTATCTTTAACGAAGTCTCGCCTCGCCCGCACGATACCGGTTTAGTCACGTTGATGTCTCAAGATGTGTCTGAATTTGCGCTACACGTTCGTGCATTTACAGGAATGCCTATTGGTCAAATTACCCAATATGGTCCATCAGCTTCGGTTGCGATTCTTGGACAAGGTACGTCTACCAACATTCTCTTCGATGGTATTGGTGAAGCGCTGTCAGTGCCTCAATCCCAAATCCGTCTATTTGGAAAACCAGAAATTGATGGTCGTCGTCGCTTAGGTGTTGCACTTGCTCGTGGTAAAGATACAACCGAAGCAGTAGACAAAGCATTAGAATGTGCGAAAGCCGTGAAGGTTGTTTACTAATCCTAACGCCTGAAGCCATCAACACTACTCTCGTTGAAGGCTAAGAGCTAAAAAATAACCCAGCATTGCTGGGTTATTTTTGTTTCAGGGTTTAGCTTTTGATCAACCAAACCTCTTCTGCAAATCGCGATAAACCTTTTTTGGCTCTTTTGGGATGCTGTGCATTGGCACAGTCCTGATGCAACCTTTCAACAGAGAACTCTGCAAACAAATGCTCTATTTCCTCTTGAGGAACACTGAAAGGAGGCCCAGCCATTTCGTGTTGTTCGTAATCCAATGTCACTAGCAGAATGCGTCCACCCGGATTTAACAACGACTTGAGTCGTTCTACATACTCTTTACGCATCTCTTCTGGCAGAGCAACAAGCGCAGCTCTATCGTAAACAATATCGTATGTCTCTACAGGTGCGGTGAAATAGTCGCCGGTATAAATTGATAGCTCATCAAACTGATACAACTCATGGTGCACATTCAGTTGAATCACTAACGGAGTGTAGAAATGCTCAGCAAAAAAAGAACGAACAGCAATAGAGCTTAGTTCTACGCCATGTACTTGATTATGCTTTGTCGCCAACCACACTAAGTCTTCACTTTTACCACATAAAGGAACAAAGATTTTTTCTTCTCTTTTTGGCTCTGCTCTGTGCCAGTGTTCTATCAATAACGGATTCACGTCTTCAAGGTGGAAGCCAATTTGATTGGACGCCCACTTGCTATGCCAGAATTCTGGATCTTTCATCAACGCTCTCTAAATGTGTTTGGTTTTATTCGGCTCATAAGGGTAACCATTTCTCATTCACAGAGATAGTCAAATCTCATTTCGCATAATCAGAAACATTCATTTACAACCAGTTAAGGAACTATAAACGCTGATCAATGCTCTTAACTACACAAGCTAAAAATGTGAACTGATAGACAATAACCATATTGAATCGGCTACCTGCATTGAATTCAAAGCTTACAGCCCCATTTGATTATTACAGCTTCTTGAAATTTGCTATCTGAAAAACGCGCCTTTAAATGCTACTTTTGATTTTTCAGCACAAACCAAGGAGAGTGAATGAGCCAGTTCCTACGTACTACGGCACTAATGCTTCTAGTATTGAGCCGAGCACCGGCATTCGCGACTGTGCCCCCTACCATGCCCGCCGAAGCACAAGGCGGTGAATTTGAAAATCAACTCACCTCTAAGCGCTTTAAACACAGCTTAAGCGGCTTGTATTCTATTTCCACTTCAAAAGAAACCGTATATCAGCCCTATAATGACTTCGATATCCTTTACAGCAAGTCACACTACGCGCAGGCAGAACTCGAAACCTTATGCAAAAGTACCGCGCTATTAACATCCACCGAAGCCTACTTTGCAGGAGTGAAATCTACCCACAGAGCCAAAGAAAAAGTCACTACCGAACTTGATGGTAACGCTGCCCGTATCACTGATTTAGCGCGAGCTACCATTGTAGCGAACGATGTATCCAGCCTTATGGAAGCCTATGAGTCCCTGAGCAAAGAAGCAACCATTGTCAAAGTGAAGAATCGTTTTAAATCCCCTGCCCCTTCAGGCTATCGTGATTTGAATATTCTTATCGAGTTACCTAAAACAGGTATTATTGCGGAAGTGCAGTTTCACTTAAAAGCGATTGCAGATGTGAAAAATGGTGCGGAACATAAGCTTTATGAACAAATCCAGCAGATTGAGCGTGTAGCAAAACGAGAACAACGTCCACTAACCTCACTCGAGACAGCCAAGATCAAACACATGCGTAGTGAATCGCAAAACCTCTACCTGCAGGCTTGGCAACCCTACATCACCACACATATTCAAGCAGCATAAAAACATCAACCACCGCCAAAGGTGGTTGAAACTTCATATAACACTTTATATAAAACAAAAGACCACGCGATATGGCGTGGTCTAATACTGGCGACTATTTCGCGACTTTTATGTTCTCTACGCGGGCTTTTAATTTTTGCCCCGGACGGAACGTAACAACTCGTCGAGCGGTAATCGGAATGTCTTCACCCGTTTTTGGATTTCGACCAGGACGTTCATTCTTGTCTCGTAAATCAAAATTACCAAAACCGGAGAGTTTTACCTGTTCGCCACTTTCTAGTGCTTTACGAACTTCTTCAAAAAACACTTCAACCGTTTCCTTGGCATCCCGTTTGCTAAACCCGAGTTTTTCGAACAGGTTTTCAGCCAATTCGGCCTTTGTGAGCGCCATAAAACTTCCCTCAAAGCTATGTTAAACCTTGCTGCCTAACGACAGCGCCAGAGCAATTTTGCTTAGCCAATCAACGACATATCAGCTTTACGAGAAAAGTGTATGCCAAGCTTATGATTTTCGCCAACTTTTTTATTTAAGCTAAACTTGCATTGGCATTAAATCAGACACATATAATAACGAACCAAGTATAATTTAAAACTATAAAACCGATAATTAAAAACAAAAACAGCATTAAAAATCTTAAATAATTTATATTTAAAGAATTTTTATCTTATTGTGTGATTTTAAAAATTTTTCAGCCCTGACCAGAACAATTTAGCTATTTATCAATAAATTACATTTTTCCTAAACTGGAGATAATTTCACGTCAGTTTCTCATCATAGCGGCGAAAAAAAAGCAGGTTATACAACCTGCTTTTTATACGTGAACTGCTTTAGTGCTTATTAGTCGCGTAGACTCGCGCCAAACTGCTCAGATACTGCTTTAACGATAGCTTCTACTGCTGCTGCAATATCCGCTTCTTCTAGCGTACGTTCAACAGATTGCAGCGTCAGTGCGATAGCAAGGCTCTTCTTGCCTTCCTCAACACCTTTACCTACGTATACGTCGAACAGTTTTGCATCTTTAAGAAGTTCACCACCAGAGGAATAACATGCTGCTACGATATCGCCAGAAGCAATGTTTTCGTCAACAACGACTGCAATGTCACGACGGTTTGAAGGGAACTTCGATACTGAAGCTGCTTCAGGAATCACACGTGAGTTAATTGCATTCCACTCGATTTCGAATACAACTGTGCGACCATTCAGACCAAACTTGCGTTCAAGCTCTGGGTGAACAGTACCAATCACACCTACTTGTTTGCCATCTACCATAATCGCAGCAGATTGACCTGGGTGTAGAGCAGGATGGCGAGTTGCAACAAAGCTGTACGCTTTTTCGTTCGCAGAAAGCTCAAGAATCGCTTCTAGATCGCCTTTCAGATCGAAGAAATCAACCGTTGCTGTTTCCATACCCCAGTGTTCTTCACCGCGAGTACCCGCAATAACACCTGCAAGCATTGGTTCTTGGCGCATGCCGTTTTCTGCTGTCTCACATGGGATGAAACGCAAACCATATTCGAATAGACGAACACGTGGTTGCTGACGTTTCTGGTTGTGAACCACAGTGTTTAGCAGACCTTGGATAAGACCTAAACGCATTGCTGACATGTCCGCAGAAATTGGGAATGGCAGAATTAGAGGTTCAACATCGTTAACGATCAGTTTTTGTTGCTCAGGCTCAACGAAGCTGTATGTGATTGCTTCGTGGTAACCACGGTCAACAAGAAGGTCACGAACGCGTTTAAGCGGAAGATTCGCTTCTTTGTGATCATTCATGTTTAGCGCAGCAACTGGAGCTTGGTTTGGAATATTGTTGTAACCGTAGATACGGCCAACTTCTTCAATCAAATCTTGCTCAATCGCAATATCGAAACGCCATGTTGGTGCGGTAGCAGTCCAACCTGCTTCTGTTGCTTCAACAGACATACCAAGACGCTCTAAGATCTCAACTACTTCTGCATCTGCAATGTGGTGGCCTAGAAGGTTATCAAGTTTAGTACGACGTAGTGATACTGTGTTTGGTTTAGGTAAGTCTGCTTCAGACTCAACCGCAACAACAGGTGCAACTTCACCACCGCAGATTTCAACTAGAAGCTGAGTAGCACGTTCCATCGCGTTTACTTGTAGTGCGAAATCCACACCACGTTCAAAACGCATTGAAGAATCAGTGTGCAAACCGTAGCTACGAGCACGACCACGGATATGGTCAGGAGCAAAGAATGCACATTCTAGTAGAACATCTTTAGTCTCAGCATTTACACCAGAACCTTCACCACCGAAGATGCCAGCAATAGCTAGCGCTTGTTTGTGGTCAGCGACAACCAGTGTATTCGTATTAAGCTCTGCTTCTGTGCCGTCTAGCAGAGTCAGCTTTTCGCCTTGCTCAGCAAGACGAACAACAATACCACCTTCAATTTTCGCTAGGTCGAATGCGTGCATTGGCTGACCTTGCTCTAAAAGAATGTAGTTCGTAATATCAACCACTGGATCGATTGAACGAATACCACAACGACGCAGTTTCTCTTGCATCCAAAGTGGTGTTTCAGCTTGTACGTTTACATTCTTGATAACACGACCAAGGTAACGTGGACATGCCGCCGGTGCTTTCACTTCGATTGAAACAACATCATCGATTGAAGGAGCAACTGGTGCGACTGAAGGTTCAGTGACATCTGCGCGGTTTAGAACACCCACCTCACGAGCCATACCACGAATGCTGAAACAGTCAGCGCGGTTTGCCGTTAGGTCAACATCAACCGTTACGTCGTCTAAGCTTAGGAACTGACGGAAATCTGTACCGATAACCGCGTCTTCTGCTAATTCCATGATGCCTTCAGATTCAACGTCGATACCTAGTTCAGAGAATGAACAAAGCATGCCATGCGAAGGTTGACCACGTAATTTTGCTTTTTTGATTTTGAAATCGCCTGGAAGTACAGCACCTACAGTTGCAACAGCAACTTTAAGGCCTTGACGGCAGTTTGGTGCGCCACAAACGATGTCTAATAGTTCTTCTTCACCCACGTCAACTTTAGTCACGCGCAGTTTGTCTGCATCTGGATGCTGACCACACTCAACAACGTAACCGACTTTTACGCCAGTGAATTCGCCAGCCACTGGAAGTACGTCATCGACTTCTAGACCAGCCATAGTGATTTGGTGCGTTAGTTCGTCAGTAGTAACCGCTGGGTTTACCCACTCACGAAGCCATGATTCGCTGAATTTCATTGTGTATTACCCTTGAATTACTTGAACTGTTTAAGGAAACGAAGATCGTTTTCGAAGAACGCTCGTAGGTCGTTAACGCCGTAACGAAGCATAGTTAAACGCTCTACGCCCATACCGAATGCGAAACCAGAGTATTTTTCAGGGTCGATACCAACACTGCGCAGTACGTTAGGGTGAACCATGCCACAACCTAGTACTTCTAGCCATTTGCCGTTTTTGCCTTTCACGTCAACTTCTGCTGAAGGTTCAGTGAATGGGAAGTATGAAGGACGGAAACGGACTTCAACTTCTTCTTCGAAGAAATTGCATAGGAAATCGTTCAAGATGCCTTTTAGCTGAGCGAAATTTACGTTCTCATCAACCAACATACCTTCCACTTGGTGGAACATTGGAGTATGTGTTTGGTCGTAGTCATTACGGTATACACGGCCCGGTGCGATGAAACGGAATGGTGGCTTACCATTTTCCATCGTACGGATTTGTACACCTGAAGTGTGAGTACGCAACATCAAATCTGGGTTGAAGAAGAATGTATCGTGGTCAGTACGAGCTGGGTGATCTTCCGCAATGTTTAGCGCATCAAAGTTATGGAATGCATCTTCGATTTCAGGACCAGACTCAGTGCTAAAGCCTAGTTCGCCGAAGAACTTCTCGATACGCTCGACAGTGCGAGTCACTGGGTGAAGACCACCATTTTCGATACGACGACCAGGTAGTGTCACATCGATAGTTTCTGCCGCTAGCTTAGCTTCAAGTTCTGCGCTTTGCAGAGCGTCTTTACGCAATGCGATCGCTTTTTGAACTTCTGCTTTAGCCACGTTGATTTCTTGGCCAGCTGTACGACGTTCTTCTGGTGGTAGCTTACCTAGGCTTTGAAGTTGAACCGTTAGTTCACCTTTCTTACCCAGATACTGAACACGCACTTCATCAAGTGCAACTAACGACGACGCAGCTTCAATCGCTGTTGTCGCATTAGCAATAATCTCTTGTAGATGTTGCATCGTTTCCTCGTCTGCTGATTAGCAGTTTCCATAAGGAGCCCAAAAGGGTTCCTTCGACTCCAAAAAAGGAAGCCACAAAGAGTTACCGAATGGGTTTCTTGGGATATCTCAAATAGCTGTACATAGTATCGAAAGCTGGCGTCAAAGCCAAATTGAAATACGCTTCAGCTGCACTTTCGTTTAAATATCAAGCAAGAAAATTTGATAGAAGTGAGACAAAAAAGAGGAATATTCAATTCATGAAATGTCAGGCCTATTTAGCCCATAAATTTAGGGTCTGCCGACCCCAATTTAAATGTATTCAAATTTTGCGAAACAGACTTGATTCCGTCCATGCTGCTTGGCTTTGTAAAGAGCTTTATCAGCAAGGCTCATTAACGCGGTATATTCCTTCATTTCTGAATCACACTGAGCTACACCAACACTGATACTGCCTTGCCAATTGTCTTCGCCAACTGGCACTTTCAATTGATGAATCTCCGCCAATACTTGTTGTGCAATATACAACCCA
The DNA here is from genome assembly GCF_054051265.1 of Vibrio sp. C8. Lineage (NCBI taxonomy): Bacteria > Pseudomonadati > Pseudomonadota > Gammaproteobacteria > Vibrionales > Vibrionaceae > Vibrio > Vibrio sp. C8. The sequence goes on from NZ_JBPAOE010000008.1 coordinate 104,081, forward strand.
CCTTCTAGATCGGTATTAGGACAGATAACAAAAAACTCATCTCCTCCTAAGCGGCAAACAATATCATCGTTGCGAAATCTCTGTTTTAGACAGCGGGAAACCGCTATCAACACAGAATCTCCTGCATCATGCCCCCAAGTATCATTGACTTGTTTGAAATGGTCCGCGTCGATCATCATACAGGTAAGGTTGGTCCCCTCCTCTACAGAGCGCAACCAAAACTCTTGGAGCTGCTGCATCGCTTGTCGGCGGTTAGGTAAAGAAGTTAGGCTGTCAGTTAAAGATAGCTTTTCCAACTGTTTGTTGGCACGATGCAACTGACGAGTGCGCTCTTCAACTTTATCTTCAAGTGACTGATTCAAACGTACCAGCTCTTTGTTGCGAGCAGAGACTTGCTGAAACAAACCATTCAATGCATTAAGAAGCGGTTCAATTGCCGCATCTCTTTCGCGTTGTTCTCGCTTATAAGCTTCGAAAGGATCTTCCCCTGCTTCAATCGCCTTCACCTGTCGAGCCATACTCTGGTCGATACCCAAAATATGATAGGCCAGCCAATGAATAAGGAATTCGAGTAGCAGAACTGCTGGTCGATGATCGTCGTCGGCAATAAAAGCCTGCATGCTATTAATCTCAAGCATAAAAGAGCGATGAACCTGAATATGTTCATTGAGATGCTCTTCGGCGATGCCTGCATTACGCATCAATTGTTCTTCTTCTTTGAAATGAAACTCGGCATAGCGTGCTAATTCAAACAGAGCCTTACGCACATCATCTGTTGACACGTTATTCTCTGATAGCAGTCCACCGTATTGATTAACAAACCCAACCAAATATAAGTGCTGTTCGTCAACTTCGATGAGACCAGTTTCAAAATGCTTATTCCACTCAAACGACTTCATCTATGTTTCTATTCCTTTAACCAGTGCGAAATGTTCACTCTCATATATCCATAAGATATGTAATGTTAACGTCTTATATTTAAGCACTATACGTTAAGCTATGTTGAAAATTTTGTATTTGAAGCACAGATTGATTCACTTCTATCTGCTTGATACGACAGATTTGAAATACTTACACACAAATTTGAAATGGCCTCACCAAGCATCTCATTTCATTTATAACTATGCTTTTTATTAGGTATTCACCAAAGATAAGAACACGTTTTATGAAACAAAGATTTTGGCTTCTATTATTCTGCGTTATTTCCATTCCAGTTCAGGCACAATATCGAGCAGAAAAAGTTATGGAAGGTTTATTGGTTCCGTGGAGCATCAGTTTCTTAAATGAAAGCCAAGCCTTTGTTACAGAACGCAATGGAAAAATTTTGCTCGTTGATTTGAACAAAGGGACAAAGACGGAATTACTTCAAATTGAATATGTTGCAGCACAAGGACAAGGCGGTCTGCTTGACATTGCCCTCTCTCCCTATGATCCCCAAACGTTTTACTTCACTTACAGTAAACGAACGAATACTGGCGCAGATACCACATTAGCCATAGCAAAATTCAATGGCGATAAAGTGACCCAGTGGAATGATCTGTTGGTCACCACTTCAAACTCTGATACTTCCCGCCACTTTGGCAGCCGGATCAGTTTTATTGATAAGCATTTGTTTTTCACCGTGGGAGATAGAGGTAAAAGACCCAATGGTCAGGATCTTTCTACCCATGCAGGAAGCATTCTTCGTCTCAATCTAGATGGTACGGTTCCTCAGGATAATCCGCTTGTCGGAGTCAAAGATGCACGCCCAGAGATCTGGAGTTATGGACATCGAAATCCTCAAGGCTTGTTCTTTGATCCACAGACTCAACACTTATGGGAAATTGAACACGGTCCTCGCGGTGGTGATGAAATAAACCTCATCAAGAAAGGGGCTAACTATGGCTGGGCAAAAACCTCTTATGGTAAGGAGTATTGGGGGCCATTGGATGTGGGCGAAAGCAAAGAAGCGAAAGGCATTGAATCGCCCGCCAAGGTTTATATTCCTTCAATCGCTCCCAGTGGCTTATTACTCTACCGAGGGGATCGCTACCCTAAACTCAACGGTAAACTCTTAACCGGAGCCTTAAAGCTCACACACATCAATGTGATTACCATGGATGAGAACCAATCAGCGATTAAAGAAGAGAGATTGCTGGAAGATCTGCAAGAGCGAATCAGAGATATCAAACTCTCCCCTGACGACTGGATCTATTTTACTACCGACAGCGGCAACATATATCGCTTAATGCCTGACAGTTAAATTTGAGGATAAATTTCAGACATAAAAAACCTCGAAACAAGCGAGGCTTTTTTATTCTGGAGCGACACACGAGGTTCCCATTCTTTTGAACTAATAGGCGTGACCTCAACCTTGGCAAGGTTTGCGCTCTACCAAATGAGATTGTGCACTCTGAATTTCAGGCATAAAAAAACCTCGAATTAATCGAGGCTTTTTTATTCTGGAGCGACACACGAGGTTCCCATTTTTTTAAACTAATAGGCGTGACCTCAACCTTGGCAAGGTTTGCGCTCTACCAAATGAGATTGTGCACTCTGAATTTTAGGCATAAAAAAACCTCGAAAAAATCGAGGCTTCTTTATTCTGGAGCGACACACGAGGTTCCCGTTCTTATGAACTAATAGGCGTGACCTCAACCTTGGCAAGGTTTGCGCTCTACCAAATGAGATTGTCGACTCTGAATTTCAGACATAAAAAAACCTCGAATTAATCGAGGCTTTTTTATTCTGGAGCGACACACGAGGTTCGAACTCGTGACCTCAACCTTGGCAAGGTTGCGCTCTACCAACTGAGCTAGTGTCGCA
>NZ_JBPAOE010000009.1:0-83885 GCF_054051265.1 Vibrio sp. C8
GTACGTTTACCTATTGATTTCATGACATTCTCCAATTGGTTACTGGAAAAGTGTCAACCTTATTTAGGACGGGTCACAATAAAGAAAAAAGCCAGCAAAGCTGGCTTTAAAATCCTAAGCTCGCCGCAATGTCATTTTTGCGGTCAAAAACCCATTGGCTATCAAATGGTCCCCAGTCTGATAATTGGTAGTAGCCATCATTATGACGTCTACCATCCTGAACAAACATGAGTTCAATACCAATTCCCGGAAGCGCTTTAATCACGTCCTGAATAGTACGACGTGGCCATCCCGTTTTCTCAATAAGTTTAGGCACATTAGGCCGCTCAAGGCTTTCCACTAACAAGGCTAAATACAAACGCCTAGCAAAAACAGGACTCAATTCCATTGATACCTCCTAATCAATACAGGACTCATTATTTCTTTTTTGCCTCGAAACGTGTTGCGTTTGATCAATAACTTTTCAATACCATGCAAATCAGAGCGTATTTTCTTGTCACGAACCCTTTTGTCACGAGGCTGGCTTCCTGTTAGGATTTGGCAAACAACGATAATTCAGCCTATATACACAAGCTTGGCTTTGTAACCCTCGCGGTTGCAGGTTCAGTAAGTGGGGGAGATAAAGGAAAAGTACTAATGACTATTATGTATGGCATCCCAAACTGCGACACAATCAAGAAAGCGCGTAAGTGGCTTGAAGCAGAAGGTGTCGAATACCAGTTTCACGATTATAAAAAGCAAGGGATCGACGCTGAACTCGTCAAGGAGTTTTGCCTATCGCTTGGTTGGGAAAATGTGTTAAATAAACGCGGCACAACCTACCGTCAACTTAGCCAAGAGCAGAAAGACACGTTGAATGAAACCAACGCTATCGCTTTATTGGTTGAACAGCCTTCAATGATTAAGCGTCCGATTGTGCGCCATAACGACAAACTAGAACTCGGCTTCAGCACTGCGAACTACGCGGCTCTTTTTGGTCAATAATTTTACTTAATAAACCGTTTCTTTTTTTAACAAGGATTTCAAGGATGACAGATAGCCCAGTTTTGGCTCTCGCAAAAGATTTAATCAGCCGCCAATCGGTAACCCCAATCGACGCAGGTTGCCAAGATTTAATGATTCAACGCTTAAAAGCACTCGGTTTTGAAATCGAATCTATGGTGTTTGAAGATACAACTAACTTCTGGGCTCGCAAAGGTACTGAAGCACCGCTATTTACCTTCGCAGGGCATACTGACGTAGTTCCAGCTGGTAAGTTAGAGCAATGGCATACTCCACCATTTGAACCAACCATTATTGATGATCATCTGCATGGACGTGGCGCTGCAGATATGAAAGGTTCACTGGCTTGTATGATTGTTGCAGTGGAACGTTTCCTAGCTGAAAATCCAAACCACAAAGGTTCAATCAGCTTTTTGATTACTTCTGATGAAGAAGGTCCGTTCATTAATGGCACAACTCGCGTTGTGGATACGTTAGTAGAACGTAATGAAATGATTGATATGTGTATTGTTGGCGAGCCATCAAGCACATTAAAAGTCGGTGATGTGGTAAAAAATGGCCGTCGTGGTTCGATTACTGGAGACATCACCATTAAAGGTACTCAAGGTCACGTGGCTTATCCGCACCTAGCGAATAACCCAGTGCATCAATCTCTTCCAGCTCTTGCTGAACTGGCAACAGTGAAATGGGATGACGGCAACGAATATTTCCCGCCAACCAGCTTCCAAATTCCAAACGTGCATGCAGGAACTGGTGCATCGAATGTCATTCCAGGTGAGTTCAATGTTCAATTCAACCTGCGTTTCAGTACGGAATTAACCGCTGAAGAGATCAAACGTCGCGTTCATTCAACTTTGGATGCTCACGGTCTGGATTATGACCTGAATTGGACACTGAATGGACTACCATTCTTAACAGATACTGGTGAACTGCTTGATGCCGTGGTTAAAGCTGTTAATGAAGTGAATCATCAAGAACCACAGTTGCTTACAACTGGTGGTACTTCTGACGGTCGTTTCATTGCTCAAATGGGTGCACAAGTGGTGGAACTTGGTCCTGTGAATGCCACTATCCACAAAGTGAACGAGTGCGTCAGCATCCATGATCTTGAACTGTTAACCGACATGTACCAAAAAACGTTGGAAAACCTTTTAGCGTGATGGAGAAACTATTCGCGTGATAATGACCGCTGAGCAATTAACAGGTAAAACTGAATCCCATTTAACGGAAGTGTTGGTTGGACAGAAATATTTTCTCGTCCATCCTGCTGTTAAAGATGATTTGCTGTCACTCAAAGAGGCAGCAGATAAAGAAGGTTTTAACTTCAATATTGCCAGCGGCTTTCGTTCCTTTGAACGCCAACTGGCGATCTGGAATCGAAAAATGTCAGGCGAAGCAAATCTCCTTGATGAAAACAGCCAAATCATCGAGTCGCAAAATCTGAGTGATGAGCAAAAAATCGCAGCGATTTTGCGTTGGTCTGCGCTACCGGGTGCAAGTCGTCATCATTGGGGAACTGATTTTGATGTCTTTGACAGAAATACCATCCCAAGTGAAGGTGGTTTGAAACTGGAACCCTGGGAGTATTTACAAGACCACCAGCAACCTTTTTACCTCTGGTTGCAAACTCATTTAGTTGAGTTTGGATTTTTCTTCCCTTATCAGGAAAATGGATCAGGTGTCGCTTTTGAACCGTGGCACATCAGCCACAACAAAGCGGCTCAGGCGTGTTTACAACAACTCACTTTAGATCAATTGTCTACGCAACTGGATTCTGCGCCCATTTTAGGGAAAGAGTGCGTGCGCCAAGAGCTTGCAAAGATCTACAATCAATACATCACTAACATCAGCACTCGTTAACGGCAATCAGCATGATAGAGTTTCTTTTTAACCCGTGGGTCATCTCAATAGTCATCGTCAGTGTGGTGATCGGTAATATTGCTGCATTGAAATACACAGCGAATATGAAATACGGTCAACAGAAGAAAAAAAGCGATTTAGACAAACTGAATGAGCTTGATAAGCAACAACACCAAGACGACAACCAGCACAAACAATAAAGGACGCAAAAGCGTCCTTTATTTTATCTAACGAGTACTCAGCATTATTTCTTATCAATTACCGCTGCGAGTACTGGAACCATATCTTTCAATAAGGCTTCTTCAACAGGCTTGCCTGATGAATCAGTCACGTTAATCGAAGTACGGTTACCTAAATCACCAAATAGGAAGGTGTAAGTTCCCGATTTTAGCGCAGTAGGTTTGACGCCAATCTCTTGCCAGAACTCATCATCCGGTGACGCATATTTCGCTTTTATCGTACCTTGAGACTGACTACGTTCTTCAATCGTAAAGCCCATATGAGGCAGAATATTTGGTAAACGAGGCCAAAGCACATCGTAAGAAGAACGCGCAATAATCACAGGTAGACCACTACGGTCTGCACCCATTGAAATTGGAATCTGTTTAACCAGCTCTTGTGCTTTTCGCGCAGCTTCTTCACGAGCGTCAAGATCATAACGAGTCGTCATTAAATTCGTCATCAAAGCGTTGTAACGCTCTTTATTGGTGGTTGAAACTCGCATCTGCTTGCCATCTTCACGCCAATCAATCAGTGACACTTTGAAGCCGTAGCGATTATTGTCTTCAACTCGAGTCACTTCATAACGAGCGCCCAGCTCGACATCTTCATCTTCTGCCACCCAAGAAACCCAATCTGTTTCAATTCTGTCATTGGTTTGAGAAAGCATATTGATTTTACGCTCAGCGATCACTTTTAAGACCGTATCCCAAACTTTATCCACTTCATCCTTACGAACCATCCACAGTGAAACTTCACCTTTTTGGCGTTCTGCACGAGCACCAGGGATTAATTCCAGAACTTGTTGCGGTGGACGAATATCAACGGTTTGGCCTACACCGCCATGATAGTTCCCCTGCGGGATCTCAAAATTTGGGTAAAACTCTGGAGTCGCTCCCTCTGGTAGCTGCCACTCACTGAAGCTTTTCGTCTCTAGGTAGGTAAAATCATCTTTGGCTTGACGGCGATGTGTCGAATTTGAACAAGCACTTAAAACCAAAACAGCTAGTGAACTAATAACTAGCTGACGCGTAAACTTCATTGAAACTCCTAAAATGCACCGAGGTGTAAAAACACCTCGGCATTGTATGGAAAGCGCCTTAAAAAATACAGGCTTCAGTCATTGCTTGGGCAACAACTGGTTGAGCTTGTTCAGAAAGAGGTGTTAAAGGTAGACGTAGATCACCAAAAGAAATCAAACCCAGTTTATGAGCGGCCCACTTAACTGGAATCGGGCTTGATTCCACAAACAGATTTTTATGCAAAGGCATCAAACGTTGATTAATGGCTTCTGCTTCGTCAAACTTACCTTCCAGCGCTAGATGCGTCATGTTCGCCATGTCTGCGGCTGCAATATTGTTAGTTACCGAAATAACGCCTTTACCACCCAGTTTAATAAACTCTAAACCTGTCGCATCATCACCGCTAAGCAGAATGAAATCATCCCCACAAAGCTCACGATGCAGTGCTACACGGCTTAGGTCACCTGTAGCATCTTTAATTGCAACGATGTTGTCTAACTTAGATAGTCGAGCCACTGTTTCCGGTTTCAAATCAACTGCCGTACGACCGGGTACGTTGTACAGAATGATTGGCACTTCTGTCTGTTCAGAAATGGCTTTGTAATGCTGGTACAAACCTTCTTGTGTTGGCTTGTTATAGTATGGAGTCACACTTAGAACACCGGCAATACCCGTATTGTTGAGCAAACGGCTGAAAGTAATGGATTCGTGAGTCGCATTTGCTCCAGTACCCGCAATCACTGGAATACGGCCATTGGAATACTCAACAATCTTCTCTACAACTTTGACATGCTCTTCGATGGTCAGTGTGGATGATTCACCTGTCGTGCCTACGGCAACGATAGCATCGGTACCAGCGTCAACATGGTAGTCAACAAGCTTCTTCAGACTTACAAAGTCGACTTCGCCATCTTGGGTAAAAGGTGTAATTAACGCTACGATACTTCCTGAAAACATGTCTATCTCCATAAATAAATGCTTTCTGCATGGTACTGCATGGGAGTTGAAAAACACAAGAGGCTAAGAATGCCTAAATGCTCCTTAAGAGTGAATATTTATCACATGTTGGAGCTTTCCCCCATTCAATCTCTTATTGGCTATTGTATATAAGCAATCCTTCCACTTGTTAGAGGTCGGTCATATTTAAATGGTCACTATCTCGCACGCTTATCTCTATACTTAATTTATGGAGTGGTTATCCCAAAAATGAGTTGGCAATTCAGAGGCAGAGCGGGTGTTTTAGCCTGATAAGTATAGATAACGATGTAACCTAAGCGCCTCAATTGCAATAACAGAATTGTCACGTTAATTAACAAAGGAAAGTAACCGCATCATTGGGTTAATTAGTGAAAAGTTGTGCTAACATGCCAGAAAATAACAAAGCGAAATATCAATATGACTCAACATCTTGTGATCACCGCAGTAGGAACTGACCGCCCAGGTATCTGTAACCAAGTTGCGAAATTAGTAACGCAAGCTGGCTGTAATATCGTAGACAGTCGAATTGCCTTATTTGGAAAAGAATTCACATTGATCATGCTGTTGTCAGGCAATGCCAATAGCATTACCCGAGTGGAGACAACGCTGCCACTACTCGGACAAGAACAAGATTTGATCACTATTATGAAGCGAACGTCACCACATGATCAGCAATCCAATGATTATATCGTTGAAGTCTATGTGGAATCGGACGACCGACTTGGTTTAACTGAGCAATTCACTCAATTCTTTGCAGACCGAAACATCGGAATGGCATCGCTCAGTGCACAAACCATCAGTAAAGATAAGCTGCAGCGTAACAAAGACCAATTCCACATTGCCATTACCGCTCACGTAGATTCGGAATATAACCTTATGCAGCTTCAAGAAGAATTTGAAGCGCAATGCACAGCTCTTGATGTACAAGGTTCGCTTAATTTTATAAAAAGCAGTCAATAAGGAAGAACAATGAACACTTTAACAGCAGGCGCGCCAGCTCCGGCGTTTTCACTATTAGACCAAGATGGTAATCAAGTTACCCTATCTGACTTTGCTGGCAAAAAAATCCTGTTTTATTTTTACCCAAAAGCCATGACGCCAGGCTGTACTGTTCAGGCACAAGGGCTACGTGATGTGAATGCTGAACTTGAAGCAATGAATGTGGTGGTACTGGGCGTGAGTATCGACCCTGTCGCTCGTCTTGGTAAATTTATCGCTCGCGACAATCTTAACTTCACCTTATTGTCAGATGAAGATCATCAGGTTGCTGAACAGTTCGGCGTCTGGGGAACCAAGAAATTTATGGGTAAGGTATATGATGGCCTGCACCGCATCAGTTTTCTGATTGACGAAAACGGTGTTATTGAACATGTCTTCGACAAATTTAAAACCAAAGATCACCATGAAGTGGTACTGAACTATCTAAAAGAAAAGCAGGCTTAATCTTTTACTGCTTTAAAAAAGCTCGAACAAAAAAGTAAAGGCCGGCAAAAATGCTGGCCTTTCTATTGAACATCTCAAGAGAGATTAGACGATAAACTTACCAAGAATCGCATCTTGCTCACGCACATTTTCTGTCTGAACTTGCATTGCGATGTTGGCTTCTTCAGCCGATTCCGAAACCTGTGTCGACAAGTCCTTGATCTTCACCGTGTTGTTATTGATTTCTTCAGCCACTAAGCTCTGTTCTTCTGCTGCTGAAGCAATTTGCATGTTCATATCGCTGATATGTTGAATTGCGCCATGGATTTTCTGCAATGCAGCATCCGCTAACTGAGCTTTGCTCACCGCTTCCTCTGCTGTTGCTTTACTTTCATGCATAGCCACAGATACTGAGTTCGCCCCTGCTTGAAGCTGTTCAATCATATTGCGAATTTCAGTGGTCGATTGTTGCGTACGTTGCGCTAGAGTTCGAACCTCATCCGCTACCACTGCAAAGCCTCGACCAGAGTCCCCCGCACGTGCAGCTTCAATAGCAGCGTTCAGTGCAAGCAAGTTAGTTTGGTCAGCAATGTCGTTGATAACTTTAAGAATCGTTTCAATGTTGGCAGTTGCAGATTCGAGACCTTTAACTTCCTCTACGGCCTGTTCAATGCGTGCTGACAGCATATCAATAGATGATGTCGTGTCACCCACCACTTTAGAACCTTCTTGAGTAGCATCATCTGCATCTTTTGCCGCTGAAGCCGCTCCTTGAGCATTATTTGCTACTTCCATTGCGGTTGCGGCCATTTCGTTCATAGCCGTCGCTAGTTGCTCAAGTTCGTGAAGCTGAGAACTCATGGCTTCAGAAGAAGAATGAACACTGCCCATGGTCTGTTCTGCACCACGTTTGATCTCTTCACCAATAGCTTTAGATTGTTTGATTTGGTTCTGCAATGTTTCCGTGAACGTATTGAAGTCCATCGCCAACTCAGCAAATTCTTTATCTGTATCCGTGCTTAAACGCTTGGTTAAATCACCCTGACCAGAAGCCACATCTTTAATCGCATGATTAAGCGTATTAAGTGGACGCATCAAGAATTTAATCAACACGGTCAAAATGATAATGCTAAGAATCACACCGATAATGGTGTAGATAATCGCACTATTTCTTAGATTATCAACCGTGGCGAACGCTTTTTCATTGTCGACTAGTGCTCCGACAAACCAGTTTTGACTCGGTAAATAGGTCAAACTAAGAAGAAAGCTTTTACCTTCAATATCGATATCTTGAGAGCCTTCTTTAATATCAATCTTCGGTAAATAAGTGGAAATGTTTTTGCCGTTATATTCTGCATTTGGGTGAGCAACGGTCATGCCATCAGAAGTAATGATGAATAGCTTACCTGCGTCAAATAAGTCAATTTTATTAACCATTTCAGCAAGCCCATTGAGCTTAAGGTCATAGAACATAGCACCAGTGAACTTACCTTGATTGTAAACTGGAGTTGCAATTGAGATGATCATTTGTTTTGTAGAGACATCTACATAGGGCTCTGTAACGGTTAATTTACCGTCTCTTTTGGCATCAATATACCAAGGGCGTTTGCGCGGATCATAACTGCTGTCGGGTTCCCAGCCATCATCGTTTTCAACCACTTTACCATCAATGTCGTAACCTAAACCAACAGCAAGAAAACTACTCTTGAGCTTTTTGGTTTCCAGCACACTTTTCACATAGTCACGATTTTCGGGATCTAACTGAAGAATATCTGTTGTTGATTGGGCGAGCGATTTCTTGCTCTCCATTTCCGACGTTACGGTATCCGCAACACCTTCGGCCATTCCTTTAATACTGCCGCCGATTAAATTCGATACTTCCTTTCGAACAGTGCTTACCTGCTGAATAGATAGTAAAGATGCTGTTACCAGCAACAATACCGATGATGCGGCCACAATCTTTTGACTAAATCTCATACGTCCCTCGTTGCACACTTGTGATTATGTGGTGTTCGTCACTTTATCGACAAAAAAAGTGATAACTTAAGCAATTTCTTTATTAGTTATATGTATTGCAACCGACGCATGTTTAATACTAATCTCAAATAGTAAAAAAGCCCAAAAATATTCAACTTTTGGGCTTAATAAATTCTCAGGGTAACGTTTAGTTATTCAGGTTTTGCTGAAGGCTGTTCTTCGCTACTAGGAAGCGCATTCCACACGGCTTTTACCAAGGTAGCGAGCGGTATTGCAAAAAATACTCCCCAGAATCCCCACAAGCCACCAAACACTAAAACCGCAACTATGATGGCAACAGGGTGCAAGTTTACCGCTTCAGAAAACAGCACCGGCACTAATACGTTACCATCCAAAGCTTGGATGATGGCGTAAGCAATCAGCAGATAATAGAACTGCGAGGTCAATTCCCACTGGAACAAGCCAACAATCGCAATTGGCACCGTAACTGCGGCAGCACCTATGTATGGAATCAATACAGAGAATCCAACAGCCACAGAAAGCAACACGGAGTAACGCAAATCTAAAACGGCGAAGGTAACGTAACTCACCGTGCCTACGATAATGATTTCCAGCACCTTACCGCGAATATAGTTAGAAATTTGTTGGTTCATTTCCACCCAAACTTTATTCGCAAGATTACGGTTACGCGGCATTATGCCACTTGCCATTTTGAGCATTTCACGTTTATCTTTGAGCAGAAAGAACACCAACAGTGGTACTAGGATCAGATAAACACCCAAAGTAGCGAGGCTGACTAACGAAGCCAGAGAACCTTTTACCAAAGACTCGCCCATACCTATCGCTTTGTCCTTGGCGTTATTCATAATTGATTCAACAATCTGTAAATTCGCCAGTTCAGGATAACGTTCAGGCAGTGTCGCTATCAGCTTTTGAAGACCGGTATACATCTTCGGTATGTCTGCCACTAAGTTAGCAACCTGATCCCAGATGGTAGGAACCAAGCCAAACAAAGCTAAAAACATCACACCGACGAAAAGCAAGATGACAAGAATAACCGCTAAGGTGCGTGGCACTTTCCAGCGGCAAAGCTGAGCAACCGGCCACTCAAGCAAATAAGCCAAAACAATAGCAACAAGCAATGGTGCTATCAGATGTCCGAAAAAGTAGATGGTGATGAAACCGAAGAAAAGAATCGCAACCAGACTTACGGCGTGCGGGTCAGAGAAACGCCGTTGATACCAACGACTAACCATTTCGAACATGTAACGATGTCTCCTTTACAACTATGAGTGAGTTATATCCATCACATTTAACGCTTTGGCAAAGATAATTCTGCTTAAGCAGATAGCTTTCTATATCTTTGAATGAGCTCGAATCACTAATGAGGATGGTTACCGAATCACCAGCTTCAAGCTGGGCAGTGTGACGTTTAGCAAGTAATAATGCCATTGGACATCGCTGTTGACGTAAATCGAGAATATTCGGTTCCATTCTTCGGCTCAATCCTTAATATATGACAGACATTGTATCGGCTTTTCCACTACGCGCCACTCTTAATATCCTAAGTTGTAGGGTCACTAAGTATTGGTTATTTATCTCTCGGGTTAACGCATAATACGTTGCAGTTTACGGTACAGTCATAGCGACTGAAGACTGAATCGTGGAAACCAATTCAAGCGGACAATGTCCTAATGGAAAATGATATTGGAGTATCAACAAAGAACATGATGTTAAAACGTACTCGTTCATTCGTTTGCCTATGTATATCAACGGCGTTATGTGCGCCTTCGCTGTCTTACGCTAACAATATAGAGCTTCCTGACATTGGTACCGTAGCGGGTTCAACTCTGACCATAGACCAAGAGCTGATCTATGGTGACGCTTATATGCGTATGCTTAGAAGCAGCAAGCCTATCGTGAATGACCCTGTGATTAACGAATACATTGACACACTTGGTCACAAATTAGTTGCGAATGCGGACGATGTAAAAACACCGTTTACCTTCTTCATGATCCGTGATCGAAATATCAACGCATTCGCCTTTTTCGGTGGTTACGTCGCGCTTCACTCTGGCTTGTTTCTTCACGCTCAATCAGAGAGTGAATTAGCTTCCGTTATTGCTCACGAAATTGCCCACGTAACCCAGCGCCATCTTGCACGAAGCATGGAAGATCAGGCTCGTCGCTCTCCTGCAACAATGGCAGCATTAGCGGGTTCGTTGCTACTTGCAATTGCAGCACCGGAAGCCGGTATTGCGGCCATTACCGCCACTACAGCGGGCAACATGCAAAGCCAGATTAACTACACTCGCAGTAACGAAAAAGAAGCGGACCGTTTTGGTATCTCTACCTTAGCGAAAGCTGGATTTGATGTAAGAGCAATGCCACGTTTCTTCGGTCGCTTAGCGGATGAGTATCGCTACGCAAGCACACCTCCGCCTATGCTTTTAACTCACCCGTTACCGGAAGATCGTATTACTGACAGCCGAGAGCGTGCTCAAAGTTTTCCGACCGTTAATCTAAAGCCTGACCTCGATTATCATTTAGCTCGTGCACGTATTGTGGCGCGTTATGCAGGCATTGATGGTGACGCTGCTTTGGATTGGTTTAATAGAACGCAAAAGAAAACCACCGTACCCGCTCTTGATGCATCTTTTGAATATGGCAAAGCCTTAGTGTATCTAGATACAAAACAGCACGACAAAGCCGAAGCGATTCTCAACAAGCTGTTAAAGGCAGACGCCAACAATCGTTTCTATCTCGATGCAATGACCGACCTTTACATCGCAACCGACCGTCTCAATGACGCACAGAATTTGTTAGAAGCCGCGTTAAAGCAAACACCAAATAATGCTGTATTGATGGTGAACTACGCTAACGTGTTACTGAAACAGCAGAAATTTAGCGAATCGATTCGCGTCCTACAGCGTTATACTCACGATAATCCAAACGATACCAACGGTTGGCATTTACTATCAGAAGCCAACAGTCGCAATGGCAATCAAGCGGAAGATTTGGCTGCTCAAGCTGAAGTCCTAGCCTTACGAGCCAACTGGAACAAAGCCATTCAACTGTATACACAAGCCAGCCAGCTCGCCAAACTAGGCAGTTTAGAACAAGCGCGATACGACGCTCGTATTGATCAGCTGATGATTCAAAGAGAACGCTTCTTATCGCTTCAATAATAAAAAGAGAAAGTAAGGAAAAACTATGTCTGTCGTGATTTATCACAATCCGAAATGCTCAAAAAGTCGTGAAACACTGGCTTTATTGGAACAAAACAGTGTCCAGCCAGAAGTCGTCAAGTATCTTGAAGCGCCACTCAGTGTTGAACTATTAAAAACACTTTACGCGCAACTAGGCGTGGCATCTGTGCGTGATATGATGCGAACCAAAGAAGATGTCTACAAAGAACTTGCTTTAGGTGATGCCAGCGTTTCTGACGACCAACTGTTCACTGCTATGGTCGAAAATCCGAAGCTGATTGAACGTCCAATCGTCGTTGCCAATGGTAAGGCTCGCTTAGGTCGTCCACCAGAACAGGTTCTAGAAATCTTATGATGACCAATGTGGTTGTACTCTATTACAGCCGACACGGTAGTACTCAATCTTTAGCAAGGCAGATTGCTCGAGGTATTAACAGTATCCCGGATTGTGAAGCGATTCTGAGAACAGTTCCGGAGATCAACAGCAATGAAACCAATGCAGAAGATCCGTATATCACTTTAGATGAGCTGAAGAACTGCGATGGTTTGGCTTTGGGCAGCCCTGCATGGTTTGGCAACATGGCCGCACCTTTGAAACACTTTTGGGACCAAACCACACCTTTGTGGCTAAACGGCGATTTGATAGATAAACCTGCTTGTGTGTTTACCTCTTCATCCACCTTACATGGCGGTCAAGAAAGTACACAACAAACCATGATGTTACCTCTGCTTCATCATGGCATGGTTATTATGGGCATCCCCTACTCTGAGCCGAAACTGCATACTTCCGTATCAGGTGGTACCCCCTACGGTGCTAGCCACGTATCGCAAATGAACAGCAAACTCTCTGAAGATGAAAGCGAACTTGCACGTCAACTCGGAAAACGTCTTGCTAAGTTAGCGCGGCAACTAAAAGAAGCATCGAATTAAAGACTGTCTCTGTTCAAAAGACGAGTCGCATTAAAGGAACGACAATGAGTGTTGATATGACCTCAAAAACCAAACAATTTCGCTGGTTAGCTCTGACAAGTAACCTCGCTTTGATTGTTTGGATAGCTTTATGGCAACTGGATTTATCGCCACACCCACATCTTAATCCATTAGCGTTAACAGTAGCGTGGCTGATTCCACTGCTGTTGCCTCTACCGGGTATCTTAGCGGGTAAACCTTATACCCACGCTTGGGCCAACTTTATTCTGATGCTGTATTTCTTACATGCTTTCACCATTTTGTATGTAGACGATGGTGAACGCTGGCTGGCAGCAGTCGAACTGTTCCTCACTTTCTCAGCATTTATGGGCAACGTGTTGTATGCAAGACATCGTGGTAAAGAGTTAGGGCTAAAATTGACAAAGCTTTCTGTCGTTGAAAAACAAGAGAAACAACGATTCGACCAAGAGTAGCAAAGACTTTAAAGAGTAAAAAGAAAGCCCCTGTTGTGATGAGTAACAGGGGCTTTCTTATATTTATTTGCGTCTATCTTGTCTTTTGATACTTAGTCGGACAGCTTAATCTAACCAAGTAAAACGCAGAGTTTTCACCATAGGAACAGGCTCCGTCACGACCGACATATCACCTTGTTGAGTTGGTGAACCGCTATCAACAGAGTTCACAGCCGCAGGCTCAGTGGTTCCAAGCGCTGGATGTTGTGGATTTTGAACTGAGCTTCCTTCTTCAGTTGGCGGTTCCACAGGTAAAGGTTGCGAAACTTCTTGCTCTGGTGCCTTCTGAACTTGAGCAATTCGTAGCACTTCTTGTTCGAAATCCTCTTCTGTCGCAAGCAAGTGAACATTGAACTCCACTTCTTGACCTTGGATTTTAAGAATGTCGAGTGAAGCCACCGAGCTCAACGCTTTTAAGCGCTTTTCTAATGAGAAAAAGTCTTCGGCATTTTTAATTGAATCAAATGACGCTTGAACAGTTTGTGAAGATTCAGAGCCAATCAGTACAGAGTTTTTCTGTGCATAGTAGTCACTGATTTGATCAATCATATCTGCCGCTGCGGCACTACCAGATGCTCTTCCTGTCATTGGCGCTTTCTGTGACTGAAGCATGTTGTAAGCATTTTGGTCATACAGTGTCCAACGCAAATCGTTGCCTTGCGCTTTAACTACAAGTACTGCATCCGTTGGATAACGATCACTTGCCAAGCTGATAGGTTTAATAAAACCACCCCACAGATCAGAAATTTCTAACCCTGTAATGTCATCAAAATCACCAACAGGAACAGTAATAGGCAAACCTCTCGCCAAGGATTCCTCTTTCAACTGTTTTAGAATCTTAGAGTCAGAATGTTCCCAACTGATCACACGTTCGTATGGGGTTTCTTCCACCAGCCAAACTAAAAGGTTAGCGCGATTTTCAGGCCAGAATGGCAACTGAGCTTGAGTAATCAGAGAACGAATTTGCGGCGCGCTGAACTGCATGGTTATTGTAGAGACATCGTTTGTCTGACCATAACTAAACTGGTTTAAATATTGGTTATATTTACTTAACGCCTTTTGAACTACTTCATTGTTTACGGAATCTTTATCGCCCGTGGCGCGAACAATAACGTTTTGCATACCCAGCGATCGAGCTTTGGCATCTGCACCTTCTTGTGTCTGATCAATAACGACTTCTGTTTTGTACAGATTTACCGTGGTGAGTGCAGAAGCTGGAAGAGACGTTAATCCCATCAGCAAAAAAGCTAAATAGCGCATATTGTTCCTACGTTCTAAGTTTCTGAAAGTTGATGATAAGCAACTATCGTTTATGGGGCAAGGTGAGTGCTCACCACTGGTAATAAAAGTTTCCAAACTTTTACTTTGGCTCGCCGAATGCAAATGACAAAAGTAGCAAAAATTGATCTAGTTTAAATGGCAAACGTTTGCAAAAGTGATAGAATCCCGCGAATTTTGTTTAGCTACAGGGAAAATACCATGAAAAATGCCATTTTGGGCACTCAGATGCTGTTTGTTGCATTTGGGGCGTTAGTGCTAGTTCCGCTGCTGACGGGACTCGATCCTAACGTTGCTTTATTCGGTGCTGGTGCCGGCACATTACTCTTCCAAATTATTACCCGTCGTTCTGTTCCTATCTTCCTCGCTTCTTCTTTTGCCTTTATTGCTCCTATCATGTTTGGTGTTCAAACATGGGGTGTTGCTGCAACTATGGGTGGCTTAGTGGCAGCAGGTGCGGTTTATATTATTCTTGGCAGCTTCATTAAACTTCGCGGTGTAGAGTTCATCCACAAAATACTGCCACCAGTCGTAGTTGGCCCTGTGATTATGGTTATCGGTCTTGGTCTAGCACCAGCGGCAGTTAACATGGCGTTAGGTAAGAGTGGTGATGGTGCATTCCAACTGGTTGACGGCGATGCTTCTCTTTGGATTTCTTGTATCTCTCTACTGGTGACTATCATCGCTAGCGTATTTGCGAAAGGTTACTTTAAGTTAATCCCAATCGTGTGCGGCATTATTGCAGGTTACGCTCTGTCTCTATTCTTTGGCGTTGTAGACTTCACTCCGGTTCGTGAAGCGGCTTGGTTCGCAATGCCTAATTTCACTTTCCCAGAGTTCAACATCAACGCAATTCTATTCATGATCCCTGTTGCAATCGCTCCTGCGGTAGAGCACGTGGGTGACATGCTGGCAATTTCGAACGTAACGGGTAAAGACTATATTAAGAAGCCGGGGCTACACCGCACTATCGCGGGTGACGGAGCGGCAACTATGCTTGCTGCATTCTTAGGTGCTCCACCAAACACGACTTATTCAGAAGTTACTGGTGCAGTAATGCTCACCAAAGCATTCAACCCGGTGATCATGACTTGGGCAGCTATCACAGCGATCGTACTTGCACTTGTCGGTAAACTAGGTGCTCTACTACAAACTATCCCTGTACCTGTAATGGGCGGCATCATGATTCTTCTGTTCGGTTCTATTGCAACTGTGGGTCTAAACACACTAATCAAAAACCACGTCGACCTACACAAATCACGCAACCTAGTGATTGTGGCTGTAACACTGGTATTTGGTATTGGCGGTATGGCTTTCGGCGTGGGCGACTTCAGCCTACAAGGCGTAAGCTTGTGCGGTATTGTTGCTATCCTACTAAACCTTCTTCTACCAAAAGATTTGGGCGAAAACCACATTGTGGATAACGCACAAATGGAAGAAGAAACACAAAATTCTTAATAGGGAAGTTACTATCTCTGCTAAAACGGCCTCTTATAAGAGGCCGTTTTTATTGCTTATTATCGATTAGGCTTCAAGACACAAGTCTACAAACTGAGCTCGCGTTAATGACGCTAAATCTTGCGGCGCTAGCTCAATCTCCAACCCTCTCTTCCCTGCACTCACACAAATGCTTGCCAGCTCAGTGGCACTGTGATGGATGAAAGTCGGTAGCGCTTTCTTTTGTCCTAAAGGACTGATTCCGCCAACCACATATCCGGTTGTCTTCTGCGCTATGTCAGGATTAGCCATATCGGCCTTTTTAGCTTTCGCCGCTTTCGCTGCCAGTTTGAGATTCAGTTTCTGATCAACGGGAATAATAGCTACAGCAAGGTTTTTCTCTTCGCCATTAAGGCAAAAAAGTAACGTTTTGAACACGGTTTTTGGATCTTGACCTAACGCTTCTGCCGCTTCTAAACCATAGCTGGCGTTGTTGGGGTTGTGTTCATATTGATGAATGGTATGAGGGACTTTTTTTTTCTTTGCTAACTGAATCGCAGGGGTCATTCTTTTTCCTTACCACAATCTAACCTTTATTCCTCAGGTGGTTAGCTTATCTCTTCTCGTATCAATTTACATTAATAAAAAAAGCGGTGTTTTCACACCGCTTATTCTGTAGCTAATCAATTTACTTATTGATTACTTATAAACAATTTCACCAGAAGGAGCATATTCGTTTACATCAATAGGGCTGTTCGCTTCTAGGTAGTCTTTAAGAACTTCAGCATCCACGAAACCTGTGTTTACGAAACCTTTACGGTCTGTAATCTTAGGATAGCCATCACCACCAGCCGCGTTGAAGCTTGGTACGGTGAAGCGGTAGGTATCGTCTAGACGAAGTTGTTTACCACCGATAAACACGTTTGATACTTGACCATCTTGCACGTGCATTGAGATACCAGCAAATTGCGCATACGCACCTGAATCGACAGGCTTAGTCGCAACAACATTTAGGTAATCAAGCACTTCCTGACCACTCATATCAACGTAAGTAAGGATGTTTGCAAATGGTTGAACTTTAAGTACATCTTTGTACGTGATATCGCCAGCTGCGATAGAGTCACGAACGCCGCCTGAGTTCATAACAGAGAAGTCTGCTTTTGCACGTTGCATATGTGCTGTAGCAATCAAACGGCCTAAGTTAGTTTGTTGGAAACGAACCACATTACGGTCACCTTCCAACTTACCATTAGACTCAGCAACTTTTGCACC
Organism: Vibrio sp. C8; assembly: GCF_054051265.1. Taxonomy (NCBI): domain Bacteria; kingdom Pseudomonadati; phylum Pseudomonadota; class Gammaproteobacteria; order Vibrionales; family Vibrionaceae; genus Vibrio; species Vibrio sp. C8. The sequence continues at coordinate 17,119 of NZ_JBPAOE010000009.1, forward strand.
TAGCTGAGCTTGGCCTTTCTCTTGGTATGGACGTAAGAACTCCAGCATTTCTTTGTTTTCTGGAATTTCAGTCGTTGCGATGACACGTTTGCTTTCACCATTAACTTTCACTTTCTTCTTCAGATTTACTGGAATCAAGTCATAGCTAACCATGTTCAGTTCACCGTTACGGAATTCGTAATCAGCACGACCAACGTATTTACCCCATTCAAATGCTTGAACGATGTAAGTGCCGTTTTGCATGTCTGGTTTACACTCATCACCCGGAGCGAAGTTTTTGTTCACTACGTTCGGGCCTTCCATACACACAGGCTCTTGAGAGTGACCACCAACGATCATATCCAAGTCGCCTTCATTCAGGTAGCGAGCCAGTACAACGTCACCCGGAGCATTAATACCGTATTCACCGTTTTGGTAGTGGCCCATATGAGTTACTGCGATGATCAGATCTGGATGCTCAGTCTTTTTCAGCTCAGCAATTACTTTCTTTGCTTCTTCTTTAGGGTCACGGAAGTCAATACCACCGATGTACTCTGGGTTACCAATTTTCGCTGTATCTTCAGTTGTTAGACCAATAACGGCAATTTTAATACCTTGCTTGTCAAACATTTGGTAAGGCTGGAACAAACGCTTGCCAGTAGACTTGTCGTAAATGTTTGCAGAAAGCATTGGAAAATCCGCCCACTCACGCTGCTTGAACAGCACTTCTAGTGGGTTATCAAACTCATGGTTACCTAATGCCATGGCATCATAACCAATCTTGGTCATCCCTTTGAAATCAGGCTCAGCGTCTTGCAGGTCTGATTCAGGAACGCCTGTGTTGATGTCACCGCCTGACAGTAGCAACAGGCTGCCGCCTTCTGCTTCAACTTGAGTACGAATATCGTCGATCAAAGTCTTACGAGCGGCCATGCCGTACTCGCCGTATTTGTTCTGCCAGAAACGACCGTGATGGTCATTGGTGTGAAGCACTGTCAGTTTGTACGTTTTATCTGCTTCCCACTCGTGAGCAGGTTGAGTCGCACAGCCTGCCAATGACGCTAAAATAGCGGTACTTAAAACCGTTTTAAGAATAAAGCCTTGTTTCATTGTCATACCTTTGAGCTGATGAATTCCACTACTAATAATTTTTAAGTCTAGATCAATCTGTCTTCTATTGAGTTAACATGCGATTGACCTTTAAAAATAGATCTAACCTTAAAATAACCTCGTACAAGTGACAGAGTTATTTCATATTTATGTCTAATAGATCACAACAGAAACGTCAAAAAATTTAGTCACTTAATTGGCCAAATAGTAAAACTAGTTGATTGAAGCCGTTTTTTTTACTTTTTCTTAATTTAGTAACATGAATTTGTGAATGAAATCGTTTGCTCAACGATTTAATAACTGTCTGACAGACATAAAAAAGCCACCCTAAGGTGGCTTTTTTTACACGAAAATTCATTAAATTAACGAATATCAATATGCTGAAAACTTTTCACTAAATCGTCCAGAGCTTTCATCTGTGCTAAGAACGGCTCAAGCTTATCAAGTGGCAAGGCTGAAGGACCGTCACAGCGCGCTTTTTCAGGGTTTGGATGCGCTTCAATAAACAAACCAGCAATACCTGTTGCTAAACCCGCTTTAGCTAGCTCAACAGTTTGCTCACGACGACCGCCAGAAGCTGCGCCCGATGGGTCACGCATTTGTAGCGAGTGAGTCACGTCGAAGATGATTGGGCTGCCATTTGACACGTTTTTCATCACTCCGAAGCCAAGCATATCAACCACTAGGTTGTCGTAACCATGGCAAGAGCCACGCTCACATAGAATAATTTTCTCGTTGCCACACTCAGCGAACTTCTCAACGATGTTGCCTACTTGACCAGGGCTCATAAACTGAGGTTTCTTCACGTTGATGACTGCACCTGTTTTTGCCATTGCTTCAACAAGATCAGTTTGACGAGCAAGGAAAGCTGGAAGCTGAATCACGTCAACCACGTCAGCAACAGGCTGAGCTTGCGCTTCTGTGTGTACGTCAGTGATGATTTTCACACCAAACGTATCTTTCAGTTCTTGGAAAATTTTCATGCCTTCTTCAAGACCTGGGCCACGGTAAGAGTGCACAGAGCTGCGGTTTGCTTTATCAAACGAAGCCTTGAACACATATGGGATACCCAGCTTGTCTGTCACTTTTACGTAGTGCTCACAGATTTGCATTGCCATATCGCGAGATTCCAGCACATTCATGCCTGCAAACAAGGTGAACGGTTTGTCGTTTGCGACAGGGATATCGCCAACGTGAACGATTTTTTGTTCCATGTTTTGTCTCTTCATTGATTAATGCAAGGTCACAGTACTATGACTGAGTGCATGCATTTGAGTTTTTAATAATTCTGCTGCTGGATCATCAGGGCAATTATCAATAAAGAACTGATAATCAGACATTGCCACCTGATGACAATCTAATTGCTGATAAATATAGCCTCTATCACGGATTTCGTATGGGTCATCCGGAACAAAAGTCAGGGCTAAATCGGTACATCTCAGAGCAAGAGTGTAACTCTCTTCACGTAATAAGGCACTTTTTAGCAAGGCAAGCCAACGGCCAATAATGGTTGGATGATCGGTCACTTTGAGATGCTCTGCTTTCAATTTAGCCAGAGGGCCTTTCATACCAATCAACCACGCTTGTAACGTATGGTTTGAGACATACTCACCAGTAAATGGGTTCAAGTAACGATTCGTTTCGTCTGGCCAGTTCACCTGCAATAAAAATTGCGTGGGAAAGGTGATTCCTTGCAGTGGAAAACCAAGTTTACGGCCGAAGTACAGAAGCAACGCGCCTAAGCTCACAGGTACGCCTTTGCGTCTCTCTAATACTTTGTCAATAAACGCATTGTCGGAGTCATAATACGCTTCACGATCACCGATGAATTCCCACTCTTTATAAAACAAGTGCAAGAATGCATCGAAACGCTCTTTTGGCTCTGCTTTATCCGCTAATCTGACTTCAGCTTCGTTTAGTAGACGGCTTAACTCTTGCTCAGCCCATTCTACTTGAGTTCCTGGATCGATGGCTTGATTAAGGATTAATGCCCCCTCAACAAGTTCCATCTCATCAAAATCTTCATCAAATAAGTCAAGCATTTAACTACTCTTTGTTCGCTAACTGGGATTATTTTGGCTAGATTAGTGATTAACCGAAAAATACTGGCATTTTTGTTACTGCAACTTTACCTGCCATACCTAACCAACCTAATGCACCGAAAAAAGCAAAGGTACGCAATAAGTTATTACGCGCCAACTTAAGGGTGAAAAAACCTAGTGCGATATAAGCCAGAACACAGGTCAGTTTTTCTGTCATCCAAGGTGCAGCGGCTGTGAATGGGATGAAACCAGTAATAAAAATTAAACCGACGCCAGATAACAATAAGAAGGTATCAACGACGTGTGGTGTGATTTTCAGAAATTTATTCTGCAGATGCTTTGAGTTCATCATCAGTAATACATAGCGAACTGACAGCAACAGAGCACTGATCGCAATCGTCAGCATATGGAAATGTTTTAAACCTTCGTACATCTTTATCCTCTTTACGCCTGATATGACTTTTTTATTCGAGATCGTTTTTATTCGATACTGTTTTTTATTTGATTTTAGTTTCTATGCGATATTGGCCTAAGGTAACGCGATCATTACCAGTATAATCCTTTTGTGTTTCAACATGGCTATAGCCGAAGCCTTGCAAAATCTCTCTTACTGCCGCGCCTTGGTCGTAACCATGTTCAAACAGTAACCAACCTTCATTTAACAGATAATCACGAGCGTTCTCGCTGATGGTCTTTATATCCGCTAACCCGTTGTCTTGAGCGATCAATGCACTTTTCGGTTCAAAGCGCACATCGCCAAGGGTTAAATGAGGATCGTTTTCTTCAATATATGGCGGGTTTGAAACCACTAAAGCAAACTTTGTACCCACTGGCACAGGAGTAAACCAGCTTCCGTTCCAAAACGACGCATTGTTAATGCCTAATCGTGCGGCATTGTCGCTTGCAAGCTGCCAAGCTTCTTCACGCAAATCAATGCCAAACACTTTACGTTGTGGCAGTTCGGAAGCCAGAGCCAACGCTATCGCGCCTGTTCCCGTTCCCAAATCCAAGATATAACCATCGATAAGCTGAGCTTTATCTAACGCCAGTTCCACCAGCCTTTCGGTATCGGGTCTTGGAATCAAAGTCGATGGCGACACTTTAAGTGGCAATGACCAAAACTCACGTTCACCAATGATATAGGCAACTGGCTCACCCGCTTTTCTGCGTTCAATCAGTGCGTCGAATTGGTTTTGCTGCTGGGTATCGAGAGATTTATCTGGCCATGTGAGAAGGTAGGAACGTGGCTTGTCTAATACATGGCAAAGTAGCACGTTAGCGTCGAGAGACGGCGAATCACTGCCGCTCTCGATCAATTGCTCTGTTGCCGCTTTTAATGCGGCCTCAATGGTTAGCAACATTGATTAGTTGTGCTCTGAAAGTGCAGCTAACTGATCCGCTTGATGCTCTTGTAGTACAGGGTCGATCAGCGCTTGTAGATCGCCTTCCATCACTTCACTTAAACGGTAAACCGTTAAGTTAATACGGTGATCAGATACGCGGCCTTGTGGGTAGTTGTAAGTACGGATACGGTCACTGCGGTCACCTGAACCTAATAGGTTACGACGTGTATCTGACACTTCAGCCGCACGCTTAGCAAGTTCAGCCTGAGCAATACGAGCGGCGAGTACAGCCATCGCTTTTGCTTTGTTCTTATGCTGTGAACGCTCGTCCTGACATTCTACCACTGTACCTGTTGGTAAGTGAGTAATACGGATTGCTGAATCCGTGGTGTTAACGTGCTGACCACCCGCGCCCGATGAACGGAATGTATCGATTTTCAGATCGCTGGCTTTAATTTCCGGAATTTCTGCTTCTGGTACTTCAGCCATTACAGCTACCGTGCATGCAGAAGTATGAACACGACCTTGTGATTCCGTTGCTGGAACACGTTGTACACGGTGACCGCCTGATTCAAACTTCAGTACGCCGTATGCGCCATCGCCGTTCACTTTCGCGATCATCTCTTTGTAACCGCCGTGTTCTGCTTCGTTTGAAGACATGACCTCGATGCGCCAGCCTCTTTTCTCTGCATAGCGGCTGTACATACGGAACAGGTCACCAGCGAAGATACCTGCTTCATCACCACCTGCACCTGCACGAATTTCCAAGAAACAGTTACGGTCATCGTTTGGATCTTTAGGCAGCAGAAGGATTTGCAGCTCGTCAGTTAGACGCTCGATAGTCGCTTTTGCTTCCTTTATCTCTTCCTGAGCCATTTCACGCATTTCAGCGTCATCTTCTTTGGTCATCTCTTCAGCTGCAGCCAAATCTTCTTGAGCTTGCTGATAAGCTTGGAAACACTTAGTGATCTCTTCAAGCTGAGAGTACTCTTTTGACAGAGCACGGAATTTATCTTGATCACCAATAACTGCAGGATCACCCAGCAGGTGTTGAACCTCTTCATAACGTTCAACAAGAGATTCAAGCTTCACTAAAATCGACGAGTTCATAATTTCTTCTTTAAATTCAGAGTTACAGATTACTGTGAGTCTTCAAGACCCAAGCTTTGTCTGATAATGGCAAGTTTTGCCGGTTCACCTAACTCCGCAGCGCTTTGCATCGCTCGGGTTGGGTTATGAATAAGTTTGTTGGTGAGCTTATTACTTAGCTCCACCAAGAGTTTTTCTGGGTCTCCGCCGGCCGCCAAAGCTTGTAAGCTTTTTGACAACAATTCTTCACGGATTTCATTGGCAGCTTTACGGTAGTCACGAATGCTATCTACCGCTTGCAATGAGCGCATCCAACTCATGAAAGCGGCGCTTTCTTCACTGACAATCGCTTCCGCCTCAATCGCTTCGACTTTACGCTGCTCAATGTTGCTATCCACGATAGATTGCAAATCATCTACAGAATACAGATAAGCATCATTAAGATCGCCAACTTGCGATTCGATATCACGAGGTACGGCAATATCGACAAACAACATAGGCTGATGGCGGCGTTTTTTCAGTGCGCTTTCTACCATACCCTTGCCTATTATAGGTAAAGGACTGGCTGTTGAACTGATAACGATATCGGCAAAATGTAGGTGATCCGGTATTTCGTTCAATGCGATCACGTCTGCATTAAATTCTTCCGCCAAACTCATTGCTCGCTCGCGGGTTCGGTTAGCCACAATAATACGTTTGCAGTTGTGGCCCGCCAGATGTTTTGCCACCAGTTCAATGGTTTCACCCGCACCGACGAGCAGTACAGTTGCATCCGACAGCGATTCGAAAATGTGTTTTGCTAGAGTACAAGCCGCGTAAGCCACCGACACTGCGCTGCCACCAATTTCAGTTTCAGTACGAACACGTTTAGCGACAGAGAATGCTTTTTGGAACCACTTATCGAGCGATGAATCAACAGCGTTGTTTTTACGAGAGTCCGCGTACGCTTGTTTCACCTGTCCAAGAATCTGCGGTTCACCCAATACCAGTGAATCCAAACCGCAAGAGACTCGCATTAGATGACGAATCGCCGCTTGGTCTTCATGAACATACAGGCTAGGTCTCAAATCTTCAGGGCTGACGTTGTGAAACTGGGTCAACCATTCGATAAGTTTGTTCTTACTTGATGATTTAACATCACAATAAATTTCAGTACGGTTACACGTCGAAAGAATGACACTTCCGTTCACGTGTGAGTCAGCAGACAACTGGCCAAGCGCCTCAGACAATTTATCTGGGCCGAAAGCCACTTTTTCTCGTAACTCAACCGAAGCCGTATTGTGATTGATACCAATAGCAAGCAAGGACATCTATCGAGGATTCTCTGGTAAGAAATGAATTAGGGGCAGAATTTTACTTTATGCCCCTTGTGATTGAAAGAGCAACGAGGATTTGTTTTCCCGACTTCGTGATATCAATGATATAGTAACGCCAGTTTCACTCACTTTGCCGGACAGATAACGAGCAATTATGATGATAAAGCCGCGTATTCTCCTCTCCTTGAGCTTTTTGCTGATTCTGTTTGGCTGTAGTTCAACACCAGAACCTATCGTTGATGTAGAGTGGCAAGCTCACCAACAAAAACTGCAACAGATTCAAACATATCAAGTTATCGGCAAGATCGGCTATATCTCACCAGATCAGCGTGAAACCTTAAACTTTCAATGGCAAAAGTCACCGAACAAGAGTCAGCTTCGTTTGACCAATTTTCTCGGTCAAACCGTACTAAGCCTTTCTATGGATGCCAAAGGTGCCAACGTTGAAACCTATGACGACCAAAAATTCAACGCCGCCAACGGCCAAATATTAATTTACCAACTCACAGGACTGGATATCCCTATCGACGATCTTCAGGGCTGGGTGCTAGGGCTACCAACAAAAGCCGATCATTTTAAGCTCAATGAAAGCAACACATTAGCTTCTCTGGACAAGACTTCTGGTCGACAAAACTGGCATGTCGATTACACTCGATATAAAGAATTCAGTTGGCAAAACGGCGACATTCCTCTACCGGATAGAATGCAGCTAACTCAGCAACAAACGTCAATAAAACTTGTTATATCTAAATGGATACTGACCCCATGATTTTTGGCAAAACGGTTTGGCCATCTCCTGCAAAGTTAAATCTATTTCTCTACATCACTGGCCGTCGTGACAATGGTTACCACGAGTTACAAACTCTATTTCAGTTTCTCAATTATGGTGATGATATAAGCATCACTGCCAACGAGAGCGGTAAGATCACCCTCACTCCTGAACTTGAAGGGGTCAAAACTGAAGACAACCTGATTTGGAAAGCGGCAACCGCATTGCAACAGAAAACGGGTTGTACTTTAGGTGCCGATATTGAATTAAATAAGATTCTGCCAATGGGTGGAGGCATCGGTGGTGGCTCTTCAAATGCAGCAACCGTGTTAGTCGCCTTAAATTTTCTATGGAAAACCAACCTCAGTGATGACGAACTCGCAGAAATAGGCTTAGCTCTGGGAGCCGATGTACCGGTGTTTATCCGTGGCTTTGCCGCTTTTGCCGAAGGTGTCGGCGAAGAGTTAACGCCTGTTGAAGCACAAGAAAAATGGTATTTAGTCGTGAGGCCGAATGTCAGCATCGCAACAAAAGATATTTTTTGTCATCCCGAATTGCCCAGAAATACGCCAAAACGAGAGCTGTTCACGCTTCTTGACACTCAATACGAAAACGATTGCGAAAAAATTGTCCGAATGCTGTATCCAGAGGTTGATAAGCAACTTTCTTGGCTGCTACAATACGCGCCGTCAAGATTGACCGGTACAGGATCGTGCGTTTTTGCTGAATTTTCAAACGAAAATGATGCAAAAAATGTTCTGTCCGAACTCCCTGACACAGTCTCAGCGTTTATCGCCCAAGGGCGAAATGTTTCTCCGCTTAAAGAGACACTGGCTAGATACAAAACAGCCAACCCCAATCTATTTAAAAACTGGACGCAACCCCGAGGTTTCCACCGTGCCTGATATGAAGCTATTTGCTGGTAATGCCACACCCGAACTAGCACAACGTATTGCTGATCGTCTATACATTTCTCTTGGAGATGCTACTGTTTCACGTTTCTCTGATGGAGAAGTTGCAGTACAAATCAATGAAAATGTTCGTGGTAGCGACGTATTTATCATCCAATCTACTTGTAAGCCAACCAACGACAACCTAATGGAACTCGTTGTAATGATTGATGCTATGCGTCGTGCTTCAGCAGGCCGTATTACTGCTGTTATTCCTTATTTTGGTTACGCTCGCCAAGACCGCCGTGTGCGTTCTGCTCGTGTGCCAATCACTGCAAAAGTTGTTGCAGACTTCCTTTCTAACGTTGGTGTTGACCGCGTACTTACTATCGACCTGCACGCAGAACAAATTCAAGGTTTCTTCGATGTACCAGTAGACAATATCTTCGGTACGCCTGTACTTCTTGAAGATATGAAAGCTCGTGGTCTAGAAGATCCAGTGGTTGTGTCTCCTGACCTAGGCGGCGTTGTACGTGCACGTGCAACAGCGAAAGCGCTTGGTGATATCGATATCGCAATCGTCGACAAACGTCGTCCACGCGCTAACGTTTCTGAAGTAATGAACCTAATTGGTGATGTTGAAGGTCGTGACTGTGTGATCGTAGACGATATGATCGATACAGGTGGCACACTATGTAAAGCAGCAGAAGCTCTGAAGAACCGTGGTGCTAAGCGTGTATTCGCTTACGCTACTCACGCAGTATTCTCTGGCAACGCAGCGAAAAACATTAAGAACTCTGTTCTTGACCAAGTTATCATCACTGACTCAATTACTCTGTCTAAAGAAATGGCAGCAACAGGTAAAGTTACTCAGTTGACTCTGTCTACCATGCTAGCAGAAGCAATTCGTCGTATTAGCAACGAAGAATCTATCTCAGCAATGTTCAACTAAGCGTTGATATTGACTGTTAAAAAAGCGCCTTCTAAACAAGGCGCTTTTTTTATCCCTCTCTCACTGCAATAAGCTAGTTTCGATTCCCCTCCTAACGTCTTTAACAACTATGAGTTAATTGCTACTCACTTGCCGTACTTCAAATAGAAAATGCAAATTAACGTTGTCAGAATGCGCTAACTAAATAGTCAAAAGGAATGAAAGAGACAACTTGTTCACCCTCTCAAAAACGCTTAAAGAACCGATTCCCTTTGAGCCTCGCGCCAAAGGGATTTTTTGTGCTATCATACCGCGCTTTTTCGTTTCCTAAGGGATCCTAGCTTTGAGTCAACCTATTAAATTACTTGTCGGTCTGGCGAATCCTGGCCCGGAATATTCTAGAACTCGACACAATGCCGGTGCATGGGTCGTAGAAGAACTGGCTCGTATTCACAATATTACGTTGAAAAATGAGCCGAAATACTTCGGTCTGACTGGCCGCATTATGGTCAATGGCGAAGATTTACGTTTGCTGATCCCAACCACTTTTATGAATTTATCAGGTAAAGCCGTTGCAGCTCTTGCAAACTTCTACCAAATTCAACCAGAAGAGATCATGGTGGCACATGATGAACTTGATCTCCCTCCGGGTGTTGCTAAGTTCAAAAAAGGCGGTGGTCATGGTGGTCACAATGGCTTAAAGGACACCATCAGCAAACTGGGCAACAACAAAGAATTTTACCGTCTACGGATTGGCATTGGTCATCCGGGACATAAAGATAAAGTCGCAGGCTATGTGTTAGGCAAAGCTCCAGCTAAAGAGCAGGAGCAATTAGATGCAACCGTCGATGAGTCGGTTCGTTGCCTCGATATCTTGTTAAAAGATGGTCTAACGAAAGCGCAAAATCGCTTACACACGTTCAAAGCTGAATAAGGTTACAGACATGGGTTTTAAATGTGGCATTGTTGGTCTACCAAACGTTGGTAAATCAACACTTTTCAATGCTCTTACAAAAGCAGGTATCGAAGCGGCTAACTTCCCGTTTTGTACCATCGAACCAAACACTGGTGTTGTACCGGTTCCAGATCTTCGTCTAGATGCACTAGCGAAAATCGTAAATCCTGAGCGTATTCTTCCAACAACAATGGAATTCGTGGATATCGCAGGTCTGGTTGCAGGTGCTTCTCGTGGTGAAGGTCTAGGTAACAAGTTCCTAGCTAACATCCGTGAAACTGACGCGATCGGTCACGTTGTACGTTGTTTCGAGAACGAAAACATCGTACACGTTGCAGGTAAAGTTTCACCAATCGAAGACATCGAAGTGATCAACTTAGAGTTGGCTATGGCTGACCTTGATTCTTGTGAACGTGCTATTCAACGTAACGCGAAGAAAGCAAAAGGCGGCGACAAAGACGCTAAGTTTGAACTAGTAGCACTCGAAAAATTACTACCGGTATTAACTGAAGGTGGTTCAGCACGTACTGTTGAACTTTCTAAAGAAGAACTGGCAGCAATTGGTTACCTGAACTTCTTAACCTTAAAGCCGACCATGTACATTGCTAACGTTGCAGAAGATGGTTTTGAAGATAACCCGTACTTAGATCTAGTACGTGAATTTGCAGCAAAAGAGAATAACGTTGTTGTTCCTGTATGTGCCGCTATTGAATCAGAGCTTTCTGAACTAGAAGATGACGAACGCGAAGAGTTCCTAGCAGACATGGGTATCGAAGAACCAGGTCTAAACCGTGTGATTCGTGCAGGTTACGAACTACTAGAACTGCACACTTACTTCACTGCAGGTGTTAAAGAAGTTCGCGCCTGGACGATTCCAATTGGTGCAACAGCTCCGAAAGCAGCAGGCAAAATTCACACTGACTTTGAAAAAGGTTTCATTCGCGCTGAAGTTGTCGGTTATGACGATTTTATCCAATTTAACGGTGAAAGCGGTGCGAAAGAAGCAGGTAAATGGCGACTAGAAGGAAAAGATTACATCGTTAAAGATGGCGATGTTGTTCACTTCCGTTTCAACGTTTAATCTGCATCAGACAGAATTGAATAAAAGCCAACCACTCGGTTGGCTTTTTTGTTTTTCTCGACATTTTCAGATAAAAAAACATGAATTTTTGCCGCTATGCAAAAGTAATAAATCTGTTGTTTTGTTAGCACTTTTTGATCACAAACACGCCTCTTTGTTTAAAAAAAAGTCGAACGATGCGTTTCAGGCGATTTATTCAAAAAAACTGTTGACGCTCAGAAAGCAGATCCGCATAATGCGCACCGTTCTCAGCAATAAGGCAACTTAGTTCCGAGAGCAAAAAATAGTAATGGCTACGTAGCTCAGCTGGTTAGAGCACATCACTCATAATGATGGGGTCACAGGTTCGAATCCCGTCGTAGCCACCATTTCCTAAGTACTTTTTGAAACAGCAATGTTGAAAGTCTTTAGGAAATAATGCGGAAATGGCGAAATTGGTAGACGCACCAGATTTAGGTTCTGGCGCCGCAAGGTGTGAGAGTTCAAGTCTCTCTTTCCGCACCATTATTTAAGATGAGTAATCATCTCTGCAGGTCTATCGCCAAGCGGTAAGGCAGCGGCTTTTGATGCCGCCATTCCCTGGTTCGAATCCAGGTAGACCTGCCATTTATTTTTAATAACTACTCAGTTATTAATTGAGCTTCAGTATTTGAAAATTTATTGGAACTCGTAGCGAGTTTGTATTATATTGTCTCGCTCAAAAATGATGGCTACGTAGCTCAGCTGGTTAGAGCACATCACTCATAATGATGGGGTCACAGGTTCGAATCCCGTCGTAGCCACCACTTATTCTAAGTTGTTTGCTTATATCTTAGTTAGATTGCAAGTAACTTTAGATACCGAGATGCGGAAGTGGCGAAATTGGTAGACGCACCAGATTTAGGTTCTGGCGCCGCAAGGTGTGAGAGTTCAAGTCTCTCCTTCCGCACCATATTATCTCGATATCTTAAAAGTTTTGCGGAAATGGCGAAATTGGTAGACGCACCAGATTTAGGTTCTGGCGCCGCAAGGTGTGAGAGTTCAAGTCTCTCTTTCCGCACCATTATTTAAGATGAGTAATCATCTCTGCAGGTCTATCGCCAAGCGGTAAGGCAGCGGCTTTTGATGCCGCCATTCCCTGGTTCGAATCCAGGTAGACCTGCCACTATTTAAGTGCTTTGTTTAAATTACAGATCACGACAACGATTAATTGAAGACCAATATTCAATTAATCTACAGATTAAGTTGCGGAAGTGGCGAAATTGGTAGACGCACCAGATTTAGGTTCTGGCGCCGCAAGGTGTGAGAGTTCAAGTCTCTCCTTCCGCACCATTATTTATTGTTGGCTACGTAGCTCAGCTGGTTAGAGCACATCACTCATAATGATGGGGTCACAGGTTCGAATCCCGTCGTAGCCACCATTTCCTAAGTACTTTTTGAAACAGCAATGTTGAAAGTCTTTAGGAAATAATGCGGAAATGGCGAAATTGGTAGACGCACCAGATTTAGGTTCTGGCGCCGCAAGGTGTGAGAGTTCAAGTCTCTCTTTCCGCACCATTATTTAAGATGAGCAATCATCTCTGCAGGTCTATCGCCAAGCGGTAAGGCAGCGGCTTTTGATGCCGCCATTCCCTGGTTCGAATCCAGGTAGACCTGCCATTACAATTAAGATAGTGGTTAGTAAGGCTTTTGATGCCCCATCTATTCTCCCTGTTTCGACTTCGAGGTAGACCTGCCATTATTTAAGTGCTTTGTTTAAATTACAGATCACGACAACGATTAATTGAAGAGCAATATTCAATTAATCTACAGATTAAGTTGCGGAAGTGGCGAAATTGGTAGACGCACCAGATTTAGGTTCTGGCGCCGCAAGGTGTGAGAGTTCAAGTCTCTCCTTCCGCACCATTATTTAGATGAGCAATCATCTCTGCAGGTCTATCGCCAAGCGGTAAGGCAGCGGCTTTTGATGCCGCCATTCCCTGGTTCGAATCCAGGTAGACCTGCCATTACAATTAAGATAGTGGTTAAAAGGCATTTTTGATGCCCCGTCTATTCTCCCTGATTCGGGTTCGAGGTAGAACTGCCATTATTGGTAAATAGCTGGTTTTAGACGAGTTATTACAACAATTAGTTGAATGCCTAATTCAATTAATTTACAGATTAAGATGCGGAAATGGCGAAATTGGTAGACGCACCAGATTTAGGTTCTGGCGCCGCAAGGTGTGAGAGTTCAAGTCTCTCTTTCCGCACCATTATTTAGATGAGCAATCATCTCTGTAGGTCTATCGCCAAGCGGTAAGGCAGCGGCTTTTGATGCCGCCATTCCCTGGTTCGAATCCAGGTAGACCTGCCACTATTTAAGTGCTTTGTTTAAATTACAGATCACTACAACGATTAATTGAAGACCAATATTCAGTTAATCTACAGATTAAGTTGCGGAAGTGGCGAAATTGGTAGACGCACCAGATTTAGGTTCTGGCGCCGCAAGGTGTGAGAGTTCAAGTCTCTCCTTCCGCACCATCATCATAAAACCCAGCCTAGGCTGGGTTTTGTTTTATCTGTCATCTTTGTAACAACTTCCTCCAGCTTATCTCTTCATTTCAAATAACCACGCCTTTATAAAAGCTTGAATCAATGACCTTGAAGACGGTTGCTCTTTGTTTAGATCTTATTTTCTCTGCGAATATTCCTTCATAAAGGCGGTGACTATAATAATGAAGCTTTGCTAGGTATAAAAAATCCAGCCGAAGCTGGATTCTTCATTACATAAATGTACTAGCTATTAGCCAAGTAAAGACAAAGCAGAGTTTGGTGCTTGTTTTGCTTGCGCCAATACCGTGCTTGAAGCTTGAGAAAGTATTTGCGACTTAGTTAATGACGTTGTTTCTTTCGCAAAGTCAGTGTCTTTGATTCGACTCTTAGAAGCATTCACGTTTTCGTTAATGTTTTCCAAATTACTGATCGCATGGTTAAAGCGGTTCTGGAATGCACCCAGCTCAGCTCGATGACTATCAACAAACTTCAGTGCCGCATCAACAATCGCTACTGATTGCTGTGCACCACCAACGCTTGTCACATCGATATCTTTAACAGTGACGTCTTTACCTTCAGCAAAGCCCAGTTCACCGGCAAGGCTGCCACCAAACGTAGCTTGGCCTTCAACTTTATCTGCCGCTGTAAACAGCTGTAGCTTGCCGTCTTCATCGACAGAAGCTTTCACCATATCAGTTTGACCATTAATGTAAGTAGCTAACTCTTCAATATCATCACCTGTTTTCGCATTGATAGAGATAGTTTTCTCACCTTCATATTTGTCATTGAGAGTAATCGTCAGATCATTGCTTCCAGATTTAACGGCCCAGTCTTTATCTTGTCCGTTTTCCGCTTTGTAGCTTACGCCACCCATTTTCTGGTTGTCACTGCGCATATTGTTCAGTGAAAGCATGACTGCTTCACCGCTATCTGCGCCAATCTGGAATGACTTAGTATCAAAGGTACCATTAAGAAGCTTACCACCGGCAAATGATGTGGTTTCCGCTATACGGTTAAGTTCATCATTCATTGACGAGATTTCTTCCTGAATCGCTACACGTTCAGATTTTGAGTTTGAGCCGTTCGCTGCTTGCAATGATAAATCACGAACACGTTGTAGGATGTTCGTTGTTTCATTCATCGCACCTTCAGCGGTTTGAGCAATAGAAATACCATCGTTCGCATTACGTACAGCAACATCAAAGCCTCGGCTTTGCACATTCAGACGGTTTGAGATCTGTAGACCTGCAGCGTCATCTTTTGCACTGTTGATCTTTGAACCTGATGACAAACGTTCCATTGACGTTTGCTGAGCAGATGTCGCACTGTTCAAATATCGTTGTGCGGTCATTGCTGACACATTGGTATTTACGTTCACTGACATAGTTGTCTCTCCTAGATTTTTCTGCGAAGCGGAACTTCGAATGCGGTTTCCGACGTCTCGAAAAACCAAAATGTTCTCTCAAAGTTATCTCTATTAGCGGCCTACAAGAGAATACCTTTAGAAAAATTAAGGATTTAGCAAAAATATGCGATGTAATGTGCAAAGAATGGTCAGAGCTATAGGATGCAGATTAGATAAACGTAAGGGGTAGCTTAAAAATATAAGATTAGGGAACAGAGAAATAACAAATTACAGGCAAAAGAAAAGCCCCTTAATATTTAATATATTTAAGTATCTATATTTATCAATTAGTTATGGTTAAATAATCGCAACAGTGGCGACAAAGTGGCGACAGATGTTAGATAACTATCGCTTTCTTTATCTGTTTGGTGAGGTTAAAGACACTGTTTCTAAACTTGATGAATGGTATTAGTTTGTTCTTCTCGTACGTTCTCCATAATTCAACACTCTTTTCAGTGTTCGACTTATTGTTCATTACTGCAGAAGCCAGTTCATACCTGTGGGAAAGAATCGCGTTTTTTGTCATCGTTAAATGCCTAATATTTAGACTGTTACCCCATCTTAACGCGAGAAATAAATTGAAAAAAGGTTTTTGAGGGCAGATTCGCTTTGAAGCCTTGCTGTGATTGGCTTGCGCTTTACCTAACTAGATCATTAAAAGTCACACAAGATCGTTCTAAAACGTCACAAAAAACAGCCCAACCATTTAAATTCAATGAGTTACACCCACTCTCGCGATCTTTTCAGATCATTGTTTTTGCAATTCTTTGCAAATAATTTCAATTTTCGAAATTTTATTTAGGCGGATTTAAGGCGTTTTCTAGGGTTTCAGTCATCCGCTAAGCCTCATATAGCGTAAGGCTTGGCGCTTTATTTGGCTTTTTCTGTCACGGGATAAATTTCGCGGAAATAAAATTGCGAAAAAAGTGATCGAAAAACCGCGCAGGCGGGTGTAGAGGAGCGCGGATTCCGTGGGTGGGACGCTCGATTCCGTGAGCGTAGCGCTCTGTGTTTGGTATGGTGGGGCGTAAGTGCGTTGGTTGGTGCATGACTGGCAAAAAGAAACGCAACCGTGTGGCTGCGCTTTGGTGTGGTTTCTGTGGCTATTCTATCGGATAAGGTGTGCCGCTAACCATCGCTTTTGCGTTGGCTTGTATCTCATCCACTACCGCATTGGCTATTGCTGTGGCTAGTTCGTCGGCTTTGGCATGGCTGCCTGTTGTGGTAAAGCCTTGACCTTGTAGTTCTGTGATGATTCGGTCTTTCAGTGATGATTTACTTAGGGCCATTACTTACCTGCCTTAACTGTGGTTGATAAATCTGAATGCGGTAGACCAGTAAATGCGCAGATACAATCGCCCTGCACTACGCCTTTACCGCCGTTCATGGTGATTAGGTCAGCGGTGAAACGCATATTTTTGGCGCTCGCTTCCCAGTCCTTTTCCATGGTTTCGAGTCGGTTACCCATTACCTTTAGCTTGTCATCTTGGGCTATGACGATGTTTCGCAGTTTACCGATCACCGTGACCAGCTCCCCGGCAGTTGATATGTGCATGTTGCCTAAGCTGCCAAGTTCTAGGTTGTCACCTGCCAGTATTTCTACTGCGCCTAATGCTTCAATGACCTTTTTGCCTATGATGTTCTCAGAGCTATGCCCTTTCACTTCAAGTGTGTGGCTACCTAGTTCAGCAATGAATTTGGCGGCTTTCTCAATCCGTTGGTGTGACTGAGTGGTAAAGGTTTGGTCTGTTTTATCGGTGATGTTACCAGCAGCATCAATGCGGCGGCTGACTTCTTCACGTTGCTGCTGAAGTTGTTCACCTGGGGCAATGGTTGGCAGTGCAAATTCACGACCGTAGATACCACGAATCATTGGGCGGTCAGCTCTGCCGTAGGCGAAAGCTATTTCGACTACTGAACCTTCCAACGGATACGCAAGCAATCCCGATTCATGACCGCTCATGTGAACCGGCAGCGGAATCGAGCGATAGACAGGAATAGTCGTGTTTGGCTGCATGTCTTCATCGAGAACTTGCACATCTATGGCGTAACGTGGTCGAAATGGGTCTGCTGTTTTCCCTGCTTTTGTACTGTCACGAACGGCTTCTACTCTGCCGAATATTGGCAGGTGATAACCGGCTGCAACTTCTGGCAAGGTATCGAAGATTTCACGCTGCTTGGCTGGCGTGGTTTTGTCCAGCCAGTAGGCTGTCATTTCATCGCCCACCAAATCTAGGCGATTAATACGTTTATCAAACGCGACTCGCCCCGGTCGAAGCATCGGGAACGGAACGAACGTGACGCTGTTACCATTCTGGCGCGATGTGAATTCCTGCGGAATGTTCATCGGTTTACCGTTGAAGTGGCTGTGGTGGTACGAACCAAAATAGATCACTTGGTCGGTGTGTTGGAACCAGACGTAATCAGGCACTGAGAACGCTTTGCCGATTTTGTCCAAGCATTGATAACCATCGCCCTGATTGACGAAATTAGGGATTACGCGACGAGTGTATTCTTCATCCGGCAGGCTGAACTCTAAGCCTGTTTTTTCGCTGATGATGTCAAACACATCGGCCATGGTTGGGTGTTCAAGGCTAATCGGCAGTTTGTTAGATAGTACGCCTGAGAGCTCTTTTACTGTCAGCTTATACGACCCATTAGCGGCAGGTGACACAGTATCAATAAAGCCCTCAAAAAACGGGGCTGTGTCTTGCTCGTAACCAATATCCAAGCGCACCAGCTCAAGCCGTTGCGGTGGTGCATCGGCTTTGATGATGAATATTGCCTTTCCGCCCAATGATAGCTTTAGGCTTACTTTGTGACTTACGAGTTCATATTCCTGATTACTGATAAAAAGGCGTTTTTCTAGTTTCATTGTGTCGCCTCCTTACCTGCTTGAAGTGCTTGTTTGAAGCGAGTATTTTCACGCTGCTCTGGCTTGGTTTGGTCTTTTTGGCGCTGCTCTTTTTGCTCGGCTACGCTGTTGTGTTCTTTGAGTTTGAACGAAACATTCCACGCCATTTGGTTGTCTTGCTGAGTCACTGAAAAGCGCCCTGTGAATTTCACGGTTTTCACTTTGAATGCGTTAGCGACATCGTTAACGATGCGATAAGCCAGACGATCACCGTTTTCGTCTTTGGCGTTGCTCATGTTTTCCAACGTGGTCAGTGATGTTAAATCTCTGAACGCGATAGAACCGGACACATCCAGCTCTGCGGCTTTTTCGCCTTGCTCTGAATCGTCGGTCGAAGATGATTGTCCGCTTTGGTCTTGTGCTTTGAATTCACGACCAAAACCAACACTGATATTCATTAGATTGAAAGTTTGACCATCTAAGGCGAACACAATAGTTCCTCCCAGAACGTAAGTGGCTCATGGCTCAGCAGTAGACTGGCGATGGTGAGCTGATGATTGTTCGGCGCACCCGCATTTTGTAGCTGAGTAGCAACGCTTTCGGTACTGCCTGAGAATGTGGTGGAATAGACACTACCCTGCAGCGCTTTCAGTGCATTTATGGCTTGCGACACTTCGGCCAACGTATTAGCACGTTTGGCGGCTAACGCCTGCAATTTACCGATCACGTTTGTGCTATCACTAGCGAGAGATTCAAGAGTGACTAATTGCGCGTTTTGCTCGCTAAAGTAGTCACCTAACGGCTGTGCGTTTAGTGGGGCAAAGGGTTTAAAGCGTGGCTGAACGATGGCAGCTGGCTGATGTAGTTTGTCACTGCTGTTATTCACCAGTGCTGTTGCCTGCCTTGCTACCTGTTGCCAATCCGGCAATGTGAGCACTGAGGTAATTTGTTGCATCTTAGTGGAAAACTCATTGATGCTTTGCGCGGTTAGCATTATCGCCACCACGTTTAACTGACCTTTTGGCCTATGGGTGTCCGCAAGGTCACGCAGTTTAGCCACCAAGGTTTTCACGGCATTGGTCGGGCTGAGATAACTGCCAGAGTCTAGCTTTTCGCCGACCTGAAACTGGTAAGGAGTCGCGCTGATAACGGTACCGCTAACCAGTAAACTGTTTAGGTCATCACCCAGCCCTAGTAATGCTTCAGCTTCTGAACTTAAAGAGTGACGCCCAAAACTGGCGTCACCTTCTAAAGCAGTTAAACGGTCTTCAGCTTCACTCATTGCAGTACCGACTTGGCTTGTTACCGCCTCGGCACTGGTTTGAATGGTTTGGGCTGTGTTAGGCCAAGTGAGTTGTGATTGTGTCCACATACACTAAGCCTCTGGCAATTCAGGCCAAGGGTTATCGGCGCGAACCTGCAAGTATGCGGCATCGGCTTGCGCTTCATATTCAGCCGCCTTAGCCTCATCACCTTCAACACGACGAATCATTCGAGCTTCGTTATTTAGGCGGTCAACTATCTGCACATAAAGACTTTCGCGAGTGTTCGCTACCTGCTGAACTTCGGCTTCATACTTGGCTTGAGTGTCAGTTTGCCAATTGCCTAACTCTTCGCTCCAAGTGACGTATTGGTGTGGTGGTTGGGAGAGTGTGTAGTCATCCGTCACCAGTGTTTTGTCGTCGAACTGTTTAGGTTCTTGGGTTTCTTTGCTGTATGCGGTGACTTTTTCAAAGCGTGTTTTTACCTGCCATGTGCATTCTGTATCGTCAGGCCAGTATTGCACTTTGCCATTTGCATCGAGCATGGCGAAGTATTCGTTTTCAGCCAGCTCAATCTCGGGTAACGGCTGTGAAGTAGTGAAGCCAACTTTCTGAGTCAGTTTTTGTGATTTGATGTACTCGCCCGAGACTGAGCTAATGTAATGTCTAAGCATAGCTGAATACTCCTTTCGGGATTACGCGGTAGTGGTCAAGGAACAAACCCATTGTGTCGGTGAAATTTGGATCTGTTTTAACTGAAAGAGAAGCATCAAAATAGAATTTCTCACCTGTAGAGGTAGAATTATCTGGAACATTATTGAGGGATGTACCGTTGTTTTTTAGTCCGTTATTTGCATTATCACCGTCGTTATAAAATGCACCTGTAGACATGCCCATATATGGCGTAGCTATAGATTGCTCACCCGTAATATTCTGAATATGATCTTCTTTCGTCGAACCCGCAGCACCGTAACCTCCAGCGACCTTGATGTTCATCATCAGCGCCCAGTCATCAGTGGTGAATGTGGTTGCACCGTCACCCGTTCCCCAGTGACCTGCGTAGGCGCGTGGGTCTGCATCAATGGTTGCCTGGTCTGTGAAAAATGCAGATGCGCTGACAATTTCAAATACGGTTGGGTAATCTGCTCGCAGTAGTTCTACACGGCCTGCTGGTAGCCAGATATCAGGGTCTGGGTCTGGTCCCACCGCTGACATTGGCATACCTTTGAAGAGCATGTGTTTGAGCCAGTCGGCGCGGGTGAGGTATTGGGTATGAGGGTCACTTGCCGATAAATGAGCTTGTGATTTTAAGTACTGCGGGTGTGGATCACTCGCCGCTTCATGCTCACCTAACCCACCTTTCACGCGCCAGTCTGTTACTGAACCATCAGCATTAATACCAGCCAGTTTCGCCACATAGTGCTGTTGATTGCCTCCGTCTAGATAATCAACCAACTCAACTTCTGATAAACGAATGGTGACAATGTTCTGCCATTCAGACAGCACGGTACCCATTCGAACAACATCTACATACAAACCGTTTGGTTTGGTGGTGATGGTCTGAATTACTTCCGCATCGAGAACGGCACGTAAACCGCCAACATAAGCAACACCTGCAGAAATAGCGTACTTGGTTGGATCGGCTTGTTGGGTTACGTCGAAACCATCAACAAAGGCGGTGTGACCGTAGTTGTCTAGGTTGGCTAGGCGCATGTCTTCTTCGATACCAAACAAACGCGCTTGGTAGTCGATTTGCCATGTTGCTGCATCTACGTTTATTCCGGCAATTTGCGCGGCTCCGGTGTATTGCTGCAGCAACGATTTGGTGCTGCTCATACCATCTTCTTTGGTTTCGTCGGCTTTGTGTACCACCATGCCGCACGAATTCGGCACGTTTTTGTCACGCAGGTAGATAGCGTTAAAGGTAAACGCAGCCACTGAACCCGGAATGACTACCGAATACACCAGAGCGTTATCACCTAACTTACCCACTTGGTCGATGTCTTGTTGGTGAACCCAGTACGCGACATCCGGCAACCCTTGTTCACGGTCAATCGGCGTTTCTAAATCTAAGTCCGGAAGGTAGGCGAAAATCATTTCGTTCATGTCTGGTGCATCACCGACACTGATTTGATTTTGCAGATACTTTTCAAACTGTAATGGAATGGCCGTCAGGCTCATGAGTTACCCCCTAGTGTGGCGATAAATATCTGTTGTTGATGTTCAATAGGTTGAGGCTTGAAAACCACCTCCACCGCTTCTTCTGTTTTGGCTTGGAACATGGCGAACGTGTGGCTGAATTCACCGTGATTAATCAGTAGATCACTTGGATAGGTCACTTGAAAACGGTAGCGTCGGCAGGTGCGCCCGTACTGTTCAATTAAGGTCTGAACAAGTTTGCTGTTTTGCGAAATGGCGTTGTCGGTCAGTTCGATGGTGCACACGTCCCAATCAATCGCGCTTTCGCGTTCTTTGAATGCCACAATGGCAATGCCTAAGCGTTCAAAAATTCTTTTGAAACCGTAGACACTGCCTGCATCTTTGGCGTTAATCGCGGCGTACTTCACTCGCTTACGAAACAGCTCAAGCGGCTCACCGTCGAACTGGGTTATGTCCCTGTCCCACGCCATGAGTCGAAGCAGTTTTTCACTGCACGTCAATGCATCAAACTGGTTAAGCGGAAACAGTAGCCATGTTCGAACCAGTTTGAAGAATGTAAACACACCACCACTAAGGTAATACGGCTCTTTGATTGCCTCGGAGGTGGTTTCACCATCCTGCCACCAAGGCGTTGGTGTTTGGCTTAGCTCTGGGGCGTGCTTATCGAAATCACTCATCGGCCAGTTCCTGCACTGTCAGGCTTTGAATGCGTGGCTGAGTTAACAGGCTCACAATGTCTTTTTGAACCACACCATCAACGCTAATACGCACCGACTCTACGTTGTCCATGTTGTTGTGAATTTCGGTACCCAACTGAGAAATACTGAATCGGCTTTCTGGCCGTGCTCTCGTCATTTCTGAATAAGCGGCTGACTCTCGAAACGCAGCGCGAATACGGTCTTCGATTTCTAAGAACTCGTCTACTTTCTGCGTATCGGTTAAGTTACTGACGAACACCACATCAGCAATCACAGCATGTTGCGTGTCTGGAATGGCTAAACAGGTGAGCACATCGCCATGGCCGTGGTGACCTTCATCCATGATGTATTCGTTCAACTGGCCTAAAACGGCTTGCGGTGTTTCGCCTACTTCCATCAATACATAAGCGTTCGCGGTACCCGGTGTGACATCACCAGTATTCTCAAAGAAAACGTTGTCACTGCGAATGCCTGCCACGTTGGAAATGATAGAGCGATAAACATCGTCAATGTGCCAGGTACCTGAACTGGTGAACGCATTTTGTAGACGCAGCGCCAGCTCATCGTTGCTTTCTTCGTTCGCGCCAAGCGTGGTTATCCAGTCCGGTTCATTAACGGCAGAAACAATGCCGGAAATTCCTTTTGGCAGAATGTTGAAATAGCCGGCTGCAAGGTTGTATTCGTCACCCGCTTGTTCTGCTTCACAGAGTATTTTGCCTACGGCTAACCCTGCCGCTATGACCGAATCTTCGATCACTAATAATTTATAAATCACGCCATCAATCGAGGTGGTTTGAATAATCTCGCCAGCCGCTACGCTGACTTCGTCTTCTGCATTTTCTTTGGTGAAGGTTATCCAGCCTTGAGTTTTCACAGCACCTTTATGTGTGACGTTGTATTCCCATGCTTTGAGCTCCAACGCCCAACGTTCTGCGGTAGCCACAAACATATTTGGCATGACGTAACCTGCGAGTAAGGTACGAATCAACCATACAACAGGCGTGACCACAGCAGAGCGAACCCAACGCCAGAAAGGCGACATATCAGAGTCGTTTGAAAGGTTACTGCCTGCGCCTGTGACTTCGGTTTTGAGCTTGGCTTCCAATGCATCTTCAGTAACCGGAATGCCTGATTCCGCTAGGATTTCCACAAAGTCAGCGGTTGGTCTTTTGCTCATGCGGTTACCTCGGTTTCTATCAGTTGGTCGTAGTCATACGCTTGCGCGGTTAGTGCGATGGTGCCTGCACTGCTTTCCGTAGCGCTGGCGGTACCCGGAATGATGCGGTTATCCAGTTCGGCTTTTTGTTCTATCTGCAACAACACATCAGCGCGTAGCACTGGGTTACGCTCTGCCACTAACTTACGGGCTAATCCGCTTTCCATGATCGCGTGTTTGATGTCCTGTGCGATGCTGTATAAATCGCTGCACTGGGTTGGTTGTTCGCCAGCGTCTACATCCCAACCGCCGTCGATCACTTTGATGTCTATATAGCTTTTATCCGGCATTGAGTTCATCCCATTCCGCTAACTCGTCAGGTGTAAAACCGCTTTGCGTGGTGATGTAGATGTCACCGTACTGGCGAGTGTTAGTAGTAGAACGGCTTTGTGTACTGTTCATGTTCTGCACCATGCTTGGGTTGAGTGCTGGCGCGTTCTCTGGCTTTTTGTAATCAATGACAGAGGTGTCCATCGTTGGGCGCTGGGCTTCTAACGCTTGCAAATCTGGCATTGGTGGAATTTGACTTGCGGCTTGTGCAGCAACATCCGCTTGTGGTGTTTGCGGCATTTCACCGGCACGCCACTCGATGTCGATGCCCGGAATCATGTTGAGTTTGTCGATCACCCAATCAATGGTATCTGCAAGCATTTTGAATACTGCTGTGTCACCGAACGAGGCTTTCAGATCATCCCACCAATAAATCATTGCACCGACTGCAACCACTAATGCCGCAATACCCGCAACTACCCATGTGATTGGGTTTGCCCAAAGCGCTGCATTGAATAGCCATGTTGAAGCCGTCATCGCAATGGTGCTAATGCGTAGCAACTTGAGCACACCGTTTAAGGTACCCATAGTTACCGCCCAACCTGCCGACATCATTTTGCCAATGCCCATTACTAACGAGAGTGAAGCGACCACACCGCCCAGCGATACCGCACCAATGGCGGCATAACTCATCATTTCGGTGAGCAACGGATATTCGCTAGTCATAGCGGTTAGCCATGTCATGCCATCGGCAATAGAACCTGTTACTGAGTTAATGGCAGGTAGAATCATGCCAAAGGCGGCAGCTCGAATAGCAAACCAAGAAGCTTCAAGGCGTTCCCATTGGTCGGTCATGGCTGATGCCATTTCCTCTGCTTTGCTCATGCCTTGGACTTGACCGAGCGATTCAATGCTAGAGGCTAACCCGTCAGTGTCGGCCATCAATAGCTTAATCATGCTGACAGCTTCATCTGAACCAAACGCTGCTTTCAAAGCATCAGATTCAGCGACATCGAGCGTGTCACCAAACTTGCCTTTTAGCTTGTCGAGAATATCGAGCATTGGCAGCATTGAGCCTTGGCTGTCAGTAAAAGAGAGGTTGAGCTTGTCTTGTGCTTTACCCACACCCGCTAGGAACGATTTGTATTTGGTACCCGCTTCACTACCGCTCATCGTGGCTTGCAAGGTACCAAGAATTGCCATCTGTTCAGACATTGCAATACCCGCAGACGTCGCGTTCGCGCCAACACTGGTGAATGCACTACTCATCTCCGAGCCAGTAGTTTTAAACATTTGCACCGCCATAGCGGTTTGCCCTGCGACCTCTTCAACCCATGCGCCTTTGCCCATTTCAGCGGCTTGGTTTTTAAAGATGCCGTACATGGTACCCATGTATGAGGTGATGGTACTGGTATCGGCTTTAGTCGCCGCAGCTAACACACCTGAAGCTTTAGTGAACTGCGAAAGCTCATTGCCATCCAAACCCGAAATAGCAGATTGAATGTCATAAGATGCGGCCACAAAGTCAGTGGCAGATTTACCGTATTCACTAGCAAACTCTAAGGCAGTTTGTGAAAGCTGTTGTAGCGCTTCATCGGTTACCCCCAGTGATTTCACTTCACCGATTTTTCGGTCCATCTCTATGGCTGGCATTAAGGCGTTTTGAATAGCAAAACCAGCTGCAACCAAACCTGCACCACCTGTCGCCATGTCTTGCAGGCCGCTTTTGCCTGTATCCATAGCGCTGTGCATCTCTTTCGAGATGCCTTGCAGTGGTTTGGTTACCTGATCAATCAGGCCTATGGTCATCAGCAGTTTTTCATTCATTTCTTAAACAGCCTTGAGATTGCATTCATGATGGCGATTTCTTCACGTTCCTTGATGTGTTCATCCAGCCAAAGAGCGCGGGCTAGGTTTTGCGGCTCGTCGTCACCATCAGGGAAGAAGTACCGCCGCAAAATAAGCGCTTGTTCCAGTCCGTTCTGGTCAATGCGCTTTACCCGCTCTTTTAGTTTTTTAGCGTAATTGTGATTCCACCTTTCGACGCGTTATGCACTTTTGCATGAAGGTCAATCGTTAAACCCGGCACTGTGTTCATTAGCTCTACTAACGCTTCTTTTTGGTCTTTATCGACTGTGCGTTCTAAGTAGGTGCGAGCTGGCTCTACTTTGTTGTCCGGCATCATGCTATTCATGTAATTGTTTGCGTCTGCCACGGTTGGTGTGAATTTGAAATCAATATCTCCAACAGTAACTACTACAGGTTTTGTCGCGAAAGTTGGTTTAGTGCTCATGGTGTTTCTCTCTCTGGTTGTTCGTGCTTAGCACGCCATTTCAAATAGTCTTCAATTTGGTTATCGCACTCTCTCAGTGCGCTTTTTAACTTGGGAATGTCTTCGCTGACCACTTCCGGCCAAGTGCCTTTTACTTCTGGTTTAAAGCACGGTACCAACAATCCGGCAGGTGGCAGTTTTACGATCACCTGCGTTGCAACAGTTTCAGTAGGGTTCGCGCAAGCGGTCAGTAACAGAACGAGGAATAGAACACTGAATATTTGCCAGTTCGGCTTTAAGTGCTGCCATGTCTGCATTGAGTTTTTCCTCTGCGGCTATGTGTTCCCGTTGTCTCTGAACTAACAGGTTGTTGGCCTGTTCGCTTTCACCCTTTAAGAATTCAATGGTGGTTAAGTTGGTTTTGTTATCCGCTTGGGCTTTGGCGAGTTTGTCACTCAGTGCTTTTTGCTCTAATTGGCTAGCATCAAGCTTTAACCACAACACCCAAACAGTGACCAACAGCGCCGCCAGTGCGCCCCACTTAATCCACTTCCATGCAGCGAGCATATTCAAGCCCTCGCCTTGTAACTAAGCCTGCCAATTTCTTACCACCGCCATACACCCAATAAGGCAACTCGTTACAGGCGGCTTGGTAATCACCTTGCAGTGCGTAGCGGTAAATTCGTGTTGATGAACGGTCAGCGTTTCGCATAAACCGAACACACCCAGTATTAAAGGCAAAGGAGGTCAGCGCATCGAACTGCCCTTGTGTCATGGGCTTATTGGCGGCAGCTTCCACTTTGCTAATACACCGTTCGGCTTGCTGTAAGTTCTTCACCCAATCAATGGCGACTTGTTCAAGCGTCACTGATTGGTCAGGCACATCAACGGTGTTACCAATGCCATTGGTGACTAAACCAGCCGGACAGGTGTATGGATTTAACTGGCAACCTTCTGCGTTGCCTGTAATTCCCAATCCTTTAGGGCTGATGCGCAGCTCGCCTAGGTTTTGTTCTTGAATGACGACTTCACCCACTGGCTGCGTTAACTGCTCGCCATAAAGTGCAGCGCCACCTGTGACCAAACCGATCACGGCTGCAACACTGCAAATTATTCGTTTAGCCATCTTCATTGATATAAATCCCTTTCTCTTTGGCGATGTTCTGCATCGCTCGTTTGTGCCAAATGTTTGCAGCCAAAGCAGCTAAACCGATAACGATAGAAACCCACTGCTCAATGGTTAACATGCCCAATAAAACGCCTGCACCGGACATGAGATAAACAATGTAATTGGTGATTTTGTCGTACCACTCGTTCACTCTTCACTCCCGTTCTGCCTGACAAGCGGTGCAGTATTGGCACCCCTCTATTGCGTCTCTGCGACCTTGTGGAATTTCTTCCCCACATTCCAAGCAGTGTGTTTGGCTTTCGGTGTTGGCAGAGGACTTTGCCCCTGCCAAGTGGTTAGCCATAGCCATTTGTTGGAATTTGGTTTCCGTCGCGCTTGCATCATCACAAAAGTCCATTGCGCCCCTTAGCTAATCAGGCCGCGTGTATCTTCTTTCGATAGATACGGCACACCGTTGATATTCACGAACAGCGGGCTAGTGACGAAACCTTTCAGTTTGCGAGTGGTTTTGTCTGCGCTTTCAGGATCAACACTGAGAAGGTCAGCCAGCACGAACTTGACGCCAAACAGTTCCACTTTGTCTTCGTCTTCACCGTTATTGGCGTAGAACATCATGTCGTCGGGCTTGATGCCGCGGTAACTGCCTGCTTTCTTAGCGGCTTTGTGGACTTTCTTAAACTGATTAAGGTCTAGCTCTATTTCCACATCACAACTGACTTTGCCGTCTGTGTAGTCATCTGGAACACCACGAGTAAAAGCCACTTGAGATTCATCGTTAATGGTTGCTGTTGCGTTTTTAACGTGAACGTATTCACCAAACAGCGTGGTATCAAAGCTGCGACCAGAATAACGGCTCATGATGTAGCTCCTTGTTTAATTGAAATAGCGATGGTGATTTTTACCGGGCAGTCATATGGCTGAACGCTCATGTAGATCTCTACGTCGGTTTTGTTCACCCACTTGATGTCGATGTCTTCATCTTCCGGCGGCAAGATTTCACCTGGCACACCTGTTAACGCCATTTCGCGCAGGTCTTTGGTGAAGTAGAGCTTCGCCGCTGCCGTACTTGATGGCGTTGAGTTAAAGGTGCGGTCAGCGATTCGAGCAATACCGCGAATTCGCACTTTACGCGCAGCTTTCATGGCGACACGAATATGACGAATGTCTTGATAGTCACCGCCTGCAACATCAAGCGTGCTGCCCGTTGTCCAGTACTGCCCTGCGTAATCTGGGTACCACATCGGCACTGAAATGCGGTTTTCGTTGAGTAGCTTTAGGGTTGCTAGGTCTAACGCTTTGCCGTTCTTATCGGTCATGAGATCAGTACTGCCAAGAACGCTACCCGTTTGCACACGCGCAGGTGAATCAGCCAGTGACACTTCTTGGTTAGCCAAACGACCTGCGTATTTGCCTAACGTGTCGCCATCTGCATGAACGTTCGCGACAACAGAGACATATTCGCTCGCAATGCCATTGACTAGTGCAACGGTGGCGGCTTGCCATTCTTCCCACGTTTGACCTGCGTCTGGGTCGTTGTTGATGATTGGAAGTTGGCACAGCACCCCCACTTCACGCCCTAATGAGCTTTTCAGTGTGGTACGAAGTGCAATTGCAGACTCGATAATGGCTTTGTCTGCATCGAAGCCAAGAACGAAGAACTCAAAGCTAGATGTTTCATTTGCTAGTTTGATGGCATCTTGCCAGTTGTCAGCTTCGTCTAGGATCATGACGCCAGCCGTCCATTCGCTCTTGCCGTTTAACTGAGCGGCTTGAACAATGGCTAAACCTTCTGCGCTTGCGCCTGTGAGTTTGGCTTTAAGGTCGGTTGTTGAATCAACGACGATGAGGTTACGGGTTGTACCTTCCACCACGCCATGAATGACATAGAGAAAGTGGTATTCCACGCCTGCAATCGGGCCGTTCATCAGGTTTAAAATTTTGATAATAACGGTAGGCCATGCCATGTTATTCGCTCCTGTTTCGCTTGAGTTCCCGTTTAATCATGATGGCTAGCCGTTTAGGGCTCACTCCGATTAATCGGCGTTCTGGTCTTCCCACTTCCCAATCACGAGCTGGCATTTTGTTTTCCAGTTCCTGAATGGTTTTTGCTGCTTCCCCCACTGTCATGTTTTCTTTTATCCATGCCAGTGTTGGCTTTTTGCCTCGCTTTTGGCGTCCTTGAGGTTTCAAGCGAAAATCAAGATCACGCAATACTTTGGCTTGTTCTTTGGTGGCTGGGTCGTTCTTGTTTGGTTCTTTGGCTTTCTTTGCCTGACGCTTACGAGCTGACAATCCGCTTTTCTGCGCTAAACCATGTTGATGTTCATATGCCACTTTGCCCCGAGCACTCGGCCAACCAACCAGCAGTGTTTTGTTATCGTCGCGCTGAAAGTGCTTGAGTTTTTGGGTAAATCCCCTAAGCATTTTCTTGCGACCTTTCTTGCGCTTTGACCATTGGCGACCTTCCGGGTCACGCTGTGCTCTGATGTTCTTGCGAGTGGTTTTCGCTATCTGAGCACCGATTCGTTTAAGCATTTTCTGGCGTGTTTTCTTATCCAGATTCAACACCGCTAGTTGCTCTTTCAGCCTCAGATAACTGCGTTCATCCGCTTCAATCTTCAGCATGTTTGATCACCACATCACGTAGGTTCTCAGCCACCCAAATTTCGTACTCTTCAATCGACCAGCGTTTCTTACGCCAGTAGATGTTCCCGTTTTCGTTTTCAACGATTTTGATAGGTTCTTCGAAGACGATTTGGATCAGCACTTCGGCGTTCTGTTCGTCTTCCACAACCACTTCAACTTCTGGGTCTTTCAGTTCACCAAGCTGTTCTTCGCGGTCTTTGTCGTTATCCATCAACCATGCAGCTACATTGGCAAACAACACCGCAGGGTCGTATTTCTTGAACGGCAATCGGTCGATAAGAAATTCAGCCGTATAACGTTGGTAAGCGATGTCCATCCCGCGCCCCATATTACGAGGCGAAAGAATCAGCTCGATATTGCCCATCTCCGCATCGAGCTTTTGCGCGATTTGCTTACCTACGCACTGTTCAATAAAAGTGCGTAACGCCTGCATTTTGTAACCAACGCGATAGCTCATATCAGCTCCATAGATGAACGTTTAAGCCCTTGCATATGACGAATGATTCGTGCCGCTTCTGCCAACAGCTCGCTTTTTATTTCCAGCGACCTTTCAGCAAGGTGATCACCTTCTTTCTTTTGGTGAACCGTTGAGAAATCCGGTAACAGATCAGCTTTAGCGCGTGCAAAGACGGCAGATTCATATTGAATAACGACACGGTTTTTCGTATCGATAACCGGAAAGGCTTCTATGTCACTGGCTTTGGCGATGCCCTCTGCCAAGTAGTTGGCTTTCAGCATTTCAAGCTCAAGGTTGACGGAAGCAACAGCATTGGCGACAGCAAAAGCAATACGTTCATCATCCTGCGCGGCAGGTGTTCCACGCTTGCGTTCAAAATCACCGGCATTCACGTCTGGCCAGAAACCATCGTTTGTGATCACCGTGTTTTGATAACTGTCGTCTGAACCGTCAAACATTTAGGCAACTCCCAACGCTTGGTCTTTTGCTCTTTCTGAAGCAATGAACATCAAGAACATGCCTACCATCAATACGCTGCCTGTAATCCAGTAGTTCCAATAAACAAACGTAAAAGCGATCATTGAAATCACTAAACTTCTGATGCGGTTTATCCGAACCTTTTTAGGATTCTCTTGAATAGCTTTAACAACAGGTTTTAAAACCTCATCACTAAAACAACCTAAACCTGCGATGATTAACACAACGACTTCAACCCATGCCCATAGCAAAAGTACATTCACTACCCCATCAGGAATTAACCCTCTTGCGTTGGTAGATAAGACACCAATTGCAATCAGCAATTTAAGGATGTAGCCAATTAGGTTTGTCATTACGTTTACCTTCTTAAATAAGTGCGCTCTAGCCACTGGGTCGACGGTATAGCAATTAACCACGCAGGTTGTTGCAACCTCGCCAGCCGAGCGCGGCGGCGTAGGAGTCTTTACACTCGGCCTTCTTGAATGGCGCGAATACGCATATCAATCTGACCGATTTTGGTTTTCACACCACACTTGCTGTGAACTTCTAATGCTTTCAGTAAGAACACTTTCGCCTTTTCAAGCTGCTCAACGGTACCAACTTGACTTGGCTGAGGAACGCCTTGGTCGTTCAGCAATAGTGAGTACCCTGCAAACTTAAGCCATTCTGCATAGAGCTTTTCAGGCACTACCCATTTACCTTCCAATAGCTTGGTAAACACGGTGCTGAAATAAGGGTCTACCGATTTACCAATGGCTTGCTGGCCCACTGACCATTCCAATACTTCACGAGCCATAAACGTGGGCCATGTGCATTTGAAGTTTTCAGGCGTTGGCAGTTCTTTCTCAATGGCTTTTTCACACCACTCCAGAGCGGTATCAAAGTCATTGGTATCAACTAACCACACAATCAAATCGGTGAAGATTGGGTTTTGGTAGCTTTCCCCTGCTTCAAGGTATTGCTCTGCAACAGGCTTGTATTTCGGGATCAGCACTTCACGCTTGTGGTTGACCTTTTGCGCGATTTGCACCAAATCTTTGAGCTTGAGTTTGTCTTGCTCAAACTCAATCAGGCGTAGGTGAAGGCTGTCCAAGTTTGCAGTGGTGTCACCCACCACTGCATGACTGGCTTGCTTCGCATTTAGTAGCGCATCACGCTGTTTTTTTAGTGGGCTAACCATAACTTACCGCCTTATACCGCTGGTTCTTCAGCAATAGTGACCGATTCAATAGCCGCGAACTTATCAAGGTCGCCAACTGCATAACCTTCCATACGTAGGTATGAGTTTTCGTATTGCTTGCGGTCTTCTTCGTTTTTCGCTTTACGCCACTGGGTACCTTTTTGCGTAAGAACTTGTAGGTTCTTCAGGCTTGTTACCCAGATTTGGTCGGCAGGGAAAAACGGAGGTGTGTACGCTGTCATACCTGCAATGGATTTCGACAGTTTCTGAGCTGCTTCATGCTCTGTTGGTTTGTCTGCGGCTTGCAGTAAGCGGTGCTGTTCGGCTGTCACCAAATCAGAGCCGACAATGACCACTAAATCCGGTGATGATTGGTGAACCTGATGGATCACATTGCGTTTTAGGTCGTTCGCTAGTGCATCCAAGTTTTTGTATGAATCAGCGGTTGCACCTGTTGGGTCAAGAATGGCAGCAGCAAGCACTTGCTCGGCTTTTTTCTCTTTCACCAGTTTTAGCCAGCCTTTGTTGACATCTTGACCTAGTGAGTTAGCAACAGGGTCTGTTGTTGCAGCGATTGAAATGCCGTTGAAACCTACTTTCAGGATGTCCAACGCAAAGTTGCGCGTCATAGCTGAGTTCATCAACTTAGTGAATTCGCCCACATTGCCAGAGTTCGCCCACTGAGTTAGCAGTTCCCATGTAATCGCAGCACATGAATCGGTTTCGACCAATTCATACTCGTTACCACCAATTCCTAATGCAGAACGGAAGCGGCCACCACTAACACGACCAGTCAGCAATTTACCTGTGCCGACATCCACCACTTGGCCTTTGATTTGGTCTACCGACAGCATTGCAATCATTTTCAAGAATGAATCTGATTCCATGATCGCTTGGCGAAGTTTGGTTTCAATAGGTGGCGCAATAGCAAACTTGTGCTCTACATTGACACCTTCAACTGCCGCCGATTTAGCAACCGCTTGGCTGTATAGCTGTAGGAATCTTGTAGCTTCGTTACTTAAACTCATTTATAGAGCCTCCACGGTTACAGCGCCTGAACCATCTTCTGCCGGACGTTGTCCGTCTGTTTCACCAGATAGCGCTTTAAATTGGTTAGCCAGTTCGTCTTGCTTAGTAGCCATGCCTTTAAGCTGTTCACTTAACTGGTTGAATTGCTCTGCCGTGATGCCAGTTTCCTGACCGCCAGAGGTTTCTTCGGTTGTTGTTTCTTCACCGCCTTCTTCAGGCTTTTGCTGTGTAGAGAAAGTGTTGAACTTCTCTTCTAGCTCACCCTGTTTGGTGCCGATGGCAGTAATACCGTCCATCATTTGCTTGAACTGTTCTTGGTTCATTGGTTCTTCGTCCTCTGGCTGAGAATCAGTTGGTTCTTGTGGCTGTTCGCCACCTGTAAAAAAGGCTTTGCAGTATGAAAAGAATTTGTCTGAGCGAGAGAAACAGTCGGCCAAGTCGATTTCTTCTAGTCCGTCTGCTTCAAAGGAGACTTCTACTCCATTACCGCGAGAGAATTTGAGTTGCGTTGTACCTGTGGAGGCTGGGGAGTCAGTCACAGCTAGACCTTCTAAATAGCAACGCCCCTCACCCTTGTAATCGGGATTCGGTTCAATAGAGGTGAAAAGCTTTTGTTCGTCTTTGTTTGCATCAATTAAGTATTGGTTTGGCGTAATTTTGGCAAACAAACGTAGCTTGTCGTCTTTCACTTCCGCTTTGAGTTCTTCAACCACGCCCCAGTTCTTACCGTCATATGGTCCCCAAGTACTGCGGTAGTGTTCCGGCCAAATTAGTGCGGTGTATTCACTTTTCGAATACAACGCTGCCATGTCGTTTATCCACGACTTGGTAATTTTGCGCCCGTCTACGGTGCTTCCTTCGGTGGCAACGATGACCCAATCACTGGTTTTCGGCATGGTTTAACGCTCTCAGTTAATGCGGTTTTCTATTGATGTGTGGCAACCATACGCCGATAGAAAAGTGCTTTCAGCCACTTGTGTTCGGGTGAATTCGGATAGAGCAAAAAACGGAATTTTCAGGAATTTTAGTAGGCGAATCAGGGTGTTTTGAGAGCGTATGATTCAGGCATGGCATATTCTCCCGAATTACGACAAGCCGCCCGAGCTCTCTATTTGAAAGCATGGACGCCACGCGAAATCGCCGACGAACTGAACCTGAACAGTGACCGTATTATTTACCACTGGGCAGATAGATACGGTTGGCGCGATATGTTGCGTGAACAAACGATTGATGAAGCTATCTCAAACCGTATCCAAACCTTGCTTGAAATCGAAAACCCAAGTAAGCCGCAACTGGATATGTTGGATCGGCTGATTAACCATCACGTCAAACTTAAGAAACTTCGTGCAAGTGAGCTGCCGAAAGAACCGAGCGAAAGTGGTCAATATTCTGCCCAAACTGGTACACAGAATGGTAAAAACGGTTCATCGACGCCTTATTCTGGTAAACAAACAGGTGAAGGTGGTAAACAAGCAGGTTCCAGTGGTAAACGTGGCAAGAAAGTTAAGAATGATGTCAGCGAGATCACTGAAGAGTGCTTTAAGCTTTGGCATGACTCTCTGTTCAAGTATCAGGTTGTTATGCGCGACAACCTGCATCAGCGTATTCGTAACATTCTTAAATCGCGTCAGATTGGTGCTACCTATTACTTTGCAGGTGAAGCGTTAGAACAAGCTATTCTCACTGGCGACAACCAGATATTCCTTTCCGCTTCTCGCGCTCAGGCTGAAGTATTCCGACGTTATATTGTGGCGTTGGCTAAAGAGTTTTTAGACTTAGAGCTTTCCGGCAACCCGATGACACTTTCCAACGGTGCCGAACTGCATTTCCTTTCTACCAATGGCAAAACCGCACAGAGTTACCACGGCCACGTTTATGTGGATGAGTATTTCTGGATTGGTAAGTTTGATGAGTTAAACAAAGTTGCTTCTGCAATGGCAACCCATAAGAAGTGGCGTAAAACCTACTTCTCTACGCCATCGAGCAAGATGCACGCTGCCTACCCGTTCTGGACAGGTGATAAATGGCGCGGCGATAAATCTACCCGTAAGAATATTGAATTCCCAACCTTTGACGAACTGCGTGACGGTGGTCGTTTATGCCCTGACCGTCAATGGCGGTATGTGGTTACGATTGTCGATGCCGCGAATGGCGGCTGTGACCTTTTCGATATTGATGAACTACGCGAAGAATACAGCGAATCAGATTTCGATAACTTGTTCATGTGTGTGTTTGTTGATGGTGCGAGTTCTATCTTCAAGTTCAACAAGATCACCAAATGCATGGTGGATACTTCGCACTGGCAAGATTTCGACCCACGCAAAGCGCGACCATTTGGTAACCGCGAAGTATGGCTGGGCTATGACCCTTCACGCTCTCGTGACAATGCGGTGTTAATGGTTGTTGCTCCGCCGATTGTTGAAGGTGAAAAGTTCCGTGTACTTGAAAAGCATTCTTGGCGCGGGCTCAGCTTCCAGCATCAGGCCAGTGAAATCAGCAAAGTATTTAAGCGCTATAACGTCACCTACCTGGGGATTGATATCACAGGTATAGGCGCAGGTGTTTACGACCTTCTGCATAAGAAGCACCCACGTGAAGCTGTAGCAATTCACTATTCAAATGAAAATAAAAACCGCTTGGTCATGAAAATGATTGATGTGATAGAAGCCGAGCGTTTGCAGTTTGACAATGAACACAAGGAAACGGCTATGGCCTTTATGGCGATTAAGCGTGTTTCAACTCAAAGCGGCAACATGATGACCTTCAAGGCAGACCGTAGCGAACTCGTCGGCCACGCCGATGATTTTTGGGCGCTTTCCCACGCGCTACTCAACGAACCCCTTGATTACAACAACCCGACTAAATCGACATGGCAGATGGCAGCATGACCAGCAAATCTAAAAAATACGCAACACAACAACACGTTTCTTCTCACGAGGAAGACGACAAAAAGTCTGTGATTGAGTTTTCCGCTTTCCCAGAGTCCGTCGATAGTAATAGTTGGATGACTGATTATTGCGAGCTGACTTACAACGATGCAGACAACTACTGGGAGCCGCCTATTTCGTTAAAAGGCTTGGCAGATATTGCCAATGCTAATGCGTATCACGGTTCAATTTTGAAAGCGCGAGCCAATTATGTGTCTGCGCGTTTTCTTGGTGGCGGCAATATTGCCGACCATCTATTGAACCGCGCTTGTTGGGACTATTTCGGTTTAGGTATGGGAGCATTTTTAATTCTTCGTAATGGGTTTAAGCAGCCTATTGGCTTATATCCGCTACCTATGATGCACATGCGTAAGCGTAAGAACGGCAACTTCGTTCAACTTCTGCGTGATTATGAGTTCAAAGATTACCGTGCGGAAGATGTGATTTTCATTAGTCAGTATGACCCACAACAACAGGTTTATGGTTTGCCGGATTACTTAGGCAGTTTGCAAAGCAGCTTGTTGAATAAAGACGCCACTATGTTTCGTCGTGCTTACTACAAGAACGGCGCTCACATGGGTTACATCTTCTATTCTACAGACCCGAATCTAAGTACTGACGATGAGAAAGCGATCAAAGATGCGATGCGTAATTCACGCGGCCCCGGTAACTTTCGCAGTATGTACGTGAATATTCCGAACGGCAAAGAGAAAGGTATTCAGTTGATTCCGGTGGGTGATATTGCCACCAAGGATGAGTTTGAGCGCATCAAGAACATTACCGCGCAGGATATTTTTGTAGGGCATCGTTTCCCACAAGGCATGGGCGGTATGACGACCCAAGTTGGCGCGAATGTACCGGACCCGATCAAGGTGAGCACGGTTTATGACAAGTATGAAGTGGTACCCGTTTGTAAGCTGTTTATGAAAGCGGTAAACGAGCACCCAGAGATTCAGCGGTATAAGCAACTGCACCTGAATTTTGATTTAACTATTGGTTATAGCGAAGCCTAAACCCTTTATACGAAACTGTACAAAAACACAGCTAGTTGACGTATGATTAGTAAGTCAGTCAATTAGCTAGGTTTTTTGTTTATGCGCGTGATATGCCCTGAATGCGGATGTAAAAGTAATATTCAGAAGTCGAACAGGCTGTCGAACAGCCATGCCGATTTGTATTGTTCATGTACTGACCCAGAATGCGGTCATTCCTTTGTTATGAACCTTTCGTTCAGCCATTCCCTTAGCCCGTCTGCGAAAACAACTAGCCAGTTGGCTTTTGATTTGGTGAAGGCGTTGCCGCCAGAACAGCGACAACAACTCAAACACCAACTTAGCATGCTATAAACGAAACGCAGGGCTTTCTTGTTCGTCTGCCATTTCAAGAATGGATTGAATCTTTTTCACTGCTTCCGTATCCAACAAATGAGGGTTGTCTTTAATCAGCAGCCCTAAGATATACACCCCCTCAACCGCACGCCTGTTCTCACTAGTACTAAGCGAAACCCCATCCAGCACGACATCAAGAGCGCGTTTAAATCGTTGTTTTTGTTCTGACATATCAATACCCTCACCAACACCACTGGAAATATACTGTATATTTATACAGGTTTCTACAGTGGTTTTACTGGTGATGATTTTTTCGCGATGTCGATCATTGTTCAGTTTGGTGTTCATGAGATTCTCCACGTTGGTTTTAAAACCACGCTAACACGTCTTTTTTATTTCCAAAGTCGATGCATTAGGCGCAGCTATGCTTAGAAAAAACATTACGCTTGGGAGAGGTTTGAAAGGAGGGTTAAGAAGATAGTGCCAGTTTAATTTTTGGTGTCAAATTTGCTTGGTTTTGCCAAATTCATGTTTAAACGACATTGGAATTTTTAAACATCTCTTAAATGGTGTTTAAACAACGTTTAAACGCGGTTTAAATTTAATATTAACTCTGCCAATTTCCACCCTTAATAAAATCAACAAGTTACAAATTTACGTAAAATACTTTTTTAAAATTCGTTTAAACATGAAGCCCATCACAAAGCCTCGAAAGTTGAGCACTGAAGGCGCGAATAATGAGCATAAAAAAGAGAACCCGTATTGGGTTCTCTTTTCATTTGGTTTAGTTAGGTGATTGTACAAATGGATTCGGGCAAAGTTCTAGGTCAGCACAGTTTCTATCTGCAATCTCTTCGATTAGTGGATACTCTTCAATCAAATCAAAAATAGATTTTCCTTTATGTTCATTGCTGTATTGAATACCTTTTGCAAACCAATAATCAATTTGCCTAGATAAACACCATTTCGCAGTTCCTTTAGTTGGCTTTCTTAAAAGCTCATCCAAATCTTCAGAATCAACATAACCACCTGTCATATCATCAGCGACACCAACATTGTCAAAGAGATAGCACCAGTCTTTAAACACTTCATCGTATGTCATGATTTTCTCCTTTCCTGCTTAGTCTTACCAACCACTCGGACTCTTGGTCTCGAACCAAGATGCCTTTTTCAATAGCAGCCTCAACCAAGTGTGATGCGCGATTGTAGCCAATACGCATGTAACGTTGGATTCTTGAAATGCTAAACGATACACCTTGCAGTTCTGGCGTTTTCTGTAGAGTTTCCAAGTCGCTATTTAGCATTGGATAAGTCATTAGCATTCCCCTTTTGTTAGTAGCTTCACAGAACTAAGCGGTTTATCCCAGTCCACCCAGTTCAAATTGCAGTGGTATCGAGTTTGAATGAACATTGATATTTTGGTTTGTTTCATTCTTCTTCATCCTCATCGCATTCAACAAACAACTCCCCATCGTCTATCGCCTCTTCACATACAGAATCAATAAAGCGCCCAAACTTAGAGTCGTTTTCTAGTGCATCAAATTCATTCGCAAAGTACTGAAGCATTTCATCACGATCAGTTATTTTCCCAGTGACGTTTGTTGTCACTCCCATCTCAAAAGCGTTTTCGAGATACTCAGCAGGGATTACCAGAACTAGCTCATCTCGTGTAATAGCTTTTACGACTCTGTTCTTCCGCTCACTATCTGAGGAAATCATCAAGCCAAGTTTTTCTTTTACGGCTTCATTGCTAATGATGGTTGTTGGCATCTCTTTGCTGTACTCCCATATTCCATCATCGGCAACTAATACCTGTCCGCTTGTGCCTGTATAAACATCGCGTGATACAGCTAGCCCAAGCGGATGCAATATTTCACGGTTGATTCGCTCAACAAGCCCAAGTTCTGACATTTGATTCCAGTTAATTGATTTCATGGTGCGCTCCCTAGTGCATTCCAAGCATGATTATTTGTTGTGTATGTTTCTTGATTAGCTCCAAAGCCATGCCTTTAATCACTGGATGACAGTAGGCTGGAGAATCTACGTAAATTTTCTCGAATACTTTCGACTCAATGGCTTTCCTTAAAAGAGCCATATTTTCGCTACACACCACCAAAGCTTCAGATTCTGAATACATCTCTTCTACCTGTTCAGTTGGAACAAGGATAAGGTCATTCTCGGTAGCCTGACGCATGATGAAAGTTGACGCACCAACTTGACGACCAACGTTGATGTTGACCGTGCCAAACTGATAAACAAACTCTTTCGGCTCGTAGTATTTATCGTGCCCATCTTTCAACAGGCTATTGGTGTAAGCCGTGTTCATGTCGATCACGGATTTGTATGTATCTGTTATGTCAATCATTTGCTCTCCTTACACCAACGGCCAGTCGTCCACATATTCGAAATGTGAAAGCTCTGGTTGTTGGTAGTTCTCTTCAGTTAATTGGATTTGCTCCGGTTCTGGCTCGGTCACTTCACCTAACCAACTTAAATCTGGCTTGTATTCATTGCGGTAAACGATTTGGTCTGGGCGTCGTTGTCCATCGCCAAGGTTTAACTTGACGCTTTTCTCTTCTGTAACCCTTACCCAGTGACCTTGAAGTAGATGCTGACGTATGTTTTCGGTGAAATCATGGTCAGTTATCAGCCTGCTTATCTCGTATTCCACTAATGGATCTAAAGGTCTTTCGTTATCACTGGTAACTTGTTCGCCCGGCGGGTGCGTACAGTTATTGACAGAACTCCGAGAGGCGACAAGGTCGCCCATAGCGGTCGCTGCGCTCCCTTGGGTGGACGCTTCAACTTCTGCTGACTCATTTACCTGTGTGCGTTTGCGTTGAATTTTCCAAGAGCTTGGGTTCGCTGTTGCTTTGATAACTTCGTACTCTTTCTCTTGGCGTGCCTTAGTGGCTGGCTTCTTGGTAATGCTCCAATTCTTTGTGCGTGTTTTCACTTTTACGCCTGAAGCGTCAAAACCTTCGAGTTTGCGAACGGTTTCACCGTGCGGTGAAGCAAACGGCAATTCTTGGTATACGTTCTTAATCGCTAGATTTTCACGCGCGACAAAAGGACCACCTTGCCCCATGACGTAACCTTTAAAGTCGCCTTTGTCTGCGGCTTCCATTGCGGCTACTGCACTGTCGTTTTTGTTGTCCATGCTTGGTTTGTAATTCTCACCCAACATGATGAACAGACGCTTAGCATCAAAACGCTTTGAATCTTTAAGCAGGTGATCAGGAATAGCAGGTCCAACAAACTTCTTGTTTGGGTTGCGCTCCATATCGAGGTAAATATCCAACATCTCACCACGGCTAAGCGTGGTTAGGTATTCCATGAAGCTGGCTTTGTCTAAATTGGCATAGCGGCGCAGTTCGCGATAAGTGGTAACAGGCGCGCCACCAAAGAACTGGAACTGACGAATACCCCAGCGAGACTTCCAAGCGGTGACGTTCTTCGCCATGTCTTTCACTGATTTGCCCGTTTCATCAGAAACAAGATCATCCATTGCATAGCCGTCAATGTTCTTGGATATGTATTTCGCTATGTAGCCTGTAGCGGTGCCTTGATTCGGGTCGATGAATTTCACATCACATCGAGCTTTGTAGTCGATATTGAGCATGGTCACTTGGTTGTGCATGCTGGCCGCTCGCACCAAATCAGGAATTTCCACTTCTGGTCGTAGGTTTGCCACTTGGCAAGGGAAGTCTTTCGCATAGATTTTACGAGGCACTTTAAAGCCGTTTTTCGACTCTATCACTGGCGCACAGTACCGAGCGGCTTGATACGTCACTGGGTAGTAAAGGTCGGCTTTTTTGAATAGCTCCATTGCATCTTCATGTACTGCGTAGCGAATGAAAATGTCTGATGCGGCTAGCGCGTCTTGCGGCTTAACCCATAACAATAAATGCCAATGCGGAGTGCCATCGTGATGCGGCTCGGCTACTCGCAAACCAAACCAACGAATACCATCTCTATCCAGCTTGGCGCGAATGCGTTGCCAAACGTTATTTAAGTAAGCTTGTGTTTGTCTAGGGCTAGCGCCATTCCAGTGGGGAATAAAGCCACCGCTTTGGTAGCTGTTGTGGTATTTGCCCGGAGCAGTCAGCGTAAGGAACATACCTTGCAGGTTCAGTAAGCTGCCAATATCCTCATAACCACGG
Organism: Vibrio sp. C8; assembly: GCF_054051265.1. Classification (NCBI taxonomy): domain Bacteria; kingdom Pseudomonadati; phylum Pseudomonadota; class Gammaproteobacteria; order Vibrionales; family Vibrionaceae; genus Vibrio; species Vibrio sp. C8. Next base: position 58,608 of record NZ_JBPAOE010000009.1, read on the forward strand.
CAACGCGCCATTAACTCATGACGCAAAATCGCAGGGTTTGAAATGCTTTTCAGAACCATGTTCAACAGTTCGGCTTCTTCACCTGTTTCTTGCTCGAACAGCATCCCGTTTTTGATGAACTCCCAGTTCTTTTCTTTTTGCTCTTTGTGTTCCTTCAGGCAATCCCACGAACAATAAGATGATGCACGAGCAGACACTTGCCCCATTGCGATCGCCAAATGTTCACGCATGGTTTTACGAATTCGCTTAAGGCGGTTGAATAGCCACTCGTCGCTTTTCATCTTCGACATATCCGAAGTAGCAGAAAGCCAAGTTTGCTTCTTGTATGTGCGAGGGGGAGTAATGCCAAAAGAAAGCAGGAACTGAGCAAGCAGCTCATAAACTATGATCATGGCTTGTTCTACTTCTTCGTCGGTTTCTTGTTGGTATTGAGTGCTGAGAATCTGCATTTTCTTGTTCATGATGCACGATAGCTTGAATGCCATGTCTTTGAGTTCGTCACGCTCAAGCTCTGCCAATATGCGGTTTTTGGCAGGTTTGGCATTTTTCTCGATCTGCTCAAAATCAAAGCCAAGTTGTTTAGTTTCAGCGTATTCAAAATCACTTAGCTCAACATCGTATTCTTTGTTGAGCGAAATAATCTTATGTGTGGTTGGCAGGTGTTTGTATTGCTCCAGAACCAAACGAACCCTAGCTTGTGCAGGGTGCATTTTTTCACGCAGGAATGTGTTTGCTGCGCGGTTGCCGTCTTTGTTCAGAATCGACAAATAGCGCTTGGCAAAGTATTTGGTTAGGTAATCTGGCAGGTCTGCAAAATAGGTGCGATACCATTCGAAATCTAACTTATTCGCCTCATAAAGCTTACGTTCGATAACAGTTAAACCATCAGGCTCTTTTTCAAACGTTAAACGTTGACCAATTTGAACAGGCTGTGCCGCTTTATCCTTGTTGCGTGACCATTCAAGAAATAGCTGATGTGTTCTTTCTTGCTCGTACTCGCTAGCCTCAAGCGCAAGCAACTCGTTCTTATCATATTTGTGGTACCAAGAAATCAGGCGCTCACTGTTAGTCAGCTCCTTGTTCTGTATGCGCCTGCTTTTCTTGGTTGCGTAAGTTGAGATAGTCATACGAAGCACATACCTGTGTCGCAGAACTGATCAAAAATATCTTGTTGCTTTGGCTTGGTGGTAAAGATGATTTCACCAAGTGGGACACCTGATTTATTTAAGTACAACCAAGGAAAATCTTTTTGCAGTTCCTTTTCGAACTTGCAAGCCGATGCGAAATCTTGTGGTACATTTTTCTGCATCCATAGCCATTCTTCGTCATGTCTATTTGGACACATCCAACACGCTGAACGCGGCGGCTCAGGTAAGCCAAGATCTTGAACAATCTGTATAGCTTGCTCTCTAAGAATCTCAGCTTCAAAAAGCGGATAGCGTTTCTGCCATTTACCTGAAGGGTACTTAACGCGACTTTTCTCATCGAAAGACATTCCAATCCAAAAATCAACACCGCGCTTGGTTAATGCTTTTTCACCAAAACGGTGATTTAGGTATTTGCGAATTGGTTCTACTTTCCAATGAGATGAACAGAAACCGGGTTGTTTCCCTAGCATCCCATTTTTATCTCTACCATTAAATTCAGTAAAAAATGCAGGTAAAACCGTATCGTCATCACTGGCTAATGAAATGTCGTTCTTAACCCAGTCTGATTTAGGCACTATCACGAACTCAATCCCCATTTCGTCACAAAGAGGTTTGATGTATGTCTCGTGGTACTCGAATACGTTGCTGGCTTCTCTCTCTGTATCAGCCATGACGATAAGATCAGGTTTAGGAAGCGCTCCTTGATAAATGAGCACCACCATACAAATAGACTGTGTACCACCACCACTAGACACTACTTGCAAGCGCTTAGAGCGTGGTATGAATTTTCTTCGTAATTCGAGACTCATACTTCCCCCAGTTCCTGAGTTGTCACCAACATAAAGCCGCCTTTGCCGCGCCCTTTGCTGATGATTCCTTTTTCACGTGGATGCATGACGACACAATCAAGATCACTGCATGCTTGGTTAACTGCGTCCTGCATTGAGTCGAAATCACCAACTAAAACGTTGGCGACTTCTTGAGTGTCTTCGTGGCGAATCACTCCGCCCTCTGGGCAAAGTCTTACTGCTGCGTATTCCATATCAAATAGCCTCCAAAGATTTGCTACCGTGTAGAGGTGCGCATTCTTGCCACCATTGCTTCATGGTTTGGTTGAGGTTGTAACTGCGAACACATGCCGATACGAAGAACAGCGCACGGATGGCGCCAACAGCTTGATGATGTGAAGCGGTGTCGGTGGTTTGGTTGAACACTACAACCCAGTAAACCCACCACGCTTTGATGAAGTCTTCCAGCGACAACGCCTGTTCAGTGCCATTCACGTTAACCAACATGGCACGAGCAGAATCAAGCTCAAGCATCGTGCCTTGGCTCGATTCCACTTGGTTGAACACGCGAGTGAACTGTTCAATTTTGCGAGTAGTGAAACCTTCAGCTCGTAAGCCGTGTTCAAGGTCTTTGCGGAAAATGGTGATAGTGCTCATTTCTTGCCCTCCCCAATTTCACGACCGCAGAACGGGCAGTAAGAACAGAACACCTTCACTTGCCCTTTCGAAAGGTTTGCCGCTGGCGTTTTGTCTTTCTTTATCTTGCGATAGGTGTAGTTAATTTGAGGGTTAACTGGCACATGGTCTCTATCACTCAAAATGAAAGAGTGACCTTCCCAGCTAGCTTCAAAGTCAACAACACCTTCTGGAAGCTTTTCGAGAAGATGCGCTTTCATTGTTTCCAATGTTTCGTCAAAGCAGTTGCACTTACCCATGAGTCACCTCCGCATTTGCTTCGGCAATAAGATTGGCATCCATAAACTGACGCCAAATGATGGCAACGTACTTAGCCTGAAACTTGGCATCATCCAATGCCGAGTGGTGAGTACCTTCGCGTTCCAGTTTGGTTTTAGGGTCAATGCCAAGAATTGAACGACCCATTTCTACGATGGTTCTGACGTCTCGGTCATTCCAATGAGTGAAATTAGGCTTGATACGAACGGCTTTATAAGCATTGGTTAGAATCACGTTATCGAAGCCGCTACCATTACCCCAAATTTGGATTTCTTTTGCATCGCCCAAGTCTGCAAACCATTGGTTAAGTTCCAATAGCGCATCTTTTAATGATGACTTCGGTGTGTCGCGCTGGAATATCGCTCGTGCTTCTTCACTTTGTGTTAACCACCAAGTAACGGTTGAAGCGTCAAGATCACCGTAATAAGCAGAGCTGTTTAAGTTAATGACTTCTTCGAAATCGGCGCCCAACTCTCCTGTTTCTGGGTTAAATACAACCGCACCGATTGAAACAATCGCGGCGTTACTGGTGTTCCCCATAGTTTCTAGGTCTAACATTACGTGGATGCTCATGCTCTCACCTCCGCATTTGCTTCGGCTTGCTCACGAATGTTGATAATGATTTCTGACAGTTGACTTTCAACTGAGAGCAGCTTTTTCAAAGAACTATCTTTGTAAATGCAAACAAGTTCTTTCATTAGATATGGGGGATCTATTTCTGCTTCATCTGTGATGACATAAGCCATAACTTCAAAGCTATCGATACCCGCCACGAACACAGTAGTTACATGAATTAAATGCGTATTGAGCATTGCTAATTCGTTGATGGAGTGAATCACATCAAACACATCACGCTTTTTTTTCGACTCAACACGGCTTTCAACAACACCATGGCAAAGACCACTGACAAAAACTGGTTGGAAATTCGAATGCATGCTTTTCAGCTTTTCTTGAAGCTCTAGTTCCTCTGCCTCAGACAGTGGTTGCGCCGTTAACATTGGCGCAGATAAACACGACAACGCATACGCAATCTCTCTGCTTTGACGCAGTGTTGAATCATGAATCGTCTTTGTTTTCTCTAAGTTTTCATCAGCTTTTCTCAGCACTTCACGTGCTTCTGCCAATGCTGCATTGGCTTGTTCTAAAACGGTTTTATCTTCCATAATCAAAGCTCCTACGCTTAATTTGGGTAAAAAAAGCCCTCCCTCAATCCGAAGAAATCGAGAGGGCAAACGGCTTGGCTAGGTAAATTGGTGTTAAGACCAGCGGTCTTTAATGCGGTCGGCTTGGCGTTGAAGTCGTCCAAGCTCTTCTAAAATTCTTCGTTTTCTCAGTTCGCTTGTGTCTTCGAGTTCTGCTTCAGCAGTTAACTTTTTGTGCTGTTTGCGTAAGCCATCTAGCAGTTTTTCTCGAACTGTTTCGCGAGCTTTTTGAAGGCCAGCTAACCCAACAGTTTTTTGCTGAGGGCTTAGGCTGTAACAAGGCATATCAGGACAAGCTCTGTGACATGCAGGTTTTGAAGTTTGGATAGCAACTGACATAGTTATTTCTCCTAAGCTAAACCGGGAACTGGTGCACCGTTCATGACAAAATCGACGCCCATGCTTAGCAGTGGCGACATGCCTGTAGTGCGGTTTTCTAAATCGGAAATGAGTAAAACGAGGTTGCCAACTGCGGCTTGGGCAATGGCGAGTGTTTTGCGTTTTTGGCTGCGTGGATAACGGCGCTCTTGGTTGAGCTCCAACACGCTGCCAGAAAGTTGGCCTGTGAGGTTCGAGTGTTCAAGGATACGTTCAACTAAGCTTTTCGCTTGTTCCTCTACTGGTACCGCTGCCGTGACCAAACCAAGATCACCCAATAATGTATTGATGATGGTGTAGTCATTTGATTCTTTGCACAGCAAAGCCATTTCAACTGGGCTTAATACATGCGTCTGCGCTGGGTTGAGTTTGTTTCGCAACATGGTGCCTTTCATGCCAATACGTTTAGCGAGTTCTTCCATGTTGTGGTTAACAGCGAAATCACTACAAACAGCGTTGTAAGATTGTTGTTTGCGTTCGCGTAATTCGCACATAGCAATGTTTGCATCCATGTTTAACAATCTCCTATGCGATATAAGTTAAAAACGGCGGCACGAAAATGACTGCAAGTGCGAACACATGCAGCCACATCGGGCAAAAGGTTTTCGTTGGTATCAGGGAGGAAAGGCGCATGGTGTTAACCCAAGAACTCTAGAGCTTCACGAGCAGCTAGCTCATTCATAGCAATTAAGTTAACGAGTGGTTTTTCTTTTGGTGCGGTCTTCTTTTTGATGATGATTTTGCCTTTACGGGCGTAATCTCGAATCGTATCAATAGGCATTCCAGTGGCACGTGAGTACTCTTCATACGTCACAAACGGCACTGGTAGAGCTGGGCTATATGACAGCATAGTGATATCCTACTTAGTTGATTTAATAACATTTCACTGTACTCATGATTATTCGCAGTAATCTTGAGATGCGAGAATCTTAGATCGTCAGATAACTTGTGTAAATAGTTAAATGACTATTTTTGAGATATTGGACAATATTGCCATATGAAAGAACAAAAAATACTTCCATTTGACTATTTGAAAGGTAGTGATTTCACTAGGAGATTAAAGCTTTTAACTGATTGCGATGACTTTCAAGAGTTAAGCGAGTTACTTGACGTTCCTAAAACAACTTTCAGCACGTGGAATACTCACGATCGCACGTCACATGAATTAATGGTTCGACTTCATTTAGCTTTGGGCATTCCTATTGAAGAGTTGGCTTTAAAGCCAGAAGACCGCAAAAAATCCGGTGGCAAACTTAATGAATCACGTGCGGCATATAGTCTTACAACCTCTACCGAACAAGACCCGCAATTCTCTATTCGTTCGGTAAAAAGTTTTTGCTTAGCCAATGGAAAACTATTAGAGACAGGAAAAGTCCCTGTATCTGAAAGACGACTAAACAGCTTTGGCTTAGAGAAAGCAGACCTAATTGAAATTGAAACTAACCAGAGTGTTGTGCTTGTCGATAAGAAAGAGAATGACGCAATGAATGGCAATTACCTGATAGCCATCGACGGCCGCTACTCCATCAACCAAGTTCAACGCCTACCCGGCAAACTGGCTATTGCTTTCGACGGACAAACTATCGAAGTTCAGGAAAGTGATATTGAGGTAATCGGAAAGGTTGTTTTAGAAACAAAACTCAAATAATAAAAATTGGCTAGGGGTAAACATGGAAATAGTTTTTGTTCTATTCGGCTTTGTTATTTTTTGTATTTATATGGCAGTCAAAACAGCCAAGAAAAAGACGATTTCGGAATCAACACCTAACACAAACTTCACTGTAAAAATAACAACATCATCGTCACGTGATGTACTTGATGATGAACTTGAAGAACGTGAGCAAGTAACACCTATTCCGTTCGACGACAGAGAGAAACTATTCGTTAATGGTGAAAGGTATTACGTCGTTTGGTCTGGGAAATCGCCTGAATCTACTTTCTCAGTTAACAGAAAAGACAAAATCACCATGACTCCTACTCATGTATTGATGAAAGACGAAAAAATACATGTGGCTGAAATTAAAGATGACGACACACTAGTAATACCGACTCTCGATATCTCTAGCCAAATACAAGTAAAAGGCCATAACCGCCGATCGTTCTGGGAATGGATGCGAATCATAAACCCAAATTTCCCTTGGAATTTTTATCGTGCCTACCCTGAATACGAAACCTGCGAACGAGACTACTCGTTAATCTGGGAGGGCGAACTAGCTCCAACCACTTTCTCTCGGTATGTATACAATGGCAACGAACGGAGCCGAAAACGTGAAGCGGTGACTCCGTTATCCGTCTTGAAAGGTAAGATCACTGGTGAAACTAAAATCAAGTTTCGCGACTCGCAGGATAAAGAATTCACCATCAAAACAGACTTAATTGACACAATGCTTGCTACGGAAGGGCATAAGAAAATGCACTTTGATGATTGGGTTAATTGCGTGTTGTTGCCTCAAGAACAACCTATTGAATCCACTGAAAGCGCTTAAATTTGTGGCAACAGCTAGGGAATAATATGAAAAAGTTAACGTTCTTGTTTATTTGTCTTTTTTCCACTTCAGCTTTTGCAACATCTGAAGACTGTGAAAAAGCTTCTCCTATGGTGTCACCAACAGTTCACTTGGTTGTTCAAGCATTGCGAATGCATAAAGACAACGCTGATTATAAAGCTATTGCTCAATGGCGAGTTAATACGTTCAATCCTCAAATCGACAAGATTATTTCGGCAAACGAACTTCAACCAAAAGACATGATGAACCCTGATTTAGAGATAACACGCGACGTATACAACGAAGTAATGATGCGTTCAAAAATCTACGTAAATCAGGTTTATTCATACTCCAGAGGTGGAGCGGATAAATCTTCTGTAGATGAACAGCGCATTATGATCAACGATGCGGTTCAACGCTTTAAAGCTGCGTGCGTAACTCATTAAATAGCATAAATGTCAGTTCGTAACCTTAAAGACGGCAATAAAAAACCTTGGCTTTGTGAATGCTATCCACAAGGCCGAACAGGTAAGCGCGTTCGTAAACGCTTCGCCACCAAAGGTGAAGCGGTTGCCTTTGAACAATTCACCATGCGTGAAGTGGACGACAAGCCGTGGCTGGGTGATAAACCCGATCACCGCCGTTTGAGTGAGTTACTTGAGGTATGGTGGCAAGTACACGGCCACACAATAAAGTCAGGCAAAACCATTCACAGAAAAACAGCCCTGACTATCAAGGAACTCGGCGACCCTATCGCTTCTACTTTTACTGCGCGTCACTACTTGGAATTCAGAGCAAGCAGACAAAGCCATGTTTCTAAACATGGTGTTCAATCTCTATCGCCTGTTACTCAAAACAACCAACTCGCTTTACTGCGTGGCATGTTTAACCGGCTTAAAAAATACAAGCAGTGGAACCACCCTAACCCACTGGATGAAATCGACAACATTAAAACCGATCAGCGTTCGCTTGCTTACTTACACAAGCAAGACATCCCTGAATTTCTTAATACGATTAAGCAGTTTGATGATGGAAAAGTATCAGTTTCCATTCCCCAGATTATTCTGATTGCGAAAATATGTTTAGCCACTGGGGCTCGTATCAGTGAAGCGCTATCACTTAAGTGCTCTCAAGTGTCTAAGTACAAGCTAACGTTTATCGAAACCAAAGGTAAGCGCATTCGCTCGGTACCAATCTCAGAAAATCTGTATCGTGAAATTATGGATATGGCTGTTAACGACCGTGACGTATTTAGCACTACGTACGCATCCGCACACCACTACATCAAAAAGGCATTACCTAGCTATGTTCCAAAAGGGCAAGCAACCCACGTTCTGCGGCATACTTTCGCCACTCACTTTATGATGAACCGTGGCGACATCCTCATTCTTCAGCGCATTCTAGGCCATCAAAAAATAGAACAAACGATGGTGTACGCGCACTATTCTCCCGATCACCTAATTCAAGCAGTACACCTAAACCCACTTGAAAACTGACCCAATTTTAGTGGCGACAAAATGGCGGCATTCGTTATCAAACCTCACCAACATACACCTATATAAGTGATATTTTGTAGTTTCATTGGTTTGAATTAACCACCTTTCACTATGAAAACACTGAAGAAGAAGAAATAATATTTTATTTAAAAACAATTAGTTAGGAATAAATCATTGTTTAAGGAAGGACTTTAGAAAGGCTTTTGCCCGCTATATTAAACAACAGGAAAAAGAAAAGCCCCTTTTCCTTTGAGAGAACTGGGGCTGTTTGTGGTAGCCATGCCATGTGGAGATCAAGAGAAATGAACACATTTAGGCTTACCGGGGCGTATGTGTATTATCCGGTGGCAGACAGGGTGTAGATTGAGAGAGCCTGCCACTTTCTAATAAACATACTTTGCCAAAGGGTCTTCAATACATGCCTACGTCTAGACTTATTAATGAAGAGTCCTAAAACTACTGCAATAGAGTAATTGCAGAGTTTGGCAACTGTTTCGCTTGAGCGAGAATTGAGGTACCCGCTTGTTGCAGAATTTGAGATTTAGTAAGTTGCGTTGTTTCCTTCGCAAAATCTGTATCTTTAATACGGCTCTTAGACGCTTCAACGTTTTCTTGGATGTTTGCCAAGTTACTGATACTGTGGCTTAAACGGTTTTGTTTCGCACCCAAGTCAGCTCGTTGTGAATCAACGTATTTCAAAGCCGCGTCGATAATACCAACAGCGTTCTGAGAACCGCCCACTGTTGTTACATCAATATCTTGTACTGTTGTGTATCTGCCACTTTCAGTGCTCAAACCAAGTTCACCAGCTAAACTGCCGCCGATGTTGAAGTCTTGTGCCATATCCGGCTCAGCAATGAAGATTTGCAGCTTGCCATCTTCGTCTACTGACGCTTTAAATACGTCTGTTTGACCATTGATATAGGTTGCAACCTCTTCAATATCGTCGCCGACTTTCGCTTGAACACTTACCGTCTTCGGCTCACCGTCTTTACCCGTGAACTCGAAAGTCAGTTCATTTGCGTTGACTGGTACACCCCAGTCTTTTGTTTTGCCCTGCTCTGACACGTACGCCATACCACCCATACGAGGCTCATCAGCACGGATGCTGGTTAACCCCATGATGATAGCCTCACCAGAGCTAGAGCCGATCTGGAATGATGCCTCACCAAATGAACCATTAAGCAGTTTACGTCCACCGAATGAAGTGGTTTCTGCGATACGGTTTAGTTCGTCTTGCAGTGCTGACACTTCTTCGTTAAGCGCTGTACGCTCAGATAAAGAGTTGGTGCCGTTTGATGACTGCAAAGATAGGTCACGCATACGTTGTAATATGCTGGTTGACTCATTCATTGCACCTTCCGCAGTCTGCGCAATCGAAATACCATCATTGGCATTACGCATTGCTACATCTAGACCACGAGACTGAGCAGTTAAACGGTTAGAAATTTGTAGGCCCGCTGCATCGTCTTTCGCACTGTTGATGCGGTTACCAGACGACAAGCGCTCCATAGATGTGTTTAGCTCACCAGTCGCTTTGTTTAGATAACGCTGCGCAGTCATTGCCGACACGTTGGTATTTACATTAATGGTCATAGTTTGCTCTCCTATCGAGTCCGCAAGTATTTTGCGAAGCGGTCAGCTTTACTCTTTGGAAGCACTGACCGTAAATAACTTGCTAAATCTGCAACTTGTGCTGATTTAAAAAATTGTTTAATTAACACTTGTATTGATAATTCAATATGTGTGCCAATTTTTATATTTAGTGAAATTATTTTTAAAAACCCTAAATTTCAATAAGTTACCAAGACCCTCTATCCGAACCAGATGGAACATCTAGAGATTCATAGCCAGCGGCAATCATTAATTGCCGCGTACTTGCCGCTTTACTATTGATTGATTTACCATCAATAAACAAAGTGGCAATCGTTCCTTTATTAATCACATTTCACTTTGCTCATATGGCATTGCACATATGGCATTCAAGTTAGATGTAATTAAATAGGGTTAAATCTTTGGTTTTACCGAACGCTTGCTGAGACGCTTGCAAAGCTCGGGAGTTTTCGTTGAATTCAATCACGGCCTCTGCGTAATCCAAGTCTTCAAACTGACTTTTTGACTTCGCTAGGCTGATTTTGAAATCTTCGTGTTGCTCTTCTTGAATATCTAAAGTGCTCAAGCTGGCACCGATATTGGTGTGCGATTTATTCAAGTGAATAAAAGCTTTATGTAGCTCTTCTACCACTTGATGTAATTTCGCTGTCGAAGAAGCATCTGAGACGGAGCCAGATGAGTACTCAATCGCATCTTTAAAACTGTCGAAAATACTGAAGGTTTTACGAGGCTCGATAGTTATAGAGTCACCTTTAGTGATCTGACCTTTAATTGCGATCGTTAAACCTTCAAACTGGATACCAGTTTTGCCATCAAACTCATCGGCCTGCACAATGCTGCCGTTACGTTCAAGTTGATAACCAAACTTGCCGTTATCCATATCAACGAATGTCACCGTGTAGTTCGAGTTATCATCAACGTTGCTGTTGGTTGCACGCTCAAGCAATAACTCAGAACCTTCTTGCAAAGCGTAATTCGGTTCGTAATCACCAAACGGGTTCTCAATCTCCATAAAGATTTTGCTACCCGGCGTGTTAAACGGAATTTCCAAGCTATTAGAAATCTTCATTTTTCGCTGATAGTCATCACCGGAATAAGTGACGTTACCGGCGTTGTCGCGGAAGAACGGCTGATTCTTTGGTTTGGTACCGGCAAAAATATAGTTGCCCATTTCATCCTGAACATTCGCAAGGTTAATGAAGTTATTGGAAATCTCCTGGATCTGACGAGCTATAGCGCCGCGGTCTTCTGGTGAAAGAGAACCGTTAATCATTTCCATGACATTACGCTTGGCTTTATCAGCAAACTCTTCCGCATTACTAACAATCACTTCCTGATGCTCAAGACGGTTTCGAACCAAAGTGATGGCATCTAAATATTGGCGTAATTGCTCTTCTTGCTGAGAAACGTTCTGAATGTAATGTGTCGCGAGCGGATTATCCGCAGCCGACAATAGCTTCTTACCAGACGCTAACTGCGCTTGGTTATGGTGAACTTTTGATTCCTGGCGACGCATGTCGTTTTGCACAGATTGATAGTTATGGAAGCTAGAAATTCGAGTTAACATTTAATCTCCCTCCTATCTCAACTGCAGAATAGTGTTAAACGTATCGTTTGACGCTTGGATGATTCGAGACGAAGCCATATAAGCTTGCTGAAACTTCATCATATTTGCCGCTTCTTCATCTAGGTTCACCCCAGATACGGAAGCAATACGTTCTTGTGCTGACTGTTTTTCTAAACGAGAAACGTCCGTAAGACGTGAAGCAGTCGACAACTTCAAACCAAAATCTGTATTGAGGTTGTGATACAGATCGATGATGGTCGAGTTGTTATCGTTCATCTCTTTATTGGTTTGAACATTAATCATTTTACGTAAGTTGCCGTTGTCACCTTCTGAAGCGACAAGGTTTGCCGTAAATTTATCATCCGGCAATGCACCTCCGGAGAGTTCAAAAATGGTCCCCTGAACTTCAACAGGGCCTGAAGGCGGATACTCTTGCGGTTCCAATAGGATGTTGCCTTTTGTATCGGTAACGGCAAACTGGTCACCCAAAGGAGAGATCACCACTTCAAACTCACGAACAGCACCTGCTTCCAGAATTTTGAATTTCGCTTTGCCTTGGGCCAACGTGGTCGATGCTTCATAACTTTGAGCGGCAATTTTAGCTGGGTCGTTAGTGACGAGCTTAATGTCTTTGGCACCACTACGAGTTGGGCGCAAAATGACGCGTTCACCAGTCTGTGGATCATTATTGATTTGAATTCGCATGCCATCGATGAAAATATTGCCGCGAGATTCCTCAGCAATCAGCTGTTCACCGCTAGGACGCGTGACCACATAGTCACTGCCGTTGTATGAGAGCGAGTACTCACCGCCTGTGAGCTGGCTGATATCATCGATGTAAACGGCAATATCTGCTTTTGAATCACCAGGGGTGACGACACGTTCACGAGCGGCAACATCTGAGTTCACATCGGTAAATATGTTATGGCCGACATCACCACGCAGATCCAAGCCTTGCCATTGCAACTTATTCACTTCATAAGAAAAAGATGTTGCTAAGCGGCCGATTTCGTCCATAACGTAAGGGATATGATCGTCACGCATATCCATCAACGCGCCAATTTTGCCGCCAATATCTTTTGCCGTAATCGGTTTAATCCCACTACCTTCAACCATGGCTAGACGACGTTGTTTAACGTCAGGATAACCATCCATCATTTTTAACTGGCTCGCTTCTGTGCCGGAAACCAAGGTATGCCCATTACCGATATGGATGTTAAATCCTTCCGCATTTTTACGAGGCGTAACGGTAACGTTGGTGTACTCAGAAAGCTCAGCCACCAGCTTTTCATGCTGATCCATTAAATCATTATGAGGACCAGGCACCTTCATCATCAGACGTTGTAAATCACGGATTTCAATTGCGATCTGGTTAATACGTTCGACACCAACATCAAGACCTTTGTTGGTCACATCGTACTGGCGGCGCACAGTTTCATGGAAATCGTTAAGGTTTTGAGAAATCAAATTTGCTTTCTCAAGTACCACTTTACGAGCGCCCACGTCATTCGGGGAATCCGCGAGTGATTTCACCGCATCAAACCACTCGTTAAGGTTCTCAGGAATTTTTTTAGACGCAACGGAAGAGAGCAATTTGGATAACATATCTAGGTTCTGCTCAGTATCGCTCTTAAACGCATATTCGGAAGTGGCAATGTTCAGCTCTTTAACGGCAAACTGATCCCATGAGCGGCGAACATTGTCCACATGTACACCCATACCATAGGTTTGTCCGCCGTATTGGCGAGGCATATTGGTCCCTTGGATCACAGACTGACGACTGTAACCCTCTGTATTAACATTAGAAATGTTATGACCTGTTGTATTGAGTTGTCTCTGAGCGGTTAATACGCTTTGCGTACCCACATTCAGAAGATCAGACGCCATACTGCCCCCAAAAACTATAAAAACATCAGTGTTTACTGACTATCTACAGGGTATAAAGCAACATGTATGCCAGTTTTATTTATTGGAGGTAACTCTAGGAAATATAAAGAAGAAATAGGAAGTGAGTTTAAGAAGAAAGGCAAAAAAGCCGGAGTCATTTCTCCGGCCTTCACAATTTAAAGTTCGCCCATCTGGTCGATTTGAGATTTAACTCGTAGCACTTTGTCTGCGTATTCTGGGTCAGTAGCGTATCCCGCTTTATGAATACCTCGAATGAACTCTTCGTTACTACCTTGATGATTCAGTGCAGTAGTGTAACGAGGGTTCTTTTCTAGGAAACGAACATAGTCATTAAAGCTGTCTTGGAAAGAGTTATACGAACGGAATGCCGCCTTTTCCATAACTGGCGTATTATGGTGATACTCCAAAGTTTGAGTTGCCACTTTATTTCCTTGCCAACTGCGGTCCGCTTTAATGTTGAATAGGTTGTTGCTACTACCACGGGCATTTTTAACCACTTTCTGCCCCCAGCCAGTTTCTAGTGCCGCTTGGGCAATCAATAGAGAAGCGTCAATGCCCAAAGCTTTTGCCGCTTTATCAGCATAAGGCTTAAGCGACGAAACAAACGAACGTGGTGATTCAAAGTTTGCCGCCTGTTGAGCCGCACCTGCACTAGCAGCTGTGCTATTAACCATCTCTAGCTCACTGTCATCACTCATTTCAGCTCGGTTTGCCGCAGCTTCACGAGAGTGTTCAACACGTCGCATCGCTTCTTGGAATGCATCTTCGCCGCCTGCTTGCGGTTTTTCTGCTGCCGAAAGTTGAGCAACAATCATATCCGCCAACCCGAGAGAACCTGATGAACTCAGTTCGCTGGTCATCTGCTCATCTAGCATCTGGCGATAGAAATCTTCATTTTGGCTGTTAAACAATTCCGATTTAAAGCCAGAGTTAGCATCACGCATCGACTTCAACATCATGTTGGTAAAGATCGATTCAAACTGACGAGCTGCCGCAGTTAACGCTTCTTTCTCTGATTTTTCGTCACCACCCACTGCCTGCTGACGCAGTTTATCTAGGCTGGCAATATCGTGAATAAAACCAATATCGTTAGAGTTATTAATCATCTTAAGCTCCTTAGATAATGATCAACTGGCCTTCAATAGCACCAGCTTGCTTAAGTGCTTGCAGGATTGCCATTAAGTCTGAAGGCGCTGCGCCAACTTCGTTTACTGCACGAACAAGTTCATCCAGAGTCACACCTGGCTCAAGTTTAAACATCTTGCCCTGCTTCTCTTCTACTTCGATAGTCGAATTAGGAACAACCACGGTTTGACCACCAGAGAAAGCATTCGGTTGGCTAACATTGAGGTTCTCTTTAATTGCCACCGTCATACCGCCGTGAGTGACTGCCGCAGGTTTTAGGCGAACGTGCTGACCAACAACGATAGTACCTGTACGAGAGTTAACAATGATTTTTGCCGAACCATCTGCTGGGTTAAATTCTAAGTTCTCAATCGCGGAAAGAAATGCCACTCGCTGACTTACATCTCGAGGCGCACGAACGCGTACAGATGCTGCATCAATTGCAGATGCCATTTGTGGACCAAGGAAATTGTTCACTGCATCTGCCATGCGCTGAGCAGTAGTAAAATCCGACTCCAGCAGGTTGAAGGTAATAAAATCGCCGCGCCCAAATGGTGTTGGAACTTCACGCTCGACAATCGCACCACCAGAAATCATACCCACAGCTGGGTTATTACCCACGACTTTTGAACCGTCTGCGCCAGAGGCACTAAAACCGCTAACAACTAAGTTGCCTTGTGCCACAGCATAAACTTGACCATCCAAACCTTTTAAGAAAGTCTGCATTAATGTGCCACCACGCAGACTTTTTGCTGAGCCGATTGAAGAAACCGTAATATCAACCGTTTGTCCCTGCTTTGAAAACGCAGGTAAATCAGCCGTCACAATAACAGCGGCAACGTTTTTGGTTTTTGGCTTAGTGCCAGGTGGCAATTGAATGCCGAAGCTTTGTAGCATGGCGTTGAAGCTTTGATCTGTGAAAGGTGTAGATTCACCCGTACCCGGCAAACCAGTCACCAAACCGTAGCCCACCAATTGGTTACTACGCACACCTGCTACTTGAGCAACATCTTTGATGCGAGCAGCGTTGGCGCTTGCTGTCACTAGCATCATCAATAACAAAGTGAGTTTTTTCATTGTGGGTTACCGTTAACGTTAGGTCTGCCGACCTGAGTTCAAAAAACAAATGAGGCCAATTAGGCCTCATCGATATCAACTTAATTCTGTCAATTCTTCGACTGTAGAGCTTAATCTACAGAGACACATTAAAAAATCGTGCCAAGAATCCAGGTTCTTGCATATCTTGGTTCGTTCCGGTACCAGAATATTGAATTCGAGCGTTAGAAATACGGGTTGAAGCAATGGTGTTATCAAAATCAATGTCGTCTGGACGAATAGTGCCGCTTAAACGAATGTACTCATCACCGGTATTAAAGGTTAACCATTTTTCACCACGAATCACGAGGTTACCGTTTGCCAATACTTCAATCACTTCGACTGTGATCGAACCAGAGAGACTGTTGCTCTGGTTAGCTGCCGCGCTACCACTGAACTTATTGTCGTTTTTCAAAGCGTAAGAGAAGTTATATTCGCCAACGGTTAAATCTTTCCCGCCGACAGCGAGAGGATCCATTGAAGCATCATTCGATTTATTCAAATCTGCGTCAGCACTTTTTGCCGCTTTGGTTTTCTCATCCAAATTAACAGTAATGATGTCACCAATAATGCGAGGTTTTGAATCATCATAAAGGCTACTTGAGCTAGCTAAGTTAAATAGTGATCCCGTCTCTGCCGCGTAATGTTCAGGTTTAGCTTTAGGGTGAATCGGCGCCCATGCAGGATCACCAGCAACAGGATCATTACGTTTACGTAGAGTATCAACCATGCCAGTATCAGTTGCAGCAGCCTTGTCGCCTTCAACAGCATCCACAACCGTTGTTCCGGCAGTGACATCCGAGGTTTCGATCTCTTCTGGCAGTAGTCCACAGCCAGAAACCGTCAAAACAAAAATTAGGCTAAGTAAACGTTTCATCATCACACTCTCTCAATCACTCTTTATGAGCTAAGATTATTGCTATTAGGTTATAGCTGCTGGTTCGCATAGCTCATCATCTTGTCTACTGCCGAGATCACTTTTGAGTTCATCTCGTAGACACGTTGAGCTTCAATCATATTCACCAACTCTTCAGTTACGTTAACGTTTGAGCTTTCCAGTGTTGACTGACGAATGCTGCCTAGGCCATCTAAACCCGGAACACCTTCTTGTGGGTCACCACTTGCCCCTGTCGGCAAGTAAAGGTTCTGACCTATCGGCTCTAAGCCACCTGGGTTAATAAAATCTACCGTGGTGATCTGCCCTAAAACTTGGTTGTCTTGCTGACCACGAATTCGAGCCGACACTTCACCGTCGTTACCGATAGTGATTGAGATAGCATCTTCAGGAACCACAATTTCAGGATCCAAAGCGTAACCCGCTCCTGACGTGACAATCACACCTTCATCGTTGAGAGTGAACTGACCATTTCGTGAATAACCGATATTGCCATCCGGCATCAGGATTTGGAAAAAACCATCCCCTTCGATCATCATGTCGAGACTGTTAGTTGTCGTCTGTGCGTTACCATTGGTGTGTACTTTTTGAGTAGCCACTACTTTAGAACCCGCACCTAACATCAAACCACTTGGCAATTCAGTATTCTGAGATGACTGACCACCAGGCTGGTTAATATTTTGATAGAACAAATCTTCAAAGACCGCACGACTCTTCTTGTAACCAATCGTCGAGGCGTTCGCTAAGTTGTTCGAGATCGTAGCAATATTGGTTTGCTGCGCGTCGAGGCCTGTTTTACTTACCCATAATGCCGGCTGCATACTAATTTCCTTTCAATTGGTTAGCTCATACGAAGCAGAGAATCGGACGATTTGTCCATGTCTTCTGCCGTGCTCATCATTTTGACTTGCATTTCAAACTGACGCTGTAACTCGATTAGGCTAGTCATTTCACCCACCGCATTGACGTTACTGCCTTCTAGGGCTCTGGTCAGAATTTTCACATTGGCATCTGCATCATATGCAGCGTTTGGATCTTTCGCGCGGAAAAGACCATTAACATCTTTATATAAATCTTGGTTGTTTGGGCGAACAAGTTTGATGCGGTCAACAATTTCCATAGCATCTGCCGGAGCACCTTGTGGGCGAACAGAGATAGTACCATCGTTGCCGATTTCAACTTTTGCCACAGGCACCGGCAAAGTAATTGGCGCACCAGTTTCACCAAGCACCAAGTGACCATTGCCGTTGAGCAAAAGACCTGTTTGGTCGATTTGCAAATTACCATTACGAGTTAAACCTTCAGCACCGGTTTTGTCTTGCACTGCAATCCAGCCATCGCCTTGAATTGTGACATCCAAATCACGTCCCGTTGTAATAACACTGCCTTGCTGGAAATTGTTTCCTGGGCGCTCAGTCATACTGAACACTCGGCTAGGCAGACCATCACCATATGCTTGCATTGAACGAGCTTGTGCTAGGTCAGCACGAAAACCGGTTGTGCTTACGTTGGCCAAGTTATTCGCTCTTAGCTGCATAGCTTGCATATTTTGCTTTGCGCCACTCATGGCGAGAAACAATGCACGGTCCATAATTTGCTCCAAAATTCATCTGATACGACTTACAAAGCAATAGGTGTGCCAAGTTTTATTTTCAATATAAAACAGAAAGTTATAGTAAATAGAAGAGGTATTACGGGGAGATTTGCCGCGGCAATGTGGCAAACTGGCAATCCTATCAAGCCAGCGTTGCCGCTGGCTTGATAGACCAGATGACCATATATACGAAGATCGTATTATCGAATCTGCAGGATGTTTTGTTGTAGCTGGTTGTGAACTTCTAGCGCACGTGAGTTTGCTTGGAAGTTACGTTGAGCAGAGATCAAATCCACTAGCTCTTGAGTCATGTCGATATTCGACTGCTCAAGAGTACCGTTATTAATAGTACCAAAAGAGCCTTTGTTGGATTCACCCCAAATTTTGTCACCAGACATTTGAGTCGTATCCCACTGAGTACCACCTTTTTTATCCAGACCTTGCTCATTAGATACTCGCACTAATGCCACTCGGCCTAAAGTGATATTCTCACCGTTTGAGTAGGTACCCAATACACTACCATTTTCATCAAAATCAATTTTGGTTAAGAAACCCGTTGTCGCGCCATCTTCATCGAACTTAGTCAATTCAAATGGTGCGGCAAACTGAGTTGCCGAATCCAATTTTAAGGCGATAGTTTGGCTAACATCCGCACCGTTCAAGTTGATTGGAGTCGCACCGGAACCTAATGGATCGGACACGATTGGCTGGCCGTTATTTAGGCTAGCTAATGTACCATCGTTATTAAATTTCATTGTGTGACCAACATGGCCGGTTGGCGTTGCCGCATCACCACCAGTGATATTAAGGGGTTTTTCTCCCTCTTTATCTGTCATGGTGTAATACGTTTGCCATGTATTAGGCTGACTTTGATCTTTCAGGTAATACGTTGTCATCTTATACGATTGACCCATCGAGTCATAAACTGTCGATGACGTTGAGCGGTTATACGTTTCCGGATCATTGAAATCAAACAAGGTTGGATCTTTCAAATCACCATTCGCAGGCAAGTTTACACCCACATCAACGTTCGCCGTTTGTTTCGGCTTACCAAACTCAGCTGGAATGTTCAAAGGCTGTGGCTCATAAGAAAGCACATCCCCTGTATCAGGATTCACCTGATAGCCCAGTAGGAACTCATCATTCGACGTAACCATGTAATTGTCTTTGTTAATGTGAAAAGCACCATTACGAGTCAATTCATTTTGTTGCGGAATGAGGCGCTCTTTTGATACCGCGAAAAAGCCAGTACCCGCAATACGTAAATCCATTGGGTTATTAGTATAAATACTTGAACCTTCATGGAATTGCTGAGCTACTTTATTTGCTTGAACACCGCCACCAGGGGTGGTTTTAGCGTTGGTAAATAAAGAGTTCGAATACACATCACCAAATTCAGCACGAGACTCTTTGAAGCCAAACGTGTTTGCGTTAGCAATGTTATTACTGGTTGTATTCAGGTCTAACTGAGCTGCAGATAAACCACTAAGAGATACATATGACATTCCAAATTCTCCTATCTAGCTAGCATTCTATGCTTTGCCAACTTCAAGTACTTCAGCAAGTTTCACTGGTGATGTGAAACCAGCTAGATTGAGTAGTACGTTACCATCACCCTTACCAAGCAGAACACTATTGACGTTAGCGTAAGTAGATACGCCAAATTCAGTACTTGTTCCATCTAGTAAACCTGCCGCTTTCACTTTGTATTTGCCGGCCGGCAATGGATTACCGTTTTGATCTTTTCCATCCCATTCGACACGGTTGTCACCGGCCGGTTTAGCTCCTACATCCATAGTACGAACTAGCTGTCCCATTTCGTCTTCGATACGAACAAATAAATTCTCTACCGAACTTGGAAGCTTAACCATTGCCGCCATGCCTGCATCATCTTTCTTAACGCCTGCAGCACCTGGTACCAATACATCACGACCTACCAGTGACGATGCCTGCAAGGCTTGGTTAGATGTCATTGCCGAGTTCAAACTCTCAAATTGAGTGTTCATCTTGCCAATACCATCAACCGTCGCAAATGATGCCATTTGCGCAATCATCTGGTCATTGCTAACCGGCTTAAAAGGGTCTTGCTGAGAAAGTTGCTTTGTGAGCAGGGAAAGAAAATCTTCTTGTTTAAGATCTTGTTTACCTGTGGTCTCATTCGGTTTCTTCTGATCTTGAAGAGCCTTCAGCTGGTCAACATAGGACAAGCCGCTTTGACCAACGTTATCTATTCCGGCCATACGCTAACTCCTTATCCTTATTGACCCATCTGCAGCGTACGCAGCAGCATTTGTTTACTAGCATCTGCAACCTGTACGTTCGTTTGGTATGAACGTGATGCAGAAATCATATTAGCCATTTCTTCCATTACGTTAACGTTAGGCTTGTAGATATAGCCTTCGTCATTCGCAAGTGGGTGGTCAGGGTTAAACTCCGCTGATAACGGTTTATCACTTTCCACAATACCTAACACTTTCACAGGCACATTTGGGTCGCGGTTAAAACGTGCCTTACTCAACTCAGCTCCGAACACTGCGTGACGCGCTTTATAAGTATCTTCAGCCGAGCTGCTGATACTGTCCGCGTTAGCAAGGTTACTTGAGGTTGTATTTAGACGAACAGACTCTGCACTCATCGCGGAACCTGTCACATTGAACACATTAAATAAGCTCATCTAAATTACTCCCCTTTAATTGCTTTCGTTAAGTTCTTGAATTTACTTCCTAAGAAGTCGAGTGATGCTTGGTGGCGAATCTGGTTTTGCATAAACAAGTTACGCTCTAAATCCACATCCACCGTGTTGCCATCACCAGTGTCAGGTTGAGTTGGAACGCGGTAAAGCATTTCCCCTGTCACAGTCGTAGAGGCAGGAATATGCCGACCGTCCGTACGGCTAAGACCAATGCTTGCCCCCGAACTTGCCGCCTGCAAAGCCTTATTGAAGTCCATTCCTTTCGCCTTAAACCCAGGTGTATTCGCTTGAGCAATGTTAGTAGAGATAACCTCTGCATTGCGTTCACGAACACCCACCGTATGCTGGTGAATACCGAGTGCGTTGTTGAAAGAAATAGCCATACTTTGCCTCTTTAATAAGAACTGACCGTTAGTCATAGATTAAAAGCAATTAGCGTACCAACTTTTAAACTTACCAATTCACAATTAATCTTTTCTCGTGTTGCATTACTTTCGTTGCAAACAAGAAGATTGCAAAAAGCACGCCGTTTTTGGCAGTAGCAAACCTAAAAATTTAGAGATTTGGAATGTATCCCTTTAGGTATAGGACAGTGAACCAAAAAGGAAAGAAAAAGCCCAGCACATGGCTGGGCTATAAAAAGGGATTGATTTGAGTTTATGACTTATTTGAGTTTATAGATGATGCCAGGATTACAACGCACCATTTCAAACTTGTCTGTCAGCCCAGTTAAAGACTCAGATGCACCAAGCAGCAGGTAACCACCGGGATTTAGGTTGTTTGCCATCTGATTCAATACTTTTGCTTTCATATCTGGCGAGAAGTAAATCAATACATTTCTACAGAAAATGATGTCGAACTTACCGAGCAACGCATAACTTTCCATTAAGTTTTGCGGGCGGAAGTTCACCAAACGTTTGAGGCTATCTTTTACCTTCATACGTCCGTCCCCTGCATCTTCAAAGAATGCACGACGGCGCTCAGGAGACAAACCACGTCCCAAAGCGAGGTTGTCATAAACACCTGCACGACACATATCCAGCATGCTTGCTGAGATATCAGTTGCCGTGATCGACACACTAGGAAGCAAACCAGGTCGGCGCTGTTGAGTTTCGAGAATAGTCATTGCCATTGAATAAGGCTCTTGACCTGAAGAACTCGCCGCCGACCAGATTTTAATTGGGCGTTTTTTTGCCGCCATTTCTGGCAGTATACGCTCAGCAAGCACAGTAAACGGATACGTATCACGAAACCATAAGGTTTCATTGGTTGTCATCGCATCAACTGCTGCCACACGCAAATCACGATTTCTCCCTGTTACGACATCTCGTAACAGGTCAGATAAACTAGCTAACTTATATTTAGTCACAAGTGGACTGAGACGACTTCTCACCAAGTACTGTTTGCTGTCTCCCAACACGATCCCGCATTGAGATTCCAGAAATCGGCAAAAGTCGCGATATTCTTGATCGCTTATAGTAATAGCAGTCATTAATTTCTCTTTATTTTACTAGCGCAGCCTTCACCGCATTACCAAGCTCATCAGGGTTAAACTTAGCGATAAATGCATTTGCACCTACTCGTTCAACCATAGCTTGGTTAAATACCCCACTCAGTGATGAGTGCAGTATAACGTAGAGATCTTTTAATTCATTATTGCGGCGTATTTCTGCCGTTAAGGTGTAGCCGTCCATCTCTGGCATTTCAATATCCGAAATCACCAAAGAGATTTGTTCGTAAATACTACCTTCTTTTGCCATTTCTAACAGCTTTTCATATGCATCTTTACCGTCTTTGGTCAAAATACATTCAAAACCGATTGACTCTATCGCTCGTTGGACTTGCTTACGAGCTACTGTCGAGTCGTCTGCAATTAAAATACGGCGAACAATCGCCTTTTCTTGTTCCGCTTCCGCAATATCATGACCGATGCTAGCATCCATCTCTTCATTAACTGGTGCAATTTCTGCAAGGATCTTTTCTACATCTAGAATTTCAACCAGCTCGTTATCAATATTGGTTACTGCTGTCAGATAGTTTGCTTTACCAGCACCTTCTGGCGGAGGAAGAATTGCTTCCCAGTGCATATTGATTATACGTTCAACCGAACTTACTAAAAAAGCTTGAGTTGTACGGTTAAATTCTGCAATGACAACAAAACTTTTTTGAACATCCTGAGTCGGACGACCACCGATGGCCAAGCTTAAGTCAATAACAGAAAGCGTTTGCCCCCGAATATGGGCAACACCTTTCACTAAGTGATGCAAGTTAGGCATAGCAGTCAATTTAGGACATTGTAGAACTTCTTTGACTTTAAAAACGTTAATGCCATAACGTTGGTGTCCGTTAAGACGGAAAGTCAGTAATTCTAGTCGGTTTTGGCCGACAAGTTGCGTACGCTGATTCACAGAATCAAGAATACCCGTCATAAGCACATCTCCATCTCAAACTTATGTTCATAAAAAAGTGGTAGTCTACTACACGCTATGAAGAAACGAGAGACACGAACAATGCATCCGAAGATCTGTTTACATCTACATTCCCTATCTAAGTGTAGAGCTTTCTATAATATTTTTTTTAACTCTATCGGTTTTTTGTTAGCTTTCTTTAGTCTTTCTTTGTTTGCTGCAACACCAGAGCAAGTAAAAATGATTCAAAATGCCGCTGAAAATCATGTTTTGAGCAATGTTGAAGTCGCCGAAGGGGGCGAGCTCGTAGTGAATGCCGCAAACATAGATGACCGAATATTCGCCACCGATTGCCCAAACACTCTCACAACCTCATCGTCATCCAATAATGCGTCTGCCAGCAACATCACCGTACTAGTTGAATGCGAAGCGGATAACTGGAAAATCTATGTTCCCGTTCGCCTAACAATGCGAGTTCCTATGGTTACCGCTGCTAATCATATTAGCAGAGGACAAGTTTTAACAGACAACGATATAACTATCAGTATGGTAGATCTGCTGCGCTTTAGACGGCAAGGTTTTTCCTCGACAGAGAGAGTGGTCGGAGCAAAAACCAAGAAAAACGTGAAGTTAGGTGATGTTATCGAACAAAATGATATCTGTGTAGTATGCCGAAATGACAGTGTACTTATCCAAGCAAACGCCAGTGGTATGAATATTACTACTAAAGGAACAGCATTATCTGACGGAAGCTTCGGTGAACAGATAAAAGTGAAAAATGATAAATCTAACCGTATAATAGATGCGCAAGTCAGTGGTATTGGCGAAGTAACCGTTCAGTTTTAGTTACTTAGCAATAAAATCGTTAATTTCGTCACGAAGCCATAAAATTGCTAAAGTTATTCTTCTACATGTCGATATTGACAGTACAGATTCATATTTAAAAAAGGCTCATTTATGGCAGGCATTGATAACATACGCTCAGGGCATTCGTTAAACACAACGAATCGAACCCCTGCTCGTTCTAATTCAGATGCATCTTCATCAACATCAAGTGCAACATCCCGTGGTGCTGTTAAGCAAGACTCTGTATCGCTTAGCCATCAAGGAAAGGCCATTGGAGAACTGCATAACGACATGACGACGACCCCTAGCTTCGACAGCGCTAAAGTCGCTGCGATTAAAGAGGCGATCGCAAACGGATCTTATGTTGTTGATTCAGAAAAACTGGCCGACAATATGATCAGATTTGAAAAAGAATTGGGTGGCTTCAACTAATCCATTTCGATTAGATCACCCAATTCGGTTTATAGGCAATTTAAGTTATGGCAGCACTAAAAGACTTAATCGAATTCCAACTGAAAAACGCACAAGAATTATCGGTGCTGTTGGAAAAAGAGAAAATCGCAATTACTTCTCGAGTATCTGCGGATATAGAAACGCTTGCCAAACAGAAAACTACTTTGGTTAACCAACTGCAAACCACAGATCAACGAATTGCTGCCCATCCTCACGTCTCGAGCCTGACAGAGGATAGCTACCTCAATGAGTTAACCAATCAAATTCGTTCTGTTATTCACGACTGCCAACAAGCTAACTTGATTAATGGCGAAGCACTGAATCGCGCACAACTAAGCTTTAATAAACTCAATAACATGATGCAGCAAAGCTTGGGCAAAGTAGGCATGACTTATAGCGCAACAGGCCGCACTCAATCCGTTTCGACTTTGGGTACCAATCTCAAAGCGTAACCAGCACGTCGCTGTGTTAATAGTCAAAGTATTGATAGCAGGCAACACCAATAAAACCAGAAATAGAAAAGCGGCAATATTTGCCGCTTTTTTGTATGCCGTGACCCGTCCTAAATAAGGTTGACACTTTTCCAGTAACCAATTGGAGAATGTCATGAAATCAATAGGTAAACGTAC